>CAZLDH010000020.1:0-26723 GCA_964558275.1 uncultured Chitinophagaceae bacterium
TAGTTTGTATTCTTGACAAGGGGTTGTACTTGAGGCCTGTAACCGCCTGGCCCATAAGTGGAAGTGAATGGGGATCCTCTCCCTGATATGCGGCTAAAAAGGCAGGGATCAGAACATCTTCTGCATACTTGCCATAGCCTTTGGCATAGTCCGGATTATTCGGATCGGTGGCTCCATTGGTATATGGATTTTTTTCTCCTAATCGTTCAGAGATGATATGACGATAACTTTCAAACTTTTTATAGGTGGAAGATACCCCCGTTTCTTCATCTATTTGATCAAATAAGGTTTTCAAAGAGAAGAAAGAGACTTCAAATCCGCCTACATCATACGGATTGAGGTGACGGAAAAGTCCATTTCGATTGGTCTTTTTAAATAATTCCGAATGATTTTTGGAAAAGGATTTATGCAGCCTAAGGTCTATAACCAAGCTGGGGAGTGGCTCTAATGTAGCTTGTATATCAAATTGTTGCGTAAATTGTTGTCTGTATTTTGTATTTAAGGTAGTATCTTGAGTGATCCATCCTTCTTCTCCTAATTGATCTAACCATTGTTTATTTGGTTGCCAGCCGAAGGCGAATTTTAATCCTGGTTTCTTTGCTTTCCAATTTTGTCCCATGAAACCAATGTTATTTAGATATCCCGGTAGGGTGGTTCTTGAGTTTTCGCTATATTTTAAAGCAACTCTTTTGATGGAAAGCAGTGGCATCATCAATGCTTTGAGCGCCGGGGAAATGGTGTTTTTATCTTCTTCTGAGGATCCATTTGCTCCATATTGGAAAGTGTTTATTTTCTTCAGGAATGGAGATTTATTATAAAGTCGGTTAAAATCCAGATTAGCGTTCAATTGTTTTTGGCTGCTGTTTTCAATAATATTTCCCAGATATGGCATCAACAAAGATCCTGCGGTCCACTGATAATTGCTCAGATAGTTCAGGTTTATTTGCATCCAGTCCAGTAAAGGAAATTTTTGCAATGGTAGTGTGTAGGAGGCTGTAGCCGTTTGGTTGAACATGGTGGGTCTTCCAAAGTTTAAAAGATTTGTCCATACACTGTCTTTTTTTGAGGAAGTATTAATGGCACCAAAAGGTTCATCTATTTTAGAATAATTTACTGCTTGGAAGTCCAGACTAATAGATTTTGTTAAATCCCAATGCAAAGTATAATATCTGTCAAAGTTAAAATGTTTATCAAAGGTTGCAGGAATGGAAAAATCGCCCCCGCCAATATTTCTGATATTTGTTTCTCCGAATTGTCGATCAACTTCTGCTCGAATACTAATCAGAGAGGGGATAGGGTTAATATTAATGTCTTTTAAGAGTGCCAAGTAAGGAGAGGAACCAATAAGATTCCGAAAAGGCGCAATAAATTTCCCCTTTGCTACGTAATTATATCCCACGCCTAAGTGATTTCTTGTCAAGACATCGTTTTTAATCAGTGGGTTGTGGGAATACATTTTGCTATAAGAATAACTAAGATTGAAGTTACTCGGAGCCCATGGGTGGTTGGTTGTTTTATCCGGATCAGGCAGGATTCTTACATTTGTAAGATTTAAGCTTGTGATAGAAGTGAATTTCTCTGCTTGTTCCAAAATGGAATCTTTTGCTTTCTGACTTCTGGCCATATCTAGTTTGTCCGACAATTTAATATCTAAATCATAAGGATCGTATTCCGGCTTGCTAATCGTCCGGGAATATCCTGCATAAACGGGAATAGACAAACGCCAATTTTGTGGTAGTAGTTTTCCTAACTGCAGGTTGGCGGAAACATCATATTGATAGAAGTTATCCTTAAATCTTTCTTGTAATTGTTGGTTGACATTGCCAAATCCTGCGGTGTGCATTCTACCTGCAAGGTGAATACTTCCAATATCTGCTACCTGAAGGTTTAAATGACCGGTAGCGGCATATCCTCCGGATTCTTCCATATCTGAAACGCGCAATTCATCAAACCATACAGTGGCTGATTTGGGAAGCTGATCATTGGAAAGGTCAGTTTGGTTTTCGTCCGGATTTAAGATGCCGAGTAAGACTTGTCTTACACTGCCAAGACTGGGGTTACCTACAACCGTAACATAATTACCTTTGTTATCTTCTATGGTATATGGATCGGTTACGGAGGCGCCTGTTTGATTCCTTTTTTGTTTTAATCTGGGAAACATATTCAGATTAATGTCCACTGCGTTGGCGTCCGGCCAAATGGTATTGGGGTTTAATAAATTATCCGGATTGGTTAGTTTTAGTGGAATCCGATATTCATAATAGTTGTTTACGAAGTCGCTCCCAATACGAATAACTGCCTGAAGCTCTCCATCATGGGTTTGTAAATTTCCCTCAGGAGCTTCTGCGTGAATGAACATCTGTAGTCGACCGAATTTTCTGAGATCTACATCCATTTTTTTGAATACTGCACGAGCTTTCCCGTCTTTTAGCTCTTTTGTCTCCAAAGAAAGAGATTGCTCATTAAGGTATTGATTGACATTATTTTGGCTTAACTGTGTTTGACGTTGTATTCCCGGGGGAATCACGTAAGGAATCGGACGTCTTGAAGCGTTCTCTTCTAAGTTGACAGATGATACAATGAAGTTGGCTTCTCTATTGGGATCGATGGGGATGTAAGCTCCTGAGGTATCTAATTGGTATTGATAAGTTCGCCATTGATTTCTAACCAGTCCTAGTCGAGCAAAACGTAGCACTACACTATCCTGAAAGCCTGTCAAGAACATTCTCATAAATCGGATGGATTTAAAATCGGGAATATTTCCTATTTTATCACTATAATCCTGTATAGGAATTCGAAATTGATACCATGTTTCCGTGGTGAGCGGCCCTCTTTCTTGATTAGGTTGAACCTCTATTTTATATACAATAAAATTCTCTCCAAACTGCATGATTGTATGCATGTTAACGGTATATTGGAAATATTCTTCGGTTTCATTCAGCGTATTGTCTTGATTGATATCTTCGGTTTCCGGGCGGTTTGTGGCGGCATGAGATCTTTGGTTCCCTGAGGCAATTGGGGAGTTTCCATCGGGCATGTCGAATCTTTTATATCGTTCTAAGATGCCGAGTTGCATCTGATCGTAGTCTTTGCCTCTATAGAAATGATAATCATCATTAGATGGATCGTTAGCAGCCTCCTGATATATTTCAGAACCCGCACCAAAAGTTTGTAGTAATGCCTGCAAGTAGGCTTTGTGAAATACTTTCTCTTGGTCATTACCGATTCCATCATAACCAACATCCTGATATGCCCTTGCTTCGGGATCATTATCGAAGGCATTCGTTATTTGTTCCTGAAAACGGGGAGTTCTGCCCCAAACAGAAGTGTTTGTTTTTTGTGCTTGTTGCGCCGGCTTTGGCATGCCGTTTTCGAAAGCCATTTTACTGTCTTTTAAAACGTCTTCGGAGATGTTCCCTAAATTAATATAAAGATCTCCCCCCTCTGCATTAGGGTTATTAATGAAAGGATCCATTACCCAAAACTCAATGTACTGAACGTTGGAAGTTTCGAAATCCGTGTTGTTAATTGTTCTGGTAATCCCACCCCAGCTTTTTTCGGGATGTGTTAGTTTTCCTTTTGCATCGACTTTCGTTGGGCTTGTGACATAGTTATATGGTCCTCTTTGTTTAGGATAATAGGCAAGATCCAGGGTGTTAAGAAAGCTATGTCCATAATCTACACTCTTTTTGGGAAATACATCCTGTTGTCTGACTTGTCTTACATAGTGTCCAAGATAGGATTCCTTATCTGAAAGTAGATATTCCGGTGTTCCTCTTTCTCCGCTTATTAATTCGGGTTCGATGGTGTACCATGAAAGTAAAGCACGTTTATATCCATTTTTTAAAGAATCGGTTAAGGAAGCTTCCGGAAATAGAATATTTCCATTTGGATCGGTTGCTTTTTGTGGTGTAGAAGCTAAGTGCCAGCTGTTAAAAGGATTCCTCAAATCATAGGAATAAGAAGCGCCCTCAAAATCATCCAGGTATATTGTGCCCTGGCTCCCTTTGCCAATGAGTTTGGAATGTCCCGGAAAGAGACGAGCTACTTCTCCGGAAGCTGTAATATGGGATTCTGCTTGTGTTTTTTCTTTACGAAGGCTGTTTATAAAACGGGTGAGATCCGGTAGGTCAGAACGATAATTAAAATCGACTCCTCCAATTGTGTTGGCGATAGGATCTTGATTGTAACTGACAATACTAAAATAAGGCTTTTCTGTCATGCGAATAAAGGAAGCCCCAAGGGTTAGTTTGTTGTTTACTTTATAATTGAGTCGCATCCCAAAGTAGTTTCGGGTTTGTTGACCAAAAGAGGCATTGTCTTCGTAATGGATATTGATAGGCAAACCTGAGTTAAGAATGGCTTCATTTGTTATTTGTACGGTACCCATAGAATAGTTGATGGTGTAATCCACATTCTCTATAAGTTGCTGGCCTCCTGCTGTGATGGTCACCGAACCTTTGGGAATATTGAATCCATTTAAAGAGATGACTGAAGATGAGCTTGCTTTATAGGAACCTCGAATGATAAAACGATTATTTTGAGGGAATTGTCTGGCAATGGTGAGCGTAGAATCATACAGTTTTTGATATTTATACTTATCTGCCAGCACAGAATCCCCATTAAATACTTTGTCTAAAGCACTACCGAAAGGCTGCAGGACCGGAAAAATAATGAAACCACGGCGTTTGTCAATAGTATAGCCGTTTACAAAGTCAAAAACTCCATCCGGTTGCGGATCATTTTGACTGTTTAAACGATCCAAATTAAGAATAGAAAGCAACATTTTACCTTTATACATGCCTTGTGCATCAGGTAAATATCTTTTTTCTCCACCCCCGGGATCCTGATAAAAGATTTCCAGATGAAAATCCTCTCTATTCACTTGAAAATTATCGATGGAATAGATGTTTTTCATCATTAAATCCCATATTGGAAGAGTAGGACGAGCGGATGTCGCTTTCAGTAATTTTAAGAAAAGGATTTGAGGTTGAGCCAATTTCCCTTTTGGGGTAACATTACTGGCAAATTCCCCTACTTGATAGACTTCTCCGTTATAGGTATATTGGAAAGCAACAGCCAGTACTTCATCCGGGCGTAATTTTCTGTTTAAGGAGATATATCCTAACATATCGTTTACCGTATATTCAGTGGAGTCTAACAAACGCGCATAGGTTTTCTCAAAATCCTGTACAGGTGACAAGTTTAGTGTTTTTAATCGATTGATAACAAGACCCGAATTTCGGAAAGTAGCATTAGAAGTCACCTTTTTAAACTCGTCGTTGGCATCATTTCTAGGCATAGGGTTACTCCCCAGCGGAGTGATATTCGAATTATATGGGTCGTGTTCCCCTAAATCCATTAGTCCGACAATATCCCTTGATCGGGTGGTCGCACCTCTTTTGTTGGTGACCCAGACCTGAATTCTGGTAATGTGTATTTGTGAATTTATATGGGGAAGCGTGGACATTGCTTCATTATAATGATCTCTAAAGTACTGACTTAGGAAGAAATGCTGGTTGTCCTGATATTGATCCGCCTGTTTGTCAAATTTGTGTGTTTGTGCTCCTCCCTGTAGAACAATATTTTTCTTTTTGGATTTTTGTATAGAGAAAATATTTGTTACGGTAAGTCGTCCGAATTTAAGTTTTGTTTTTATTCCAAATAGAGAACGAACTCCGGAAATAAGTTCACTGCGAAGCGGGAAACTGACATTACCGGCTTCTACTTTCTGTACGATACTGTTTTTGTCTCCGGTGTATTCGAGTTTAATTTGTTTATCGAAAGAAAACACGGAATTGGTATTGTATGTGCTGGTTAGCCGTAAATTTTTTCCAATTTGCCCTTGGATATTGAGGTTGATATCCATATCAAAATTAGGTCCTCCTGTAATTCTGGCTCTTTCAGGGAGGATGGGGTTTTTGAAATTTTGCCTTTCATATCCCATGGTAACGCTCATACTCCCTTTAGGGCTGATTGAGGCAGCTGTTCCGCCAAATAATCGATTAAATAAATCGGCACCATAGTATAATGCCGGACTATGCTGCATGCGATTGAGGTTTGTATAGGTGTTTCTGCGTTGTTGCCAATAATTTCTTTCTTGTTGTTGTCCTTTGAGGTCAAGATATTCGTCAAAGGAATAGGCTGCGGCATTTCTAGTAGGTGCTGTTCTATTTCCCTTATTAAAATTGTATTGACGTTCTTTTGGATTGTATCGAACACTATCTCTATAGATTAATGGAGGCTTTAAATCTATCGAATAAGGTTTATAATGGAAGAAAGATGGAGCTCTGTAGTCGTAAATAGGAAAATGTAAAGTATCTTTTTTAGTGGTATCTGTTACTGTTGTATCCGCGCTGAGAATAGTAGATATGGTGGAAATATTGAAAGGAACTTCATTTTTAGAAATACCATAGCCATTAGTCCATATACATAAAAAACATAATAATGAACAAAGGGATTGTCCCGAAATTCTATATAGTCGGTTCGTCAAAGGATAGGTTTTGCAGGTAAAGTTTGTTTTTAAATGTTTTTCAAAGCCTGTTTAATTAAAAGTTCCACATTATCTATTTCAGCATTGGTCTTTAACGCTTTTTTTATGGCTTTGCTCGCCATGTTTTTACTTATTCCTAATGCAACCAATGCTTCTAAAGCATCATTAGAAAAATTATTATTTGAAGATATAACAGAATCTTGAGAATCAGTTGGAACGATAGTGTTTTTTGTTAATTTATCTTTTAAATCCAAGATGATTCTTTTGGCTGTTTTGACACCGATACCCTTAACGCTTTTTAGCATTTTAACATTTTCATCCAGGATGGCTGCTTGTATCTCTTCAGGTTTCATTCCTGAAAGAATAACGCGAGTGGTTGCAGCGCCTACTGCGGATACAGATATAAGGGACAGAAACATTTCTTTTTCTTCCTTGGTATAAAACCCATAAAGCGTATGTGCATCTTCTTTTATATGTAGGTGCGTATGCAACTTGCATCTTTCCAGAGATTGGATTTGTTCGTAGGTATGTAGGCTTATTTGCACTTCATATCCTAATCCATTGATGTCTAAATAAATACAAGTTGGAGATTTATAAGTAATTTTACCTTCTATATAAGCAATCATTTATTAGAATTTGTTACAAATTTAAGGGAAATCTTAAATAAAACTTAATCTATTGAATGTTTGACTTACTTTTGCCTGATATTGAAAAAAAAAATGCTGGTTAATGAAAAAAAGAAATGCTGCTATTACCGCTGTTGGTGGGTATGTTCCGGATTATATATTGACGAACGAGGAGTTAGAGACAATGGTAGATACAAGCGACGAATGGATTCAGTCACGTACCGGAATTAGAGAGCGACGTATTTTAAAAGGTGAAGGAAAAGGGGCTTCTGATTTGGGCGCTCCTGCAGTACAGAATTTATTAGATAAACGCGGTATTAATGCTGATGAAATTGATTTATTGATTTGTTGTACTGCGACGCCGGATATGTTGTTTCCTGCTACGGCAAATATTATATGTGAAAAAGTGGGGGCAAAAAATGCCTGGAGCTTTGATCTTTTGGCTGCATGTTCCGGTTTCCTCTTTGCATTACAGACCGCAGCCCAATTTGTAGAAAATGGGACGCATAAAAAAGTTGTTGTTGTTGGCGCCGACAAGATGAGCTCTATTGTAGATTATACCGATCGCACCACTTGTGTTCTTTTTGGTGATGGCGGAGGAGCTGTTTTATTAGAGCCTAATACAGAAGGATTGGGATTGATTGATAGTAATTTGAAAACAGATGGTGTTGGTCGCAATTATCTTTGTTTAAAAGGCGGAGGTTCTGCTTATCCTGCCAGTGAGAAAACAGTAGCAGAGAAAGATCATTTTATTTATCAAGAAGGAAGAACCGTTTTTAAATTTGCCGTAACCAATATGGCGGAGGCTTCTTATGAATTGATGCAACGCAATAATCTGACTGACAATGATATTGCTTGGCTGGTTCCGCATCAGGCCAATAAAAGAATTATAGATGCGACAGCCAATCGTATGGGACTTGATCATGAGAAAGTCATGTTGAATATTGATCATTTTGGGAATACTACTACTGCAACTATACCACTCTGTTTGTGGGAATGGGAAAAAAAGTTGAAGAAAGGAGATAATCTGGTATTGGCTGCATTCGGTGGTGGTTTTACCTGGGGCGCAGAATTTTTGAAATGGGCTTATGATGGAGATCAGATTTAGGCTTTTTTCTGATGAGATAAACTATCTTCCTGATCCCTGTAATAGATATAAGTAGGCGCATCAATCTTAACTACTTTCTTTCCTTGGGCAATCATATTTTCCATGAAAAAACTATCATCTGAGTATTGATTCTGAAATAAATTTGATGGGTCTAATGATTGTTTTTTTATAAAAAAAGATCCCCCTACTGCGCATTTATCGATATGAATGAGCTGTTGGGGATTATTTTTGTCCGGCAAATATGGATCGCCTACTATTTTTACATTGCTGTGTAATAAATCAATTTCGGGATGTTTTTCCAAAAATGCTTGTCGGTGTTGAAGATGTTCCGGAGCATATTTATCATCTGTGTCTAAAAAGGTGATGTATTTTCCTTTTGCAATCTGCATCCCAGCATTTCTACTGTGTGCCAAGCCACTGTGCTCTTTTTTGAAGTATTGAATAGGGCGTTTTTTTAAATAGGGTCGTATCACTTCCTTTGTATTATCCATAGACCCGTCATCTATTATGATGGCTTCCCAATGTGTTGATTTTTGCGCAATTAAAGAGTCTAATGCTCTTTTTATAATTTTTGCCCTGTTATAAGTACAAATAATTACTGAAAAAAAAGGTTGATTTTCTGTTTTCTCCATTGGTTAAAAATACAACAATTTATGAAGATAAAAGTTAGAATTTACCTCCATTCTGCTTGCTCTTTATGGTATTGGCACTTACCTTTGCGAAAAATTGTTTTTCTATGACTTATAAAGTGATTGGCTTGATGTCCGGGAGTTCTCTTGATGGTCTGGATATTGTCTTCGCTCATATTATTGAAGCCAGAGGTAAATGGACCTGTGATTTGAAGGTGGCCGACTGTTTACCTTATGATAAAGAATGGGAGGAAAGACTGAGGGGGGCTGCGCAATTATCTGCTATAGATTATTGTCAGTTGGATGCAGATTACGGACATTATTTGGCCGAAAAAATTGAGGAGTTTGTGGAAAAACATGATATTCATATGCAGATGGATCTTATTGCATCTCACGGGCATACTGTTTTTCATAAGCCATTGCAGCAAATGACTGCTCAGATAGGTGATGGCGCCGCTATTGCAGCTAAAATGAATGTGGCTGTAGTCTCGCATTTGCGGAATTTTGATGTTGCATTAGGTGGACAGGGTGCTCCTTTGGTACCTTTAGGAGAAAAATTGTTGTTTCCTGAATATAAACTCTTTCTTAACTTTGGAGGGATTGCCAATATCTCTTTCCATGAAGAAACGGATGTACAAGGATATGATATTTGTCCGGCAAATAGTATTTTGAATGCTTTGGCAGAAAGGGAGGGTTATGCGTTTGATGAAGGCGGAAAGATAGCTGCATCCGGAGTGATCTCTCGGAAATTATTACAAGAATTAAATAGTTTACCGTATTATAAAGAAAAATCACCAAAATCTTTAGGGAATGATTATGGAAAAGAGGTTATCCTGCCTCTGATTGATAAATATGAGTTGGATACAAAAGATAAACTTGCTACTTATGTTGCTCATATTGTGGAGCAGGTTGAGCAAAATGTTTCCCAATTATTAATAGATCAGAATCCGCTAACCAGTGATTTTAAAATGTTAGTTACTGGAGGCGGTGCATATAATCATTTTCTAATAAAGCAACTTAAAGATCAATTACAAACACATGGGGTGGAGGTAATTGTACCAGAAAAAGAGATTGTAGAATATAAGGAAGCCATTGTTGTGGCCCTGTTGGGGGCGTTGCGTTGGCGGGAGAATAATACCACACTGCCTTCTGTTACCGGAGCATCTCGTGCAAGCATTGGTGGTGCCCTGTGGATGGGGCAGGAAGGTTGGTAATGTTAATGTTATGGCTTTTATAAGTTTTTAGTACCTGGCATATATTTTGTTTTCTATAAATATAGAATTTTAGAATAAGTTAAAATATTGAACAGTATTTATACCTAAGAGATAGTATGCGTTATCATAATACTGTTTGTTCTAAGATGCTTTTATATCAATAAAAAATACTTCTAAACTATATAAACAGATAATGCCCTGATTATGGTGATTATAAAGTATTTCAAAATAAAAAATATATCTTCAAGTAAATATATTTTGGAAAAGAAGTAGATATACTTTAACTTGCTAATTAATAAGTTAGCTTTACCTTATTTTAACCTTGTCATTAATTACTATGGTAAAAATAGGGTGAAGTTTTTTTTATAAATAGAGTTTAATCATATGAGTTTGAAGAAAATTAAATTTGTTTTGCCGCTAGCGGCTTTGTTGTTTTTGTCAACCTCTTCTTTTGCGCAGTTATCCGGAGGAACAAGTTTTGGCGTAACGGGTGGTTTGAATATGACCGATTTAAGATATTTTCTGGAAAATAGAGAAGGGAATAATTCTCGTTTACTTACCTCTTTTAATGTAGGTGTGGTCGCAGACTATGCTGCTTCTGAGTGGGTGTCTTTCCAGACCGGAGCTATGTTTACCGGAAAAGGTGCAACCATTGAGGGTGGAGGGAATGGAGAAGATTTTAATTCTAGAATGCATCCCTGGTATATTGAAATTCCGCTTCATCTTATCATTAAACCAAATAATGTAGGGCAAAATGCAGGATTTTATTTTGGGGCAGGTCCATATGTCGCATTTGCTGTGGGTGGAAAAGGAGATTATAGTGGTCCTTCTGCGTTATCAACAGATTATTACAGAGATCATAAGCTTAAATTTGGATCTAAATCAAGTAAGGATATGAAAGGGGTGGATTTTGGTCTCAACTTTTTGGCAGGCGTCTCTTTTGGCCATGGATTAATGTTGGGTGCACGTTATGGTTTAGGGATAACAAATTTGGCTCCTTCAGATAATCAAGCTGCTCCCACTTTTATAAAAAACAGAATGTTCAGTGTAACATTGACCGTGCTGTTTAAAAACGATAGTTACTATTATTATTAACTAGTTATAACGATAAGAAGATTTAATTTGATTGTTTCATTCTATAAAGAATTTATTCAATGAGAAAGTATTTATGCGGACTTTTGTTCTTGCTGTTGTCCTCAGTAGCAGTAGCCCAAAACAAATCGGTTACATTTGATTATTTAGGAAATAACTTTAATAATAATCAACCTCTTCCGGCTGAAGAAAAGTTTACGGTGAAAGGTAATATAGATAAGGATATAGTAGTCATTACGCTAGAAGTTTTTAAGAATCATAATAGCAAGTCTCCTGTCTATGCTACACAATGGCGAAGACCAATTGGGAATAACTTAGGGAAGTTTAGTATGCCTGTAGATTTTAAACTCCATGGGAATAGGGATTATGATGTAGTCCTCCATTTTTATAGAAAAATGGATAAATCAGAGCGGATAGGACTTTTAGAAGCTATTAAAGGTAATCTTCAGGCCTACATTAGAAGCATTGTGGAAATTTCTCCCCGAAAATTATCTTTTCGTTCCTCAGAAGAGACAACAATAGAAAATATGAATAAGATTGTCTGGTCTGCAATGTCATATTATAGAAGCACACTTCCAATGCGCTTTCCGGGTTTTTCAAGTATTATAGAAAATAAAATTGACCGATTAAGCAATCAAAAAATTACACATGCACGTTATAATGTTGCGCACGATTCAGCAGTAATGAAAACCCAAATTCGACAAAAATATGCCGCCCAATTGAAGAAACAATTATTGCAGGCTGCGATGCAGGAAGTAAAGCCTTATGTTAATGATAAATTGGCGGTTCTGGAAGATGTCAGAAGAAGAGAGAGTTATCCTACGGAAGAAATAACACGTACGTTGTCCTTAAATGTGGGTTATGGTGGTGTTTATCTTTCCGGTCAATGGGATGATATGGATTATGCCTCTGCACCTTATGTTGGAATCTCTTTTCCATTAGGAAATGAAAGTCTTTCCCCATTTTGGGGAAATGCTTCTGTCTCTTTAGGGGTATTCCTGAAAAATTTTGAAGATAAAAATGGCAATGAAATTACCGGACCTATTGTTGGCTTACCTTATTATGTAGGATTGGGATATAAATTTTTGCATGTTTTTAGGTTTCAGGCTGGTGTAGTAGCTACTTCTACGGAAAAAATTGATAATATTCAAAATATAAGTACAAAGGACTTTGATCTTAAACCTTTCGTAGGTGTAAGTGCAGAGATTAATTTGTGGCTTGGATTTGATAAAAAGAAATAAATAAGGATGAAAAAAGTTCTCTTTATTCTAGGTTTAAGTGTATTTATACTCTCTTGGTCTGTTGTTCCGACTATGGCACAATCGGGAAAATCAGGCTGGAAACTGAGTATTGGTGGCGGGTATATGGATTATTATGGAGATGTAAGCCCTTATCGTATTCTGCATTGGGACGATTGGCAAAAGGCTTTCAAATTTTTCCGGTTTAATGATAATTATATCCCTGAAGCTAGTTTTGGACTGAGTTTGGAAAAGCGATTCAGTCCGGGAATGGGATTGATGTTGCAATTTAATAAAGGTGCTTTCGCCATGAGTGATAGATACCAAAAGCCTAATGATGATTATGATGTAGATGCTCCACATTGGGATCGTGCGTTGAATTTCAAAACCAACGTTTATGATGCCGGTTTGGCGATTACTTTTCATTCTGATAATGGTAAACTTTTAAGGGAGGATGCCTTTTTTGCTCCTTACCTGTTTTTAGGAGCCGGTCTGAGTTATTTTGAAGTAAAAGGTGATTTATATGATGCAGATGGAAATCCTTACAATTATTCTAATCCAAATGTAGCATTGGATGGGGATTTTGAAACCGATTTGCGAGATGTGATGACTGAAACCAATGAGAAATATGATAACGTGGTGCCTTATGCAGACCTTGGAATTGGGATTAAATTCAGATTGAGTCGGGTAGTTAGTTTGTCCGTACAAACCGATGTGAAGTATTCTTTTAGTGATTATTTAGATGATGTGAGTGGAGAATATAAATTAAATTATTCTTCTACAGAACAGGCTTATGCTGCTCATCCGGGAACAAATTCATTAGCAGGGAATAGAGGATATAATGATGGAGTGAATGATATTTATGTATTTAATCAGGTCTCCTTTCAATTTAATCTGGGAAGAAAACATGATTTTAAGGCACCGGCTGTTTATAATCCTGGATTGCGTGCACCTTTGATAAATTCTCAGGAGCAACCTGAGAAGGTGGATACCGGAAAAGTTGATAAAACTTCTCCTGCCAAAGATTCTTTGAAGCATGTTATTGCTGAAGATAGTAAATATAATGCGTTGCAATCAGAATTACGCAACATGAAAGAGATGATGTGGGGAATGCGCTTTAAAGACCTTGACCGATTTTATGTTAGAAAGAAATATGGGCTACTATACAGACTATCTCTATTAAAGCAAAAAAGACATGAATTAGCTAAACCGCCTGTTACAGTAGAAGATAGTGTTCGCTATGAACAAGTTCAGGTAAGAATAAAAGAAGTGAAAGCTAAATTGAAGGCCATGGAAGAGGCGCGAATGGGTCTAACGGGCTTGCCTTTCTATGGAAACAACCCCGGACTTATTGAGGATTCGTCTTATCATGCACAATTCAAACCGGCTGAGACGATTACAGTGGACTCGGTGTATAATGATAGCACAGATCAGGCAAAAACACAAATGAATGAACGCCATACGGATTCTACTAAACAAAGGAAGGTAGCCGGGAATTCCATTCAAACAGTATATCATCAGGATAGTCTGGTAAGGGATTCTTTGAAACAGGTTTATCAGTATAAACTGGATTCTTTAAAGAATGTGAATGATTCCTTGCGTTTACTGTATAAAGATAATGAAAAAGGAAAGTATAATGATACAGTGACTGCCTTAAGAAGAGATTCTTTAGAACAAGCTTATGACGCCTTATTAACCCGTTATAAGGACTCTATGGTCGTGCAGAATGATTCTATCATACAGCGTCATATAAATGCACAAAAAGATTCGATAAGGAAAGCCTATGATTCTTTATTATTAAAATATAAAGCGGCTACTTCCGCTAATCAGGCAGATTCTGCTGCTCAGTTAGCACTTAGAGAAAAAAGTGATTCTTTGAAGATGGCTTATGACTCGCTTTGGAAAAGATATAAGAAAGATTCAATGGCAATAAATCGTAAAGCCAAAACCGTTGAAAATAATTTGGCCGCTAATGAACAAAATATGCGTACAGATTCTCTCCAAAGAGTAGCTTTACAGCGAGAGGTTGATTCTTTAAGAGCACAAAAATTAGAAACGCTGCAAGCACTAGATAGTGCAAAAAAGGAAAAGAAAAATTTCTTTCAAAGAATTTTTAAATCTAAACAAAAGAAAGAAACGAATCATGCTGATAGTTTGGTAAAATATAGACAGCAGATAAATAGGAAGGAAGGAAAGATGGATGAACTGATGCAGGAGATGAAGGAGTTAAAAGCTGCCAATCAATCTTTTCAGGATGATCTTTCAGATGTACAGGATATGAAGGCGTTGCAAGCTGCATATCTGCGTGCTGCTATAGATGATTTAAATCGAGGAAATTATGGGGGAGTGGGCTTTAGACCAACGATAGCTCCTGTGGTTACCACCGGTAGGAATAATGATGATGAATATAAAGAACAGTTGCAAGATGCCAGAGCTGAGATTGAGGAACTGAAAAATCAATCTCCCGATACTGTTATTCAACATCAGCCGAAACAGATACAGGAAAAAGAAAAACAGGATTCAACCTATCAGAAATGGGAAGATCTTATGAGTCAGTTAGATTATTTGAAAAATAATAAAACATTGGCGTCGGATTTGAGAGAAAACAGGATGGCTAACTTGAGAACGCAGGTCGATTCGCTTAGAAATGAATTGAGGGGCATGCAGGTAAATAAAGAAAAAGAACCTGAGAGTTTTAACTTTCCCGTGGTGAGTACATATTTTAGTTTGGGATCCCACACGATGAGCCCGGCAGATGTGAGTAAACTTCGTCCTGTAGCATCTTGGGCTAAGAAAGATCCCTCCTTGATTATTCTGTTGAAAGCCTTTACTGATGGTACCGGAAGTGAACAGGTAAACAAGAAAGTGAGTCAGGAAAGAGCAAATGCAGTAAAGGATGTCTTAATGAATAAATATGATATTCGTTCCTCAAGAATTCAGATTGAACCTAATGAAAAAATTAGTACTGTAGGAGGAAAAAATGCGTTAAAACGACGTGTGGATATAAGATTGGAACAGCAATAGGAGATAAAGGATGTATTCATATTCCGTTACTTACTTAATTCTAATAATCACAATAGGGTTAGTATATTAAAAACCTATAGCATTTCCCCCATCTACATTGAGAACGGTTCCTGTAATATATTTTGCTTCGTCAGAAGTGAGAAAATTGGCTGCATTTGCTATATCTTCCGATATACCAAGTTTTGCCATTGGAGTCCGTGATAATACTTTCCTTTTTCTGTCAGGGTCACTGTTTAATGCACCGGATGACATATTGGTTTTAATGAAACCTGGAGCAATACAATTTACTCTAATTCCAAAAGGAGACATCTCTACAGCCATGGCTTTGGTCATACCTTCAATTCCTGCTTTTGCTGCTGTGTAGGCGATTACTTGAGGTATACCGTATTGTGCAGCCATTGAGCTGATGTTGAGAATATTTCCCGATTTCTGTTCAATCATGATTTTGCTCACTTCCCTGCTGATTATGAATACTGCATTCAGATTAGTGTTCATTACTTTTTGAAAATCCTCGTCTGAGACTTCCAGCATGGGTTTCTTGGAATGAATTCCTGCATTATTTACCAAAATATCTATCTGTCCGAATTCCTCTTTAATTTTTGAAATGAGTTCCGGTATCTGGGTAAATGTTGTGAGATCAAACTTTAAGGAAGTACAGAATTCTCCCAACTCACATTTTGCCTTGTTCAGCTTTTCGGCAGTTCTTCCAATAATGATTGTTTTTATATGATTTGATGTAAATTTTTTGGCAATAGCAAATCCAAGTCCTGAAGCGCCTCCGGTAATAATAGCAGTTTTATTATTCATAATTAGTTGTTTTTTTTAAAAGAAGAATCCCTAATGATAAGGTTGGATTTTATAATTAGGGTATGAGTGTTAGTAAGGGAAGAGGTCCCATTAAGATGATTAATTAAATTTTGGGCAATAGTTTCTCCCATCTTTTGTCCTGGATAATTTATTGTTGTTAAATTAGGCTCTATGATTCGTGAAATAAGATCATTATTAAAACCTACAACTGCAATTTCCTTCGGAATGTGGATATCTGCTTTTTTAAGATGTTGCATACAAATGGCTGCAAATCTATCATTGGCAATAAATAGTCCATCAGGTCTGGGTTTCATTCGTATTATTTTTTCCGCGGATTTAATAGCTGTTGTTTCCTTTAAGTCGTTAACCATTAATAAATTTTTGTTATAATCGACTTCATGTTCCTGTAGCGCCTTTTTATATCCTTCAAAGCGATCTTGATATACATTTCTAGAAAGGTTTCCTGTAATATGGATTATTTTTTTGCACCCTTGTTCTAATAGATGTGTGGTAGCATCATAACCTGCTTTAAAATTGTCTATTATAACATTTGTATTAGGATTCTCTTTATTAATTCGATCAAAAAAGATAACCGGAATTTCTTTTTCAAAGAACTGATTAAAATGAGAAAAATCTTGGGTGTTAAAGGCAAGAGAAACAATTAATCCGTCTACTCTGTTTCTGAATAAAGTATTCGCATTTGTAATTTCTTTATTTTCATTTTCTTGAGATTGTGTGATAATTAAGTTATATCCTGAAGTATTGGCAATTTTTTCTATGCCTGCAAGAACGGAAGACATAAAATTGCTATTTAGTTTAGGAATTATTATACCAAGGGTGTGGGTGTGCTTAGTTCGTAGATTACTTGCAAAAACATTGGAGCGATAACCGAGTTCTTTTGCCGTCTCCATTATTTTCTTTTTTGTTTGTTTGCGAACAGTTGACTGACCATTTAATGCCCGGCTAACAGTTGCCGTAGATAGATTTAAATGCCGTGCAATATCATATATAGTAGTCTCTTTTTTATTATTCATGTAATCGATTATTTTATGACAAAAGTAAAAATTAAATTGAAGATTAAAAATATTTTATTCTATTAATGGTTGTAATCATTGATATCAGGGGAAGTTATTATGTTTTATTAAAATGAGATGGCATAAATTATTATTCTTTTAATGTTAAAGTAAAGTTAATTGTATGTCATTTTATGTAATCGGTTTCATTATTAATAATTAAATACTATATTTACATCATATTTCAGGACAAAAGAGTGTAAGAAGTCGTATTATATCTTTTTGAAATGATCCTTATTATTTATTTAAAAATCTATCCTTTATGAAACAAGGATTTTTACTCGCATTTATTTTAGGTCTATTTTTAATATTTTACACGGTTCCTAGCTTTGCTTTTTCTCTTAGCTATGTAAAGGTATTTCATGCATACCCTAACAAAGAGGTAAGTGGCATTATTACGGATTCTTCCGGTTCCCCTCTTCCGGGGGTTACTGTTTATGTCAAAAATGACAAAAGCATAGGGACAACTACAGATGTTAACGGTCGTTATATTATTAGTGTACCTGAAGATGCTACGCTTATTTATACAATGATAGGCTTTCAACAGCAAGAAATTAATGTAAGTGGCAAGAATAGAATTAATGTTCAATTATTGCCTAGTACTACAGCCTTAGGGGAGACTGTAATTGTTGCTTTTGGTAAACAGAAGAAAGAGGATGTGGTGGGAGCCGTTACTTCCATAAATCCGGAGGAACTAAAAGTGCCTTCCAGTAACTTAACAACTGCTCTTGCCGGTCGGATTTCCGGAATGATTGCTTATCAAAGAAGTGGTGAACCCGGTCAGAATAATGCTGATTTTTTCATTAGAGGGGTGACTACTTTCGGTTATAAGAAAAGTCCACTGATTTTGATTGATGGAGTAGAAAGCTCTAGTGATGACTTGGCTCGTCTGCGAACAGATAATATTGAAAATTTTTCTATTTTAAAAGATGCCACAGCAACAGCTTTATATGGTAGTAGAGCAGCCAATGGAGTTATTCTTATAAAAACAAAAGAAGGAAGAGAAGGGAAAGCAACGATAAGTGTACGATTAGAAAATTCTATTTCTATGCCAACTCGAGAGGTGGAGTTCGCAGATCCTATAACTTATATGAGGTTAGCGAACGAAGCGGTTTTGACAAGAAATCCGCTTGGCGTTTTACCATACACTGATAGAAAGATTGATAATACTATTGCAGGTGTTAATCCTTATATGTATCCAACAACAAATTGGAAGGATGCGTTGATTAAAGATTACACCATGAATCAACGAGCAAATTTGAATGTTTCCGGTGGTGGACAAGTGGCTCAATACTACCTTGCCGGATCAGTGAGTAAGGATAATGGTATTTTAAAGGTGGATAATCAAAATGACTTCAACAGCAATATAAAATTAGTTATTTACACTTTACGTGCTAATGTTAATGTGAATTTAACGCCTACAACAGAAGTTGCAGTTAAATTGAGTGGTACTTTTGATGACTACACCGGACCGGTTAGGGGTGGAGCTGATATTTATCGAAGGATTATGCGTACGGATCCGGTACGTTTCCCTGCTTATTATCCTAAGGATGCCGACCATCGTTATGTAAAGCATATCATGTTTGGTAATTATGATGATGGGAGCGGCACTTTTTTTCTTAATCCTTATGCAGAGCTTATGAAGGGATATAGAAACTATTCTCGTTCTGTTATGAATGCACAATTTCGTGTTAATCAGAATTTAGATTTTTTGACGAAAGGGCTTAGTTTGGATATGATGGTAAATACACAACGATATGCTTTTTTTGACGTAACTCGAGCTTATAATCCATTTTGGTATCAAGCAACCTCTTATGATAGGGTAACAAATCAGTATAAGTTATTATTGTTAAATGAGGATGATGGAACAGAATTTTTAAATTATAACCCGGGGAGTAAAATAAATCGATCTAAATTTTATTTCCAATCTACTTTAAATTATAATCGTATTTTAAATGATAAACATCAGCTAAATGGGTTACTTGTATTTTTAGTACAAAACCGTTTAACAGGGAATGCATCTGATCTGCAATCCTCTTTACCCTTTAGAAACGTTGGCTTGGCCGGACGTGCAACCTATTCTTACGATAACCGCTATTATGCAGAGTTTGATTTTGGGTATAACGCCTCTGAAAGGTTTTATAGGAAATATCGTTGGGGCTTTTTCCCATCATTTGGTATTGCTTGGAATATATCTAACGAATCTTTTTGGGATGGCTTAAAATCGTCAATTAATAACTTAAAACTTAGAGCTACTTATGGATTAACCGGTAACGATGCTATTGGTAGTGCACAAGACCGATTTTTATATTTATCTAAGGTAAATATGAGTAATGATAGCAAAGGTGCAGTATTTGGTACCGATAATCGGTATAGCCGCCCCGGTATATCTGTTGATCGATATTCCAATACAAGTATAACTTGGGAGAAAGCAACTAAAACCAATTTGGGTATAGATATGGAACTCTTTCATCATTGGGATTTTACCGCAGATGTTTATAAACAAATCCGTAGTAATATTTTGATGAGGCGTGCTGCTACCCCCGCAGAATTGGGCTTGTCTGCTCAGCCACAAGCAAATATTGGAAAAGCAGAAGGAAGAGGAATTGACTTGGCTTTGGATTATAACCAAACCTTCCCCAATACACTATGGATTCAAGGTAGAGCGAATTTTACTTTTGCCCAAAGTGAATTTTTGGTTTATGAAGAGTATGATTATAAAGATGCTCCCTGGAAATCTCATATAGGAAATTCTGTTAATCAGCAATGGGGCTATTTGGCAGAGCGATTATTTGTTGATGACGCTGAAGCTGCTAAATCTCCGCAGCAAAATTTTGGGGATTATGGAGGGGGAGATATAAAATATAAAGATGTTAATGGCGATGGACAGATAACTACCTTAGATCAGGTTCCCCTTGGATATCCTACTACGCCGGAGATTGTCTATGGTTTTGGTTTTTCTATCGGATATAAAGGATTTGATTTATCAGCTTTCTTTCAAGGACTGGGTAGAGAATCTTTTTGGATAAACGCTCAGGCAACTGCTCCTTTTATGTCGTTCTATTATAATAATGAGAGTTTGCCCGGTAAACCTCGGAATCAGCTATTGAAAGCCTATGCAGAAAGTCATTGGTCAGAAGATAATCAGGATTTATATGCCCTATGGCCGCGGCTGAGTACTACTTCTGTTGGAAATGATAATAATTCACAACGAAGTACTTGGTTTATGCGGAATGGCGCTTTTTTAAGGATGAAACAATTGGAGATTGGTTATTCACTTCCAAAAAGTTTGACCCAAAAATGGTATATGAAAAATCTAAGAATTTATGTGAGCGGAACTAATTTATTATGCTGGAGTCAATTTGATTTATGGGATGTAGAAATGGGTGGAAACGGATTGGGGTATCCTATACAAAAGGTATATAATATTGGACTTAAAATGAACTTCTAAAATGAAACTAATGAAAAAGTATAGTATTAAATTATTGGTATGCATAATGTTATTGACTTCTGTTTCATGTAATAAATACTTGGATATTGTTCCGGATGATGTAGCAACTATTGATAATGCATTTGCCCTTCGGAATCAAGCAGAAAAATTTCTTTTTACTTGTTATTCCTATATGCCGAGCCAAGCAAGTTTGAGCCAAAATCCAGCCTTGTTAGGTGGTGATGAATTATGGTTGGTGCCTACGAGTGATAATATACCTTGGAAAATAGCACGAGGGAACCAACGGATTGTAAATCCTTATAGTAATTATTGGCAGGGAGAGCAGGGAGGTAAAGATTTGTACGAAGGAATTCGTCAATGCAATATACTCATAAACAATATCCAACGAGTACCTGATATGATGCAGGCGGAGAAAGATAGATGGATTGCAGAAGCAAAATTTTTGAAAGCTTATTATCATTTTTGGTTAGTGAGAATGTATGGTCCTATCGTATTAATGAAAAAGAATATTCCGGTAGCAGCAGATGAAGATGATGTTAGATTACCACAGTCTCCGGTTGATTCGTGCTTTAATTATATTGTTCAATTGTTAGATGAAGCTGCACCGGATTTGCCGGACAGAATTTCTAATGAAGTTTCGGAGTTAGGAAGAGTAACCAAGGCTATTGATTTATCTCTTAAAGCGTTGGTTTTAGTAACCGCTGCAAGCCCTTTATATAATGGAAACCAAGATTATACCGGATTTAAAAATTCTAAAGGGCAACCCTTATTTAATATAACCTTTAAAGAAGAAAAGTGGGTAAGAGCGAAAGAAGCATGTAAAGAAGCCGTAGATTTTTGTGAATCCGTTGGATACCATTTGTATTATTATAATCCAACACTTACGCAGTATGATTTATCCGATACCACATTAACCAAAATGAGTATTCGAAATGCCGTGGCAGAAAAATGGAATTCGGGGATTATTTGGGGAAATACAAATAGCATGGCAACACAAGGGGGAATACAAGGAAGCGCTACTCCGAGAGGGCTTGACCCAACCAAGTTAAATAACAGAGGCACCAGAGGAAGTTTAGCTCCTCCACTGAAAATAGCAGAAATGTTTTATACTAATCATGGTGTACCACTAAAAGAAGATAAAACTTGGAATTACGCAGAAAGATTCAATTTGAAAGTGGCTGGAGAAGCTGAGAAATTTAACTTAAAACAGGGATATACTACTGCACAATTAAATTTTAACAGAGAACCCAGATATTATGCTGATCTCGGATTTGATGGTGGAATTTGGTATGGACAAGGGGTATATAATGACAAGAGTAGTGACCTATTATATGTTGCTGCAAAAAGCGGTCAAGCAGCTTCTAAGATAGTCGAATCAGCTTATTCTACGACCGGATATTGGCCTAAAAAACTAGTGAACTTTCAAAACATTATTGGTAGTGGAAATACTTATACGGTGGAAAATTATCCATGGCCGGTGATTCGTTTGGCAGGGCTTTATCTGTTATATGCAGAAGCGCTAAACGAAGTTGATGGTCCCGGAGCGGAGACCTTTAAATATATTGATACAGTACGTGCAAGGGCAGGAATTCCTTCTGTTGAAAAGGCCTGGTCATCATATTCTTCAAATCCAGATAAATATCAGTCAAAGGATGGTCTCAGGGATATAATTCATCGAGAAAGGCTCATTGAATTATCCTTTGAGGGGAAACGATTTTGGGATTTAAGACGTTGGAAAAAAGCCATGGCTGAACTAAATAAACCGATTACCGGTTGGGATATTAATCAGGCAACTGCTGAAGGATATTATAGAGAAAGAACTATTTTTAATCAGACTTTTTCTACCAAACAATATTTATGGCCATTAAATGAAAATGTCTTGTTGGCCAATGATAAATTAAAACAGAATCCTGGTTGGTAGAAGTAGAAGAAAAATAAAAAGATTCAAGATGAAGAAATATTTATTTTATATTGTTATAGTTTTTCTATTTTTTAGTTGTCAGAAAGTAGAAAGATCCACCCCTGTTAATGCTCAAGATTCGGCTCCGGGAGAAGTAAGTAATATACAGGTGAAAAATATTCCCGGAGGAGCTACACTCTCCTATGCGCTGCCTGAAAGCAAGAGCTTGTTATATGTGCTTGCGGAATATTCTATTAGAAAGGGGGTTGTATTAAATAAAAAGTCTTCCTATTATAACAATAGTTTGACTATTAAAGGGTTTCCTAAAACAAACACATATAATGTTAAATTGTATGCAGTTTCCAGAGGAGGAAAGAAATCGAATCCGGTTAGTGTAGAAATAAATCCATTAACACCTCCGGTTATATCTATCTTTCAATCACTTCGTATGCGACCAACCTTTGGTGGCGTAAACGTACAGTTTGAAAATGAAACTGAAGCTAAAGTGAAACTAACTGTTTTGACACCTGACTCTCTCAGCGATTTAACCACTGCAGATATTTTTTATACCAGTTGGGAATCAGGTGATTTTTCTGTGAGAGGCTATGATTCTATACCAAGACGTTTTGGCGTTTTTGTTAGAGACAGGTGGAACAACTATTCAGATACTGTTTTCGCTGAGATAACACCATATTTTGAAAAGAAATTGGATAAATCAAAATTTTCGGCTGTTCAGTTAGACAATGATACCTATAAACCTCATAACGGATTTTTAGGCGAGACAGCACTATGGGACGGCTTAGAAACGGTTCAGGCAAGCGCTTTTCAAACGGAAATCGGAACACCAATTCCACAGTGGTTTACAATTAATTTGGGAAAAAAAGTGGTATTAAGTCGCTTTAAAATGTTTCATAAAATGAATGGGGGAGCTTATAGAGCCGGAGATCCTAAACATTTTGAAATTTGGGGTACCAATAATCCTACTCAGAATGGAAGCTGGGCCAATTGGCATCTTTTGGGGTCTTTTGTGAATAATCCACCCTCTGGTGAAGTACCTGCTACAGAAGAAGATAAAGAATATGCTTCAACAGTAGGGACTGATTATGAATTTCCTGTTGGAAATGATGCTTACCAGTATATACGTTTTAAAACCATTGATAATTGGGGTAATGTATCATTTATTTATATTGGTGAACTTACCTTCTGGGGAAGCGAATAATCATTAGCAGAGCTTAAAATCAAAGTCATGTACAAGAAAAATAATATGATTAACGTAGCTACAATAAGTTTTTTGAATATTCTTATGGCTATGGGAATATTTGCACTGGGTTCATGCAGTAAGATGGATGATACTTATCACAAGTTTTGGGATGAAGGAGAACATATTTATCCCGCATCTGCTGATAGTTTAAAATCTTTTTCAGGAAAAGACAGGGTAAAACTTCAATGGTTAATTGTTGGAGACCCTACCATAAGAAAAGCAGTTATTTATTGGAATAACCGTGCAGACTCTATGGTTGTACCTATCAATAAAGATAATGCGGCAGGAATAGACACCATGAATGTTTTTATAGATAATCTCTCTGAAGGAACTTATTCTTTTGAAGTATTTACTTTTGATCAATATGGGAATCGCTCTGTAGAAGCTAATACGACTGGAAAAGTATATGGTGATTCGTATGCCAACTCTTTGTTAACCCGAATTGTCGAAAATAATTCTTATTTGAATAATATTTTAAATATTCAATGGGGAGCGCCGGCAGATGCATCTTCTTTAGGAGCAGAAATAGAATATACCGATACGGATGGAAATAAAACAACACTTCTTGTTGATCCTGATGCGGAAACAACAACGATAAATGATTTTGGATTTTCTTATTCTAAATATTTTAAATATCGTACCTTGTTTTTACCGGATAGTACGGCTATAGATACTTTTTATACGGATTATGATTCTGTCCGTGTACTGGGGCCTCGAACAAGGGTGAGTGATAAAACGGCATGGACAGTTACGGTTTCAAGTTATGATAATAGGAACGGTAGGACAGACAGGCTTCCGGAAAAACTTATCGATGGAAATACCTCAACTGCCTGGGTGAATCTGGTGGGTTCTACTAGTTTTCCACATACTGCAACTATTGATATGGGGACGATAGAAACGGATATTTTTGGTCTCTCTATTTATTTGGTTAGCCGTAATGAAAGTCCAAGATCTATGAATGTATCCGTTAGTGAAAATGGGACTGACTGGCAACCTTTGGGATTAATGGATATTAAGAATGAAGAGGGATGGCAATATTTTGACTTTAGCGCGCCTTTGACCTTTCGTTATTTAAAAATGGTTTTTGAAGATTCTTATGGTTCTAGCAATATTGTGCTTTACGAGGCTAGTGTATTTACAAGGTAAAACTAGATGTTTAAAAGTGGTTTTATGAAGCGAAATTGTTTTTTAAGAAAGAGTTGCAAAATAATTTTTATTGTAATTATTGGTTTGTTATTAATAGGAAAACAGCAGGCGAAATCTCAAAATACCAGACCTAATGTCCTCTTTATCATGGTGGATGACCTGCGTCCTGATCTCCATTGTTATGGAAGCAATATTTTTGGAGACAATAAAATTATAAAATCTCCAAATATTGATCAATTAGCATCTCAAAGTGTGCTATTTAAAAATCAGTATGCTGTAGTACCTACCTGCGGTGCCAGCAGGGCAGCCATTCTTACAGGATACCTTCCTAGAAGCCGTGCTGCATTATCCAACAATGCCTGCGTTACTTTTATCTCCAATAAAGCTAAGCCCGGAGATACCAAAACTTTTATAGCTAATTTAAAACAACATGGATATTACACCGTAGGGATAGGTAAAATAAGTCACTATCCTGATGGTCATGTTTATTCCTATCCTGATTCTGAAAGTAATAAGTTAGAATTACCATACAGTTGGGATGAAATGTTGTTTAATTCCGGACAATGGGGAACTGGGTGGAATGCTTTTTTTGCTTACGCCCATGGCAGGAATCGTACGGATATGCACAAAGTGGCAAAACCTTATGAAAAAGCAGATGTGGGCGATGATGGATATCCCGATAGGTTGACGGCAGATTTGGCAGTTAAAACCATGAAACGATTGGCTCAAAAGGAACAACCCTTTTTTCTTGCAGTGGGATTCTTTAAACCTCATTTGCCTTTTAATGCGCCTAAAAAATATTGGGATTTATATGATGAATCTAAGATTAGAACCACGCCTTCCCCCAATATACCCAAGCATGTAAATAAAGCCAGCTTGAACAACAGTGCTGAATTTAATCAATATAAATTAAGCGATGAACATCCTAAATTAGATAATCCTGTTTCGGATAAATATGCTAGAAAATTAAGACATGCTTATTATGCAGCCGTAAGTTATTCAGATGCCCAAATTGGTAAAGTATTAGACGAGTTAAAAAGATTGGGATTAGAGAAAAATACGATTGTTATACTTTGGAGTGATCATGGATGGCATTTGGGAGATGATCGGGTTTGGGGAAAACATACGCTGTTTGAATATGCAACAAGAAGTGTGTTAATGATAAAGACACCGAAGATGAAAAGGGGGAGAAAATGTAACAAAATAGTTAGTTCGATAGATGTCTATCCTACCTTAATGCAGCTATGCAAAGTGCCTATGCCGCACAAAACAGATGGGGTTAGCTTGTTACCGCTTTTGGAAAACCCAAAGGACAAAACATGGGAAAATGGAGCATTTAGTTATTTTAAACATGGAATTTCTTTAAGAACAAAAAGATACAGGTTGACCAAATATTTTAGAAAACAACAACCGGTTATTGAATTGTATGATCACAAAAAAGATCCTTATGAGAATGTGAATATTGCAGCTTCGCATCCGAAATTGGTAAAAAAACTAATGAAAAAATGGCAAAAAGGAAATACAGGGTTGTATGGGGAATAAAGTTTAAATGTTAAAAAACCTTATTACTTCAGTAATCTGGAAAATCTGTCCTTGATTGAACCTTATTAGCTTATTCCGGCTAACTACTATCGAAAAAAATGCTTAAAACTAAAGATTAT
>CAZLDH010000021.1:0-26165 GCA_964558275.1 uncultured Chitinophagaceae bacterium
ATAAGAGGAAATATCTATTAGAAATTAATGCACGATATGATGGATCTTCCAGATTCCCAACGAATGACAGGTGGGGGATTTTTCCCTCAGTTTCGGCTGGTTGGCAGATGGATAGAGAAAAATTCTGGGATCCATTAAAGGATTATGTTTCCTCCTTTAAATTAAGAGCCTCTTATGGTAAGTTGGGAAATCAAACGGTGCCGGTGAACACCTTTCTGGAATTGATGGATGTTGGACAAAGCTCCTGGATTAGTGCAGACGGTAAGAAACTTATTTATGCACGTTCTCCTAATCCTCTGCCTAGTGTTGTTACCTGGGAAACTTCAAAAACGCTTGATTTTGGTGTGGATTTAGGAGTTTTAGAAAATCGTTTGCTTGCTTCGTTTGATTGGTATCAAAGATCTACTGAAAATATGTATCTTCCCGGGAAACCTTTGCCCGGAGTGTTTGGAGCTACTGAACCAAAGCAAAATTTTGGGACGCTGAGGAATAGAGGATTTGAACTGGGATTAACTTATCAAAATAGTTTTCAGGTTGCCGGAGAAGCTTTACATCTGACTGTGTCGGCCAATGTATCTAATTTTAAAGGAGAGATTACGCAGTTTAATAATCCACAAGGTTTAATGAGCACCTATTGGGAAGGTCAGGAACTAGGGCAGATTTGGGGATATCATGTAGATGGTCAATTCCAGTCTGATAAAGAAGCTGCTGCTTATCAGTCCAGCTTTAACAATCCCAGGGTAACCTTAGCAAAGGTATATCGCTTTGCCATGAATGTTGCACAAAATACGGATTGGGATCATCTGAAGGCAGGTGACATTAAGTATGTCGATACTGATGGAGATGGTCGTATTGATGAGGGGAATTATACGCTGGAAGACCATGGAGATTTGGTGCCTATTGGTAATGCTATGCCGCAGTTTCCATTTGGATTTAACATAAATGCACAGTATAGAGGCTTTGATATATCTATTGCAGGTGCCGGAGTGGGCTATCAAAATTGGTACCCAACAGGAGATATTTATTGGGGAAGCTATCAACGTCCTTATTTATCTTTCATAAGAAAAGATTTGTTGACCAATGCATGGACACGTGAGAATCACGGCAAATTTCCTCAGATATACAGAGGATATACCAGCTTAAATGGAGGTAGATCTTTATATGAAATGAATGATTATTATTTATTGAATGTAGGATTTTTAAGAGTGAAAAATCTAACCGTGGGTTATACGCTACCTCAAGCGTTTACCCAAAAAGTATTTATTCAAAAAGCGAGGATTTATTTTAGTGGCGATAATTTGTTGACTATTCGTTTTGATGATGATTTGACACATTATGTAGATCCCGAACAAGCAGGATCAGCAATTAATTACTCTTCTCCGGGAGATGCGGTGGCAAGGGCAGATCTTAGGTCTTATCCCATGGGCAAAACCTTTTCTTTTGGAATTCAAATAACCCTTTAATATTATGAAGATGAAAAAAAATCGCATATTATATATCATAATTATATTAAGTGTTCCGGTCTTTTTTTATGGCTGTAATGATAATTATTTAGATAGACCTCCGGAAGGTTTGGTAGATGCACAACACTTTTTTGATACTCCCAAACAATTAAAGATTGCAACGAATGATTTTTATCGGTTTTTTGATCCTGAAGGCGTTGTTACTGATGATGCTGCATCGGATAATATTGTGCCCCTTGAGGTTGCAGCACGAGTTCGAGGTAGTCGTATTGTACCAACCAAAAGAGGGTCAGGGGGATGGAGTTGGTCTGCCCTAAGAGATATTAATTATTTTATGGCAAATTATCATCAATGTCCAGACCCTGATGCTAGAGCAAGATATTCTGCTGTTGCCAGATTCTTTAGAGCCTTTTTTTACTTTAATAAAGTGAAAAGATTTGGTGATGTTCCCTGGTATAGTGAGGTCTTATCTGCTGAAGATTCTTCTTTGTACAAAGCCAGAGATTCCCGAGCTCTGGTTATGGATTCTATTATGGCTGATATTGATTATGCAATAGAAAATCTTCCCGAAGAGAAGAAACTTTATTTGGTAACTAAATATACAGCACTGATTTTGAAAGCCAGAATAGCGCTATATGAAGGGTCTTTTAGAAAATATCATCAACTTGATATTCCTTATAAACCGTTGTTAAAGGAAGCAGTAAATGCTTCGGAAGCCCTTATGCAGTCAGGTGCATATCACTTATATAATGAAGGGGGACCGAGTAGTGCCTATAGAAACCTATTCTCTTTGACGGATCAAAATGAAGTGGAAACTATTTTGGCTGCGAATTATGTAAAAGGAATTAAAACAAATAGTATTGGATATACAATGACCTCACCTACTTATGGTGCATGGGGAATGACAAAGGATTTGGTGAATTCCTATTTAATGAAAGATGGTAGTCGTTTTACCGATCAGTCGGGATATAAAACAATGGGTTATTATGAAGAAATGCAAAACAGAGATCCGCGATTAACACAAACTACAGCTAGTCCTGATTTTAAAATGATAGGGGAGAATGAAACGGCTCCGGTTAATCTGGATATTACTACTACCGGATATCGAGTAATTAAATGGTTGCCCGCAGCGGATCAATTAGCTACCGGAGCTACATACAATGATATTATTATTTTCAGATATGCAGAGGCTTTATTAATCTATGCAGAAGCTAAAGCTGAGCTTGGGATACTTTCACAAGCTGATTTAGATAAATCTATTAATAAACTAAGAGACAGAGTGGCTATGCCGCATTTGAAACTTGCTGCGGCTAATAGTCATCCTGACCCATTCTTGGCAAAGCAATATCCTAACGTTTCGGGAAGTAATAAAGGAGTGATTTTGGAAATAAGAAGAGAACGTAGAATTGAAATGTTTGCGGAAGGACTTAGGTGGGATGATTTAATGCGTTGGAAGGATGGAAAGAAAATAGAACAGCCTATGGTGGGTATATATTTCCCTCATCTTGGTGCTTTTGATTTTGATAATGACGGAGATGCAGATGTGTATTTGTACAGAGGAAGTTCTTCAGGTGCACCTTCTACCGTAACAACAATGATTAATGTAGATCAGCGTCAACTGAGAGATCCTTTAACCGGACAGATAGGTGGAGATAAAGGTAATTTAGCCCCTTTCCCTTTAGGAGGAGCTTTTCAGGAACCTAAAGATTATTTCTATCCATTACCTATTGAAGATTTACAACTGAACCCTAAGTTGGAACAAAACCCCGGATGGAATTAACTAAAAAATAAAATCTAAATAAAATGAAGAAATATTTTGCAATGATGATACTTGCGCTTTTGGCTTTCTCTTGTCAGTCAAATAGTGAACCTACAAAACCTGAACAGCCGAAAGAACAAGATGATAGTCCCAAACCATTTGAGCTGGGTTTTTCAATTGGCATTGGTGCCATTACTGAAGATACTTTAATAAAGGCTAAAGCAGCTGGTGTAAATTGTATTGAAGTTTCGGGTACAGGTTGGTTTATAGATGATAATGGGAATTTTGCTCCATCAGAGGAAGAAGCAAATGAAATGATGCAGAAAGTAAAAGCAGCTGCAGATAAAGCAGGAATTGATATTTGGTCTGTTCATATGCCTTTCGGTAAAATAATGGATTTATCTCTGGTGGATGAAGCAAAGAGAAAGAAAGTTGTTGCTAATCATAAAAAAATTCTAAGATATTTAGAGATACTTGATCCTAAGATTATTTTATTCCACCCTAGTTATTATATCGAAGCCCCATTTAGACGAGCACTTCATTTAAGTCAGCTGATTAAATCTGCCAAAGAATTGAATCCGAAAGTTAGGCAAATAGGAGCAACAATGGTAGTAGAGAATATGTTAGGACCCGAATTGACCGTAGGAGATAGGCAAAGACCTCTACTACGTACTGTGGCAGAGGTTAAACAAGTTTTTCAAAGACTTCCGGAGTCGATAGGATTAGGGGTGGACTTGAATCACATCTCACATCCTGAAGCTTTAATTTTGGCCATGGGAGACAGAGTTTTAACCTTGCATGTGGCCGATGGTACAGGAAAAGCAGAGGATCACTGGATGCCTCATCCTTGTTCAGGATTAGGGAAAAATAACTGGAATAAGATTCAGGAAGCTTTGTATGAAGTAGGTTATCAAGGTCCATTTTTGTATGAAACTAGTGATTATCAATCATTAAACCAGTTGGCTGAGTGTTATCAAACACTTTATAAAAGCTATCTAACTTATCTAAAGAAATAGCTCAGAATGACTCTATTTAATAAAAACAGATTGTCTCTAATAAAACATTGAAGGATGAATAGAATATTAAAAATAAATTTGAAAGGTCGTCTTTATCTTTTCTTGTTGTTGCCTTTTATTTTAATTAATGCATGCAAGAAAGATACTGAATCTTATGCTCCTAAAATGGTTCTGGGCTCTGCAGATAGTATTTCTGTTCCCCACCAAAAGAGCCAAAAGAGCTTGGTTTTTGTAAGTAATGTTGCCTGGAATGCCAAAACTAATGTTGATTGGATTGTACTTCAAAATACTTCCGGTTCTAAAGGTCTTGATAGTATTTATTTTGCTGTTGAAGCCAATCCTGAGAAAGAAAGAAAGGGGAAAATTATTATCACTACTGAGCGTGGTGATATTTCCCAAGAGGTAACCATAATTCAGGAAACAGGTCTGTCTAATAATTTTTTTGTGAAGAAAGATGCTTCAGGAAAAGGACATCAGTGGGCTGAAGCTACAAGCTTATCAAAAGCATTAGAAAAAGCGGCTTCAGGTGATACAATCTTTGTTGCGGCAGGAACTTATAAACCTAATGAAGTAATAACCAAAGGAGATCCTGCATCGGATGGAGATAAAACTTTTGAAATATCGAAAAACATTACGATTATTGGAGGTTTTCCGGAGGATGCAGTAGTCGGCGCTGTTTCAGATCCTGCCACTTTTAAAACGGTGTTTAGTGGTTCCCTAAATAATGGGAATGTAGCTTATCATGTTGTTTCTGTAAGTGCGCCAGTTGTTAAAGACCAAAAAGTAACCTTCTCCGGATTGACCATTACAGGAGGAAAAGCAGTTGGGTCAGGCTCTATAGTTATTAATGGAGCAACGTTTTATAGGAATAATGGAGGGGGCGTAAGTATTGGACATTCTAGAGTTCATTTCAAGCAGTGTAAAATTATAGATAATGAAGGAGCGCATGGAGCAGGTGCAATGTTTGTTTATGGAGGGGAGGTGACAATAGAGAATAGTCAGGTAAATAATAATACTGCCGGTGGTAATGGAGGTGCTATTTGGGCTTATTCGGGTTCTAATATATCTATTTATAATTCCCGGTTGAATGACAATTATTCTAAAGGTACTGCAGGTGCAATTTATATTTATCCGGATGGCGAACTATTTATGTATAATTCCAAGGTGATAAATAATAAAGGTGAATCGTATGGTGCAGGTGTTTATTTAAGAGAATCAAAAGGAGCTTTAATAAATTGTTTGATTACAAAAAATAGTAGTAGCTCTGATAATGGTGGTGGCGGATTACTGCTATATGGAGGTAGCGAAGTCAAAGTGGTTAGTACTACAATAAGTGAAAATGATATCAAGGGCCCGGGAGGAGGTATTTATCGACAAAGTGGAGATAATCAGTTAAGTATATATAATAGTATCATTTCTGGTAATAAGCAACAAGGATCTAAAGATGTAGCCGCTGCAGCCGGTCAGCCAACTACTAAAATTCAATCTTCTGTCATTGGAATGACTGTATATAATAGTTCAGGTGCTGTTTTAGGTGACAATTTTGATGCTACTAAAATGCTCAATAATGTTTATTTACCTATCGGAAGTTCAAATCCTGCGTTGCAAAATGGCATGAATGCACAAATGCTTTTGAGTTTAAATGAAGATCTTGAACCTCCACTCAATAAAAAGTATATTACTACCGATTTAAATGGAAGCTCTCGTTCAGGTAAAAATATCATGGGAGCCTTGGTAGAATGAAAAAAAATGCAGTAAAGTATTTTTGTATATTTTAAAACGACCTGTTTATTTGAATAATAATATAAAATAAAGAATGAAAAAGAATAATTTGTTTTGTCGGATAAAGAGTTTGGGACCACTTCCAGTAACCCTGTTTTTTGCTTTTTTATTATTGGTTGGGTGTCGTAAGGATTATGGTACACCTCCGTTACCGTTTAGTCCACCAGTAGAAGAAGAGGATACGGTTGGGACAGAAGAACCGAATTTTGCAGATAAAATTCAAAATGCCGACTGGGATTCTACTCAGGTTTCTGTGGCTATAGTTTGGAAGTATTTTCATTTTTCTGACCTATTCAATACCAGAGAAAGTGTTACAGTTTTCGATATCAATTTAAATAATGATAATCTTAAAATAGGCTTTCCTTATGTAACCACAGGCTCTTTTTTAAAAACAAGTGAAGGGGGAGAAAGTGTTGGTGCCGATGCTGCTATTAACGGTAGTTTTTTCTATACAGATGAAGGCGGTCCGGAAACCTTCTTTATGCTAAAAGGTGAGGTGATTACACCTAATAGGCCGGGATATCCTGCCTACAGAACCAATGTTGGGTTTGAAGTTGACGAAAATGGATCTGTTTCTATTGTTAAAAGACCAACAGAAGGCTGGCAGGGAATTGATGCATATAACCTTTTGGCTGCAGGTCCATTATTGGTTTATGATGATAAATTGTTGGATCAATTAGATAAAGAATTTAATACAGAAAGAAACCCCAGAACTGCGATAGGTATTACGGCAGATAATCACCTTATTGCCGTTGTTGTAGATGGAAGAGCTGACCAATCCTCCGGAATGACAATAAAGGAGCTTGGAAAAGTCATGCAGGCACTTGGCTGTGTAAGAGCAATGAATTTGGATGGTGGCGGCTCCTCTACCGCCTGGGTAAAAGAAGAGGGTGTTGTAAATTATCCGTCTGATAACGATAAATTTGATCATGGTGGAGAGAGGGCTGTAGCAACGGTGATTGCCTTCATTACAAAAGAAAAATGATATTGGTTTAAGATATAAAAGTAGTGCTGTAATCAGTACTTATTCTGATTATGTTAACCAACTCGAGAATATTTAAAACTAAATTTTAATTAATGAAGAATAAACATATCATAAATCTTGTTGTCTCGGTATTGATGACTGTACTCTTTTTTTCCTGCCAGAGGAACAAAGAAAATCATGTTGTCAATTCGACGGATACACTTAGCAAAGAAAATCTTTTATCAAAATATATTTTTCCATTATTGTATCAGACGGAATATTCTTCTGGCATGGCGAAGAAAATTAGTAGCAATAAGGAGCTGAGAAATTTTTATAAAAATCAGAAAAAGGATATTTTAGCTGCACTTCAAGATTGTAAAAATATGGATTGTGTGGTAAAGTCTTTGATTCTGACAGATGAGGATAATAAAAAAATTATTTCTTCTCTAAGTACACTTTATCATAATAATCAGTCATTAGTTACCGATTTTATAAGAAATAAAATTCGGCCCGGTCATGCCTTTGCTTATCATAGCTATTTATCAGACTCCGCATTATTTATACAGGCATGGAAAGAACAGCGCAATGGGCTAAATTATATTTATAAAGCCTATTTACTTGGGAAAGGGATGATTTATCCTACTATTGATTCGGCTATATATGATGTGCATTCTACTGCTTATTTGGACAGTATTAAACATATTATAAAAGAAGTTACTGAGCAACAAAAAAATTCCTTGTTTTTTAGTCCCGGTTTAGACATAGCTATTGAAATATTGAAAATTAATAATATAACAGAAGGAGTTGCTTTTCGTCCATTATCTAAAGTGAATGGAATGGCTTATAAGAAAATGAAAACAACAAAATGGGGAGAATATCCTTATTCTTGTATCTTGGTTTTTGGTTCAGGACCAACTAAAAAAGGAGTGTCTATAAGTTCCACTTCCAAGGATCGCTGTCGGATGGGAGCTGCTTTGTTTAAGAAAGAAAAAGCACCTTTTATTATTGTAAGTGGTGGGGCTGTACATCCTTATGGGACTACATTCTTTGAAGCGCAAGAAATGAAAAAATACATGGTGGATAGTCTTGGAATACCGGCATCTTCTATCATGATTGAACCTCACGCTCGTCATACCACTACAAATATAAGGGATGCGAATAGAATATTGCTTTCTCGGGAAGCACCAATTGAGCGGCCTGTTTTAGGAGTGACCAGTAAAAGTCATATTGATTATATTGTGTCTGATCGATTTGATGACGTGTTTAAAAGAGATTTAGGTGTAATTCCTTATGTTGGTATGAAAAGACTATCAGACACTACTATATCCTATTATCCAACCGCTTCCTCTTTTCAGATTAATGCACGTCAGCCACTAGACCCATAATTGAAAAAATAATATTTCTTTTATATCTTTACGCTCATAAAATCTTTATTTATGTCTAAACAATCTATGCGCTGTTTATTTACCTGCGTGGCAGTTGGTGTTTTCATGTTTACTAGCTGTCAACAACCTAAAGAAAAAACTTTTGATCAAAAAATAAAACAAATAAAAAATGTGGTGGTGATTTATATGGAGAATCATAGTTTTGATAATCTGTATGGACAATTTCCCGGAGCGAATGGATTGGATAGTGCAAATAAAGAGAATGTTATTCAGGTTAATGAAAAAGGGGAAGCCTATGAGTATCTACCGGATATTCCGGGCAGTAGCGATTTCCCTACCAATATGGAAAATGGATATTTTAATATTGATAAATATATTCCTAACAACAAAAAAACACCGAGTCCGACACATGTATATTATCATGAAATAATGCAGATTGATAGTGGAAAGATGGATAAATTCGCAGTTTATAATTCCAATAAAGGATTTGCGATGGGTTATCATGAAACCAAAGATTTGCCTTTATATCCTATAGCAAAGAAATATACTTTATGTGATAATTTTTTTCATAGTGGATTTGGCGGATCTTTTTTCAATCATGTTTATTTCATTGCAGCAGCCCCTCCCGTGTGGAAAGATGCTCCTGAAAGTATTGTTGCTAAGTTGGATTCTAACGGAAAATTGATTGAGGACGGCTATGTAACGCCGGATGGCTATGCCGTAAATACCCTTTATTCCATGGCGCCACCTTATCCTGAGGGAGCTGATTCCTCTCGTTTGCTGCCTCCTCAAACAATGCCAACGATAGGAGATCGATTAAGTGAAAAAGATATTTCATGGTCTTGGTATGCAGCCGGTTGGGACAAGGCTGTTGAAGGCGAACAGTCTATTTATGCTTATAATCATGAACCATTTACCTACTTTGCCAATTATGCACCGGGTACTCCGGGTAGAAAACATTTAAAGGATGAAAAAGATTATCTGAAAGCTGCTAAGGAGGGTACTTTGCCAAGCGTGTCATTTGTAAAACCCGGACTTGGATTTGATGAGCATCCGGGAAGTGCAGCGGTCTATGGGAGTGAGAAACATGCTGTTAAATTGATTAATGCGGTATTAAATGGGCCTCAGGGAGATTCTACGCTAGTGATATTGACTTATGACGAGAATGGCGGTTTTTGGGATCATGTAGCTCCTCCGGAAATAGATCGTTGGGGACCGGGTTCCAGAGTACCTGCTATCATTATAGGACCTTTTGCAAAGAAGGGTTTTGTGGATCATACTCAATATGAAACGGTAAGTATTCTAGCTTTCATTGAAGCCAGATGGGATTTGAAGCCCTTGTCGGATAGAGATAGAAATGCGAATCCGTTGGAGAATGCATTGGTGTTTTAAAGGATGAGTTTTATAGAACGCTGATTTTTATGATTTTTTAGGATTAACACAGATAGATGTAAATGTCAGTTAAACTCTTCTTTCCTATTCTTTATGGCTTTTTCTTCACGGCTTTGCGTAAGTTGCTTTAGAAGCTTTTTAGCATCTTTTTGAAGATGCAGCCTAAATCTAAATAGTCAGATGGTTTATGTTCTTGATGAGCCATAGTTTGAACTCTTCCTATAATGTTCGATGGTTAATATTCTTATTGAGTTTTCTTATCTAGGATACGAAATTAATGGCTTTTGTGATAATGATGGTTTATAGGTTTATAGTACACTTATCATTATGATTAACATATATAGTTGATGTTAGGCTTGGAGAATCAGCGGAAATCATAAGTATCTTAATAAATCTGCGTTCTATTAATTAAAAAATGAAAAAATTCACATTCATTCTTATCTTGTTTGTAATTGCCGGAATTTCTACCTTTTCCTGTAACCATGGAAAACAAGAACAAATAAAAAATAGAGAACAAGCTATCACAGACAGTATTTTATCCCAAGTCAATACTTTTTATGATTTTGTTGAAGATTCCTTTTATGCTGCTGTGGAGGAAAATGCAACACAGCAAGATTTGCAACGCATTTTTCTAAAATCCAGAATTTTATACAAAAAATTTGAGTGGGCTGCCACTTATTTTATGGGGGTGAATACGCAAATGGTAAACGGACCTCCGGTACCTGAGGTGGAAAATGCCGATTTACTTGATCCCAATTACATGCGTGCCATTGCTCCTTCAGGATTGCAAGTGATAGAAGAATTGTTATTCCCTTTTTATGATACAGGAAAAAAAGAGCGACTTTTAGCACAATTGAATCTGCTCTTAAGAAATGTTGGTTATTACCGGGATTATTTCTCAGATCACTCTCCGGCGGATTGGCGTATCTTGGATGGTGCAAAAATGGAAATTTTTAGAATTCTGACCTTGGGAATTACCGGCTATGATAATCCATTGACATTGCATAGTATGAAGGAGTCGGCTTCAAGTTTGAAAAGCTTAAAAAAGGTGCTTTCTCATTATGTTGCATCAGGAGCAAATACAAACCTACTAGAGACAATGGATAGTGCTATTGCATATTTACAGCATCATGTTGACTTTAATACCTTTTCTCGATCCTTTTTTATTACTCATTATGGGAATGAAATATCTTCAGGAATCACAGATTTGCAGTATAAAATAGATGGTTTTGAAGTGCATTATAACCGGCTGTTGAATCAGAAAGCAAGAACGCTCTTTGATTCTAATGCTTATAATGAAAATGCTTTCACACCGGGGCAGAAATTTTATACGACCCGGGAAAAAGTAAAATTGGGTAAACGATTGTTCTCCGATCCACATCTTTCGGGAACAGGTAAGCGGAGCTGTGCTTCTTGTCATATCCCTGATAAGGCATTTACTGATGGGTTAAGTACTAATACCAATATCCATAGTGGAAAACCACTTCCAAGGAATACGCCAACCTTGTTGAATGTAGCGCTACAGTCAAATTTGTTTTATGATATGCGTGTGCTTACGCTGGAAAGTCAGGCGCATGATGTGTTGACTAATCCGGATGAAATGGATGGTTCCATGGAAGATATTATTGCCTATCTTTCTCAGGATGCTACGTATGAAAAATTATTTTCAAAAGCTTTTGCTGATTGGAAAAATCCCGAGATTGATTCTGCCAAGATTTTAAATGCGTTAGCTTCTTATGATAGAAGTTTGACGAAGTTAAATAGTCGTTTTGATCAATTTATGAGAGGCGATTCTACTGCCCTTTCTTCACAGGAGATTAAAGGTTTTAATCTTTTTATGGGAAAGGCAAACTGTGCAACTTGCCATTTTATGCCTTTATTTAATGGTTTACTACCTCCAAAATTTGTGAGCAGTGAAGCAGAGGTGATTGGTGTTCCTATCGCTAAAAATGACACCTTAATTGATCCCGATTTCGGTTGGTATAATACCATCCGAATTCCCGCTTATAAACATGCTTTTAAGACTACAACCGTGCGAAATATTTCCAGAACTGCACCTTATATGCACAATGGAATTTATGATAGCCTGGAAGAGGTGATGGTGTTTTATAATAATGGAGGAGGGGTAGGAATGGGAATAGAAATGCCTAATGCTACATTAGCGGAAGATAGCCTGCAGCTTACGGACGCAGAAATGGATGCGATTATTGCATTTATGGAAAGCTTGGATAGTAGAAGATAGGACAAGGCAGGAACTGAATTTGGTAATTGTAAATGTGTTTTATTGTATGTCGTAAAAATAGTATATTTACAATCTCATTTCTTTCAATTCTTTTTGTATGTGGAAAAAGTTTGTTCATGAATATCTTTCTTTTTCTAAGAACCAGCGGCGGGGATTGTACTTTTTGTTAGCTATTATCATACTTTGTATGATTGTACCTTGCTTTTTGCCATATATTCTCTCAGAAAAAGTTGAACAGCAAGAAAAAGCAGAATTTAGAACGGCTGTTGCCTCTTTTTTAGAAAAACAAAAAGCAGCTGATACAGAAGAAGATGAATTATATGAACTTTTTTATTTTAATCCGAATGATTTATCTGTGGAAGGATGGACGAAACTGGGTGTTTCGGATAAAATAGCACATACTATTCAGCATTATTTGGAAACGGGAGCCAGATTCTCCGAAAAGAAAGATTTAAAGAAAATTTACGGATTATCTAATAAAGTTTATCAAAGATTATTGCCCTTTATTCAGATTGATACCGAGAAAAATATACAGGGCAAGGAGAAGTCGAATAAAACTTTTCAACTCTTTCCCTTTAATCCCAATAAACTGTCGGTAGCAGGTTGGCAGAAGCTAGGGCTTTCTGAACATGTAGCGCTTGTAATCCAACACTATAGAAATGCGGGTGGCGTATTTTATGAGAAGGAGGATTTAAAAAATATATATGGACTTTCGGATGAGGATTACAATAGATTGGCACCTTATATAAGAATCGCAACGAGAGATTCAGTAAATATAAAACAGGGAGTCAACAGGGCTAAATCGAAGACTAAAAAACATGAAGTAAAGCCGTTGATATTGGATATTAATTTAGCGGATAGTGCGGATTGGGCAAGGCTTTGTGGTATAGGTTCGGTCTTTGCAGGAAGAATTATTCATTTTAGAGAGGCTTTGGGAGGCTTTTATAGTGTGTCCCAAATAAAAGAAGTTTATGGTTTACCCGACAGCACCTTTCTACGGATAAAGTCACATTTAAGATTTTCTGATAAAGCTGAAATAGAACAGATTAATCTGAATGAAACAAACTTGGAAACTTTGTTCGGGCATCCTTATATTCCATATCATTTAGCTAAAGCGGTTATTGCATTTAGGAAGCAGCATGGAAAATATAAATCGGTGGATGAGGTGACAAAGGTTAAATTGATGACGCCACAGGTTTTCCAAAAAATTAAACCTTATCTGACCGTAGAGTGATGATGCCGTTACCAGAAGTGCGTATTTATATGAAGGATATTTATGAAACGGCAGCAATGAAGGCCTTTTGAAAGGAGTTGTCTTTATAGAAAAGAAGCTTCTTCTTTTTTTAAAATAATAATCCTTCGGGGCTTTCAGCGGACGGATATTTCCCTAAATGCTTATAGGCTTTTGCTGTAGCCTCTCTCCCCCTGGGTGTTCGTTTAATAAAACCTTCCTGAATAAGAAAAGGTTCATATACTTCTTCCAGCGTGTCGGCTTCTTCTCCTACGGCAGTAGCGATAGTGGTTATTCCGACAGGGCCTCCTTTAAATTTGTCGATAATGGCAGAAAGTACACGATTATCCATGTCATCCAGACCGTAATTATCCACATTTAAGGCTTTCAATCCAAATTTAGCAATTTCAATATCTATTGTTCCGTTGCCTTTCACTTGCGCAAAATCTCGCATTCGGCGCAGTAATCCATTGGCTATTCGTGGCGTACCCCGGCTACGACCGGCAATCTCAGCTGCTGCTTCTAAAGTAATCTTAGTGTGTAATAAATCTGCCGATCTTTCTATAATATTTTTTAAAGTTTGAGCATTATAATATTCCAGCCTGAACCGAATACCAAAGCGCGAAAGAAGAGGCGCTGTCAGTAAACCGGAACGAGTGGTAGCCCCAATGAGCGTAAAAGAATCAAGATTAATTTGGATACTTCTTGCGCTGGGACCACTATCAATCATGATGTCAATACGATAGTCTTCCATAGCAGAGTACAGGTATTCTTCTACAACATTACCCAAACGGTGAATCTCATCTAAGAAAAGAACATCTCCTTCTTCTAAGCTGGTTAATAAGCCTGCAAGGTCTCCCGGCTTTTCAATGACTGGCCCCGAGCTTTCTTTAATGTTAACATCCATTTCATTGGCAACAATACGAGACAAGGTGGTTTTCCCTAATCCGGGAGGACCATGAAACAGAATGTGATCGAGTGCTTCTCCGCGTTGCTTGGCCGCCTTAATGAAAATTTTCAGATTGGTGACCAATTGTTCCTGCCCGGAAAATTCTGCAATCTCTTCCGGTCTGAGATTGTTTTCTAATTCTCTTTCTTCTGCATTCTCGGCATGATCATCGGGATGTAAATGTGGGTTTGGCATAGGGCGTGGTTAGAAGGTATGCAATCATTGATGTTTAAATAACAAATGTAGGAAGTTTCCTTTAATTCGGGGGCTTTGATTTTTCTGTTATGGGTAAAAATAATTCCGTATTTATGAATTAATAATAAATTTATTCTTTATGAAGAAAAGAATTATCTATTTTTAGGATTCAATTAAAAACATATATATGAATAGACGGGATGCAATAAAACGTACTGCGCTTTTGATGGGAGGCGCATTGTCAGCAACTACTTTAAGTATGGTACTAAATGGTTGTGGCAATAATTCTGAAAAAGAAAAAACAAATAGTAATGATCTTCCATTCTCAGAAGATGAAAAAGCGATGATTAAAAGAATAGCGGATGTCATTATCCCTAAGACAGACACTCCTGGTGCAGTAGAAGCAGGTGTAGGAGCGTTTATCCCAATGATGATGTTGGATTGCTATCCAAAGAAAGACCAAAAGTCGTTCCATGACGGGTTAGCAAATTTTAATAAATGGTGTAAGGATAAATATGGGAATGCTTTTCTGAAGTTATCTGAGGAACAACAGGCTGTTGCGGTTGAGGCGTTGGATAAAGCCGTCTTGGGAAAAGAGAAAAATGAAGATTTAAGTTTTTATAAGACATTTAAGGAACTGACCTTATTAGGCTTCTTTACTTCTGAGCCCGGAGCGACTAAAACATTGAGGTATGTGGTCGTCCCCGGAATGTATGATGGTTGTGTGCCTTATGAAGAAGGACAACGTGCTTGGGCAACTTGATTTTATTGAAAATAGACCTTCGCTGAAGCTACAGCAGCGACCGATAACGACCCCTTCGGCTACGCTCAGGGCAAGCCCTTCGACAAGCTCAGGACGGATAACAGAAAACAGAAAACAGACCCTTCGACAAGCTCAGGGCAAGAAACAGATAACAGATAACCGATAACAGAAAATTGAAAACTAGAAATATGGCAAATATAAATAATAAAGCAAAATCCGGTAGTACCTTTGATGCAATAGTCATTGGCTCCGGATTAAGCGGCGGATGGGCTGCTAAAGAATTGACAGAAAAAGGATTAACTGTTTTGATGTTGGATAGAGGACACCAATTGGAACACATTAAAGACTATAAAACGGCTACACTGGATCCCTGGCAGTTTACTCATAGAGGACGGATAACTACAGAACAGCGAGAAACGCATAAATATGTTAGTCGGGATTATCCCTACAGCGAACACAATGAAAGTTATTGGTTTAAAGATTCGGATGCCCCTTATATTGAAAAGCAAAAATTTGATTGGTTTCGTCCCGATATCGTTGGTGGAAAATCTATTATGTGGGGACGACAGAGTTATCGAATGAGTGATTTGGATTTTGAAGCCAATGCAAAAGACGGACATGGAATTGACTGGCCTGTGCGTTATAAGGATATTGAACCTTGGTATGAATATGTGGAAAAACATGTTGGTATTAGTGGACAGAAAGAAGGTTATTCTGCTTTGCCGGATAGTCTTTTCATGCCGCCAATGGAAATGAATTGTGTAGAAAAAAAAGTAAAGAAAGGCATTGAAGCTAATTTTCATGATCGGATTATGACCATTGGGCGAGTGGCGAATGTGACCAAACAGATTCATGGTCGTGGTCCTTGTCAATACAGAAATCTTTGCAGCAGAGGTTGTCCTTATGGTGCTTATTTTAGTACACAATCTTCTACCTTGCCACCGGCTATGGCTACTGGCAGATTAACGCTTCAGCCAGATTCCATTGTCAGTCAAATTTTGTATGATAAGGACAAAGAAAGAGCTACAGGAGTTGAAATAATTGATGCCAATACCAATAAAACCTATGAGTATTATTCAAAGATTGTATTTGTCAATGCTTCTACAATTGGAACTGCTTCTATCTTATTAAATTCAGTATCTGATCGATTTCCTAATGGATTTGGGAATGATTCCGAGACCTTAGGTCATTATTTAATGGATCATCATTTTCGTTGTGGTGCCGGCGGTCAAATGCCGGGTTTTGGAGATAAATATTATTATGGAAGACGACCTAATGGTATTTATATTCCTCGTTTTAGGAACTTGAAAAAGAATGACAGACCATACGTGAGGGGATTTGGTTATCAGGGAGGCGCTTCTCGCTCTAATTGGGCTAGGGGTATTGCCGAAATGGGAGTAGGAGATGATTTTAAAGAAATGCTGAGCCAGCCGGGTATGTGGGGAATGGGTTTGGGTGGTTTTGGAGAATGCCTTCCCTATAAAGAAAACAAGGTTTATCTGGATAAAGATAAAACAGATAAATGGGGATTGCCCACGGTCGTTTTCGATGCAGGATTTAAAGAAAATGAAGAAGCGATGCGTAAAGATATGATAAATGATGCGGCCGAAATGCTGGAATCTGCAGGTGTAAAAGATATTTATACTTTTGATAACGGTTCGGCTCCAGGGCTCGCTATTCATGAAATGGGAACCGCGAGAATGGGAAAAGATCCGAAACAATCGGTATTGAATAAATGGAATCAGATGCATGCGGTGAAAAATGTCTTTGTGACCGACGGTAGTTTTATGGATAGTACAGCCTGCCACAATCCTTCGCTTTCTTTTATGGCTTTTACTGCCAGAGCTTGTGATTATGCTGTGAAAGAATTAAAAAAACAAAATATTTAAAGATACTATTGAATAGAAAATTTTATAAAAAAACAAATATGATAAAGAAATATAGTTCAATCTTACTGTTACTGAGTGTCCTCCTGATGATGGGGTGCAATTCACAAAAGGGAAAGGAAAGTCTGTCAGATCAGTGGATTACACTTTTTAATGGAAAAGATTTAAAGGATTGGGATATAAAGATTGCAGGCTATCCGTTGAATGATAATTTTGGAAATACTTTTAGAGTGGAAGACAGTCTGCTTAAGGTCTCTTACGATCAATATGGAGATTCATTAAAAGACAGATATGGTCATATCTTTTACAAGGATAAATTTTCAGCTTATCTGTTGGTAGCCGAATACCGCTTTTATGGTCATCAGGTGGACGATGGCCCCGGATGGGCTTATATGAATAATGGTTTGATGTTGCATTGTCAATCTCCCGAAAGTATGTTGGTAGATCAGGATTATCCGATTTCTATTGAATGTCAACTGTTGGGTAGTGATAGCATAATGACGCGCACGAATGCAAATGTATGTACGCCCGGTACGGAAGTGGTGATTGACGGTAATAGGTATCATGGGCATTGCTATAGCTCTGATTCCAAACCCAGTCCGGGACGTGAATGGACACATGTTGAAGTGTTGGTTTTGGGAGATTCTGTTATCAAGCAAATCGTAAATTCAGATACGGTTTTGACTTATACTAAACCCATTATAGCCGGAGGAAGTGTAAATCATTATGATTCTACCGTAAAAGTGGATGGAACGCCACTGAAAGAAGGTTATATCGCTTTGCAGAGTGAGAGTTTTCCTACGGAATTTAGGATGGTAAAGCTATTTAATCTGGAACCGTATATGGATAATCCTAAAAAATTAAAAGCAGTTTTGGAACAATTGAGTCATCGAAAAAAGGATATTTAAGTTTTTGCCCAATATCTTAACTATAAAAAATAATGAAAAGACGAAAATTTATTCAGAATGGTGTACTTGCCGGAGCCGGTACATTTACTTTAGGGACGCAAGCCGTACAAGGGGAAAAGTTGAATTTAAAGAAAACCCCCTTTCATCTGGATTATGCGCCACATGAAGGCATGTTCAAAAACATGGGTGGAAAGAATTTCTTGGATCAGATTAGGTTTATGCATGATCAAGGTTTTCGTTCTATTGAAGATAATAATTTGATGAAAAGACCGGTTGCTGAGCAAGAAAAGATTGGAAAGTTGTTGGATCGGTTGGGCATGACGATGGGGGTTTTTGTTTTGGATAAAGGGGGAAATGGTGCCAATACCTTTGCGGCAGGTAAAAAAGAATATACCGAAATTTTTCTTGATGGCTGTCGGAAGGCAGTTGAAACGGCTAAGCGGGTTAATGCTAAATGGACAACGGTTGTGCCGGGGAATTATGATAGAAATTTACCTTTAGCGCAACAGACTGCTAACGTTATAGATACATTGCGTAAAGGGGTTGAAATATTGGAACCCCAGGGCTTGGTTATGGTTTTAGAGGCTCTAAGCGATACGCCCAACTTGTATCTTCGATATTCGGATCAGACGTATATGATTTGTAGTGCGGTGAATAGTCCTTCTTGTAAAATATTATATGATTTTTATCACATGCAGCGAAATGAAGGAGATTTAATTCATCATGTAGATAGATGCTGGGATGAAATTGCGTATATACAGTTAGGAGATAATCCCGGGAGAAATGAACCCGGTACAGGGGAAGTGTATTATAAAAATATTTTTAAGCATCTTTATGAAAAAGGATATAAAGGAGTGGTTGGAATGGAACATGGGAATTCTTTATCAGGAAAAAAAGGAGAACAGGCGGTGATTGATGCCTATCGTAATGCAGATAACTTTTTGAGTTAAATACAAACGTGTCTATTACAATGCGGATGTAAAGGTAAATGTGCAAGACAGTAGAGGTGGAGTATGGACCTTAAAAGGAGAATTGAAAGGCTCTAAATTTACAGAACCTTTCAGTTCAATTTCCGTTTGGTAAGGCTTTTTATTGTATTCATTTTGTTAAAAATGAGGAAGAATGATCTATCTGATAGAAGATTTACTATCTTCGTTTGTTATGTTTGGAATAAGTAAGCAAAAAATGAAAAAACGTTTGCCGGTAGCATTGTCATTGTTGGCATTGCTTTGTGTACTATTCTTTTCTTGTCCGGTCAAGCGTTCGCTTTTTGCGTCTTTTTTGCCTCATTCCAATGGAACGATAGTAGAAAATGTTACTACAGAAAACCATCCGGCTTATTGCGGAGATTGTCATTATGTTCCTAAAGAACAAAAATGGTTGACAAGTTCTTCTCAACAATCGATGTTTCCGCAGCTGTTTTACCCTCCCTATATGAAGTTTAGCAGGCTTTATGGGTTAAGGAAAGATACGCGACACAACAATTATTTTTTATCTCTCTACTCTGACATAACGGATCCGCCGTTATTTATACAAAACCAAGTTTTTCTAATTTGATTTCAACATTACTTCGGTTAAAACTGGAGGAGCTATACTCCTTCTATGTTTAGGAATATGCATTAGGTATAATTGTCTAACATTCTATACCCGCTTTACGTAAAGAAAATTTGATTTGCACGGAATCTAAGTATCGTGCTGAATTTGATAATACAATTAACATGAAAATGAAAATGTTGTTGCTCAGCTTAGGTATGAGCCTTGTGTTTTTAGGAATGAATACATCTGTAGAGGCACAACAAACAGAGAATGCTGCCGCTTTTAAAGGAGCTGAAGCAATTAAAAATGAATATAAAGTTATCTTTGAATTAAATACAGATAATGATAAACATATTAAAGGAACCTTGAGAAATATAAAGAATATTTTAAGAGATCCCCGACTGAAAGGAAAGATAAAGGTAGAATTAGTTTGTCATAGTGGTGGTATTCAAACTTTGATGAAGAAGAATGATTATAAATCGTTATTAACCAAGTTGGTTGAACAAGGTGTTATACTGGCGGCTTGTGAAAATACCATGCGAGAAAGGGATATCGATAAATCAGAAATCTTGCCCTTCGTATCCTTTGTTCCCAGTGGTGTAGGTGAATTAGTTATTAGACAGCAGCAGGGTTGGGCAATGCTTCATCCGTAGGTTTGGTCGTAAGCAATACTAAAAGCTAACAGCCAATGGCCAACAGCAATCTTAAATACTAAAATTTATAAAAATGTCAAAGAAAATATATTCTGTGGTTATAATAATCACAACGTTATTAATAGGGACTCAAAATGCGAAATCTGCGATTATTGGGAATAATGAAACATCGGTATTACAGGAAGAACAAGGTCCTCCGGTGACAAAAGCTCCGGATGTTACTTTTAAGAATAGTAAAGGAGAAAAAGTGAAAATTTCAGAACTGAAAGGAAAGGTTGTTTTTATTAATTTCTGGGCAACTTGGTGTCCTCCTTGTCGTATGGAAATGCCAACCATAAATAAATTATATAAAGCGTTTAAAGACAATGAAGATATGGTATTTCTTATAGTTGATGCAGACAATAAGATTGAAAAGTCCAGTAAGTTTTCAGCAGATAAAGGTTATGCTTTTCCTATTTATGTGCCTGCAGGAAATATCCCTTATGTCTATTTCTCGGGAGCCTTACCAACGACGGTGATGATTAATAAAACCGGAGAAATTGTGTTTCGTCATGCCGGTGCAGCTGATTATGGAGACCCCAAAATGGTGGACTTTGTAAAAGGTCTTTTGGAAGAAGAGGGTTAATTACTTTATAGTATAATGAAAACTGCTACCTTTGCACTCCAAAACTAACCAGAAGGCGTTATTATGGAAAATAAAACTAGACAACTGTCTGAACAAGAAGTTATTCGCAGAGAAAAATTAGAAAGTTTAAAGGAACTGGGGATAGATCCATATCCTGCTGCTTTGTTCCCTGTAAACGATACCGCAAAACATATTAAAGAAACATATAGCGAAGAAACAAAAGAACAGTTTCAGAAAGTATCTGTCTCCGGAAGAATCATGAGTATTCGAAAGATGGGAAAGGCTAGTTTTGGTGTGCTTCAAGATAGTTCTGGCAGAATTCAACTGTATGTAAGGCGGGATGATATTTGTCCTGATGAGGATAAAACGCTTTATAACAAGGTGTGGAAGAAGCTGTTGGATATTGGGGATATAATTGGTGTGACAGGCTTTGCTTTTGTGACAAAAACAGGAGAGACTTCCATTCATGTGGAATCTTTGAAACTATTATCTAAGTCCGTAAAACCATTACCTATTGTAAAGGAAAAAGAAGGAGAAACCTTTGATGCCGTTTCTGATCCGGAGTTCCGATACAGACAGAGATATGCAGACTTAATTATTAATCCGGAAAAGAAAGAAGTTTTTGAAAAGTTAACCACAATAAAAAATGCGATTAGGGAATTTTTGAATGAACAAGGAGCTTTGGAAGTAGATACCCCGGTGTTACAAAGCATTCCCGGAGGAGCTGCTGCTCGTCCCTTTGTGACGCATCATAATGCATTAGATATACCGCTATATTTAAGAATTGCCAATGAACTGTATCTGAAAAAATTAATTGTAGGTGGCTTTGATTGGGTCTATGAATTTAGCCGAAATTTTAGGAACGAAGGAATGGATCGTTCGCATAATCCGGAGTTTACTATTTTAGAGTTTTATGTAGCCTATAAAGATTATATATGGATGATGAAAACAACAGAGGCGATGTTATCTTCTGTTGCGGAAAAAGTGAATGGTTCTACGCTTGTCAATGTTGATGGAAATGAAATAGACTTTAAAGCACCCTATAAAAGAATTAGCATTTTTGATGCGATTAAGGAGCACACAGGATATGATTTAGATGGAAAAACTGAGGAAGAAATTCGAAATGTATGTAAGGAATTAAACCTAACTGTGAATGAAAAAATGGGAAAAGGGAAATTAATTGATGAGATATTTGGCGAGAAATGTGAAGCACACTATATACAACCTACTTTTATTACTGATCATCCTATAGAGATGAGTCCATTAACTAAAAAACATCGTGATAAAGCCGGAATGGTAGAGCGCTTTGAATTAATGATTAATGGAAAAGAAATCACCAATGCCTATAGTGAGTTGAATGATCCAATTGATCAAAGAGAGCGTTTTGAAGAGCAATTGAAATTAATGGAGCGAGGGGATGATGAAGCTATGTATATTGATGAAGACTTCCTTCGGGCTTTGGAATATGGTATGCCGCCAACCTCAGGAATTGGTATTGGAATAGAAAGATTGAGTATGCTGTTAACGGGACAACACTCTATTCAGGATGTACTCTTTTTTCCGCAAATGCGTCCGGAGAATAACTAAGGTGGTTTGTGAAAACTTTATAAAAAGGTTGTCTTTTTTAGGCAACCTTTTTACTTTTATGAATGGACTTGTTTATATTAGTGCCCGTTCTTTATTATGACATAAATTTTATATTTTCGTAATATTAGTATTAGATAGGACACAAAAACTAAATCTTATCCAATGAAAAAGAAATGGACATTTAAAAAGATATTGCAACATTTTTTCCAAGGCGTGTTGGTTTTAGCACCTATTTTCCTTACTTTTTATGTGATTGTTTGGCTCTTCGGAGCATTAGATGATTTTCTGGGACTTTCCGATTTTATCCCTGGATTGGGTGTCCTTATTTTGTTGGCAGGCATTACTTTTGTTGGGTATTTATCTTCTTTTTTTCTGGTAGGCAGAATCTTTGCCTTGTTTGATCATCTTTTGGAGAAAACACCATTGATTAAATATTTATATACTTCTATCAAGGATGTATTTGATAGTTTGATGGGAAAGAAAAAGAAGTTTGAACATCCGGTTTTGGTACATATTTATAATGAAGAAGTTTGGGAAATTGGTTTTATTACAAGAGATGAAGCCGTAGATTTTGGGTTACAGAATGTTGTAGCGGTATATGTTCCTATGTCGTTATCAATAGCCGGAAAAGTTTATTTTGTAAAAAAGTCAAGAATTCAGCCTCTGGATCATATCTCGGCTGCCGATGCGATGAAGTTTGCCGTTTCCGGAGGAATTACGGGAGGAGGAGAAACTGTTGATATTATTCGGAAAATAGATGAGGATGATGAAGATATGCCGGAAACAATGGATCTTAAATGAATAAGAAGAAATGGATATATCGCGTTGTTGGCATATTTTTTTTATTGAGTTGTCTGAGTCCTAATTGTTGGGGTTGGGGGTTCTTTGCTCATAAAAGAATAAATCATCAGGCAGTTTTTTCTCTGCCACCGCAGATGATGCTATGGTATAAGCCACATATAAAATATATTACCCGACATGCGCCGGATCCGGACAAGCGTCGTTATGCTGTGAAGGGAGAAGCTCCACATCATTTTATAGATATAGATCATTATGGAAGTTACCCCTTTAGTGATCTTCCCCGAGACTGGACAGAAGCGGTGGACAAGTTTTCTAAAGATACACTACAAAAATATGGGACGGTTCCTTGGTATGCGTTAAAAGTCTTTTATAAATTACAGCATGCATTTGAAAGAAAAGACTTTTCTGCTGTTTTAAGACATTCTGTTTTTCTCGGTCATTATATTGCTGACGCTTGTGTGCCGCTGCATGCTACATCTAATTATGATGGTCAGAAAACAAACCAGAAAGGAATTCACGCTTTATGGGAATCTGAAATTCCCGAACTCTTTGCAGATACTTCTTTTCAGTATTGGAATGGGAAAGCAGAATATGTAAAAGATCCGAGTGATTATATTTGGAATTTGGTATTGATTTCTGCTAAAGAGGCAGATAGCGTATTGACAATAGAAAAAGCGCTTTTGGAAAGTTATCCTGCCGGAGAGGTGCATGCCTTTATTGATAGAAAGGGATCCGTTGTACGTCGTTTCTCAGTAGGTTTTTCCAGTGCCTATAACCAAGCTTTGAATGGAATGGTTAATAGAAAAATGAATCAGGCAATACATGCAGTTGCTTCTTTGTGGTACACTGCATGGGTCAATGCCGGTCAGCCCATGTTGAAACTGAAGAAGGAAAAAGTTAAAGCCGAAGAGCATTCCGGAATCTTAAATGGAATAAAAGAAGCTCCTTCTTTAGAAACTCACCGAGAGAGATGAGGTAGTGGATGTAACTTTTTAGGAAAAATATATGCTGAGGTTTTTATAAATAGAAATTTATATTACCTTTGCACTTTCAAAAAAATAAAAGGAAAATTATGCTTATTGTTGATTCTAAGGATAGCGATAATATAGATAAGGCACTAAAAAAATACAAACGTAAGTTTGAGAGAGCTAAGGTTCTGACAAATTTACGGAATAGACAGGCTTTTACTAAACCTTCTGTAAAACGTCGTCATGAAGTATTGAAAGCGATATATCGCGAGAAAATCATTACTGGTCAGATTAAGAAGTAAGTATGACCTGTTGATAAGGTAAAAAATACGTACTTTTACCTTATCAATATTTTTTATGGCGTCATATTTGGATTTATATAAAGATTTTATTGATTATTTAAAGTATGAAAAGCGTTATTCTTCTCATACGGTTCTTTCTTATAATAAAGATTTAGACGATTTCTGTCAATATCTTTATTCTCTCTATCAAATAGAAAAAGTAAATCAGGTGAATGCAACGATGATTCGATCATGGTTGGCTGATTTGATGAATAAGGGGTGCTCGCCTCGAACAATAAACAGAAAACTTTCTACCCTAAAATCCTGGTTTAAGTATTTACAACAAGTCGATTTAATAGATAAGAATCCGGCAGTTTCCATCCAAAGTTTGAAAACAAGCAAAAGATTACCGGTTTATATGGATAAACAGGAAATGGATGTTTTGTTTCATAATATTGATTTCTCGGAAGGTTATAAAGGAGTGATAGAACGGATGATTCTCCATTTGTTGTACGAAACCGGAATAAGAAGATCTGAACTGATAAATCTTAAAACAAAAGATGTAGATTTTGAAATTTCTCAAATTAAAGTATTGGGAAAGGGCAACAAGGAGCGGATTATTCCTATAAGCAAAAATCTTTCTTGTGATCTAAAAGAATATCTTTCTGAAAAGGAAAAACTGCCGAACTATGATAGAACATTCTTTTTGGTTACTTCCAAAGGGAATAAATTATATGATAAATATGTTTATCGTATTGTAAAAAAATATCTTTCCTTGATTACTTCTGAAGAGAAAAAGAGTCCGCATGTCCTTCGGCACACTTTTGCCACAATATTGATGAATAACGGAGCAGATTTAAATGCAGTAAAAGAATTGCTTGGACATTCCAGTCTGGCCGCTACCCAAATTTATACGCATAATAGTATAGCGCAGTTAAAGGAAGTATATAAGCAGGCGCATCCGAAATCAGGGGAGTAGGCTTTCCTGTTTTGACATTTGATTTTTTATTTAACGTTTTCTTTTTTTAGTTTAATAGGGTTTTTCCTTAAAAATAATTAACTTAGATGTACGAAAGGTTTTTCGTATTGTCTTGCCTTTATGACTACTTTTGGGAACTCATATTAGGGAGGAGAATTATTGTTATGTATGCATGAAAAGGAGTAGAGAGGGCTTCATTCAATCTGCCTTTCTATTAATTTTGTGTCTCATATCAAATGTGGATAAGTTTCTTGCTAAAGAAACAATTAATTAACTCTTTAAATCTTTGGATTATGAATAAACAGATTAAGGCTGTTCATTTTGATGCGGATGTAAATTTGATTAATCATGTAGAAAAACGATTAGGAAAGCTGGAGGTCTTTCATGACCGAATAACGAATGTTGAGGTTTTTCTTAAGATTGAAAATGCGAGTCATCAAATAAAAGATAAAGTAGCAGAGATTAAAGTTTCTGTTCCTCAACAAACATTTTTTGGGCAGCATGAATCCAAGTCATTTGAAGAATCTTTTGATAGTGCGTTTAATGCAATAGTAAAACAAATAAAACGCCATAAGTCAAAGCAATTGCAGAATTAAAACACCAAGAGAGAATTATATTGTAGGGTAAAAAAATATTAGTCTTTTTATTTTTTTATTTTGCAATATAATTCTTGTTTACTACCTTTGCCAATCCATTTTTTGAAGTAGGCTTTTTTTGCTTAAAAAAATTGGATTCTCATATGAATGAGAGGCCAGCATAGCTCAGTTGGTAGAGCAACTGATTTGTAATCAGTCGGTCGG
>CAZLDH010000022.1:0-24998 GCA_964558275.1 uncultured Chitinophagaceae bacterium
AGCAACTTTTACGGCTTCTAATGTTAGGGGGGACGCAAGTCAGACTTATGGAACCTCACTTTTGACAGATGGAGATCGGTATAGCTATTGGGCTACAGACGACAGTGTGCATACACCAACTTTAGAAGTCGATCTGAAGGAACCTCAAACTTTTGATATCATTCAGTTGAGAGAAAATATTAAGTTGGGACAAAGGATTGGTTCAGTAGCCATAGATCAGTGGAAAGAGGGGAAATGGCAACAAATAGTGACGGCTACAGGCATCGGAGCCAATAGACTGATCAGGTTGTCGCAGCCAATAACGACTGAAAAAGTGAGATTGCGGGTGACGGATTCTCCGGTTTGTATTGCATTGAGCGACTTCGGCCTGTATAAGTATGCGGAGGGAGAATAATTGGATTTATTTCACGCAAAAATCGCAAAAAAAATACGCAAAGACAACGCAAAGGATTTTACTATGACAGAAAATGAATTAGCTCATGAAGTATTGGGGTATGCTTTGGATGTTCATAAAGCGCTTGGTCCGGGATTGCTGGAAAGTGCTTACAAAGAATGCTTATATTATAAGTTGAGAACGGAGGGGCTTTATGTAGAGAAAGAAAAACCAATGCCATTGGTCTTTGAAGAAGTACAATTAGAATGTGGATATAGGATGGATTTATTGGTAGAAAATAAAGTCGTTCTGGAACTAAAGAGTGTGGAAACTTTAAATGATATTCATTTGGCTCAAACGTTGACATATTTAAAATTAGGAAACTATAAATTAGGACTGTTGATGAATTTTAATGTGGCTTTATTAAAAAATGGAATCAGAAGGGTTATCAATGGTAAATTGTGAGTATAGTGCTCTTTGTGGTTAAAATGAAGTGGCGAAAAAGTAACCACAAAGTTCTCAAAGGAGTCACAATGGTCACAAAGTATTTTGATTGAAGTGGGAAGACAAGTTTGATGTAGTCATGGTGCTCTTTGTGGAATCATAGTGTTCTTTGTGGTTAAAATGAAAGATAGGAAAGAATAGAGCAATGAGATTTAATCCAATTGTTTTACACTCAATGCTAGACCTATACATGAAATAAATTAAAGACTTAAACAATGAAAACAAAGAAATTTTTTCTTCTTATTGCCTCTTTCTTCTTTTGTAGCGCTGTCTTTGCTCAAGAAAAGAATACTGAACTACAAAGGCCTCAGACCCCTATTATGGGCTGGTCAAGTTGGAATAACTTTAGGGTAAACATTAATGAGGATTTGATTAAAGCGCAGGCCGATGCTATGGTGAGCTCCGGAATGAAAGCTGTTGGATATGAGTATATTAATGTGGACGATGGATTCTGGGGCGGGAGAGATGAAGAAGGAAACATTCTTCCTCATCCGGAACGTTTTCCTCATGGGATGAAGGCGATAGCTGATTATATTCATTCTAAAGGATTTAAAGCAGGGATATACTCGGATGCAGGCTTAAGCACCTGTGCTTCAATGTGGGATGCCGATACCGTAGGCGTGCAGATGGGACTTTATCATCATGAGTGGCAGGATCTGCAACAGATGCTTGGTACCTGGGGATATGATTTTATAAAAGTGGATTGGTGTGGTGGTCAAGCGTTGGGGCTTGATGAGGAAACCCGTTATACTTATATTAGTAAAATTATTAGGGAAATTGATCCTTCTGTGGTCTATAATGTATGCCGATGGGAGTACCCGGGAAATTGGGTGGTTGGTATTGCTGATTCCTGGAGAATATCCGGTGATATCAGACCAACGTTCAAGAGTGTAATGCATATTGTGGATTTAAATGCTGGCTTGTGGAAGCATGCCGGTCCTGGTCATGTCAACGATATGGATATGCTACAGGTGGGGAGAGGTATGACCTATGAAGAGGATAAAACTCATTTTTCTATGTGGTGCATGTTGGCTTCGCCCTTGTTGGCCGGAAATGATTTAAGAAATATGTCGAAAGAAACGATTCAAATCCTAACGAATGAAGAGATGATAGCTATTGATCAGGATCCATTGGTGTATCAGGCACGTCGACTGGTGGACAACGGAGATACCGAGGTGTGGGCAAGACCTTTAAAGAGTACCATGAGTGGCGGAATTGCTGTAGCATTATTGAATAGGGCGGAGGTGGAAAAGAAAATTTCTTTTAATGTAGATAGCCTGGGATTAATAGCTGAAAAAGGATATACTATGCATGATGTCTGGAGTAAAAAGGATTATTATGGGCAAACAAAACCTCAACATGCATTTGAAGTTCCCGGACACGGAATTATTGTTTTAACACTGAAAGGAACTGCTAAGCCATATAATATATTTCAACAGGATTAGCTGATAAGCGCATAAAAGTATTGTAATAAATATTATTGAGAGATTAGCTCGATACTTTTTAAGACTTCGCCATTAATTTTTTATTTTTGTATTACATTATACGTTTATTAACATAGTTTATGAAAAAGATAAGTCTATTTTTAGCTTTATTATGTTGTGGATATTTTGCGCAGGCACAGGCGCAGAAGATGGCGGCGACGCCGCCCATGGGATTCATGACTTGGAATTATTTCGAAACAGATATTTCGGCACAAAAATTAAAAGAAGTTGTAGATGCTATGGTCGCTACCGGAATGGTTGCTGCCGGGTATGATTATATTTTTATTGATGATGGCTGGCAGGGCGGAAGAGATAATCGTAACAATATAATTGCTGATCCGGAAAAATTTCCACAGGGTATAAAAGCCTTTGTTGATTATGCACATAGTAAAGGAATGAAAGTAGGGATTTATTCCGATGCCGCGCCATTAACTTGTGGTGGCTATACAGGGAGTTTACATTTTGAGTATCAGGATGCAAAGACTTTTGCCAAATGGGGAATTGATTATTTGAAATATGATTATTGTGGGGCACCGGCGGGGAGAGCTACGGCCTTTAAACGGTATCAGAAAATGGCTGATGCCCTCAGACAAAGTGGTAGAGATATCGTATTTGCCGTGTGTGAGTGGGGGCAGCGTCAGCCCTGGGAGTGGGCGGCTCGTGCAGGAGGTCAGTTATGGCGAACCACCTATGATGTTAGAGATAAATGGAAAAATTTAAGCAATCGTAAAAACGCGATGGGAATCATGGATATCGTGGAAATAAATGGAGGTTTGGATGAGTATGCCGGTCCAGGACATTGGAATGACCCCGATATGTTGGTCGTTGGATTGTATGGGAAAGAAGGCCCTTCAGGGGATTTAGGTGGCGTTGGTTGCACGGATGTAGAATATCGGTCTCAAATGAGTCTTTGGTGCCTGATGGCAGCGCCATTGATGGTTTCCTGTGATCCAAGGAGTATGAATGAGGTAACGAAAAAAATCCTAATGAATAAAGACATCCTGGCTATTGATCAGGATCCGATCGGTAAGCAAGCTGTGAGAAAAATTAAAAACACGACTTGGTCTGTATTTGTAAAACCGTTATCGGGAGGGGATTTTGCTATTGGCGTCTTAAATAAATCTGAAGAGACAAAGGAGTTTACGATTGATTTGAATGATTTAGGCTTGTCGGGAACCTACAACAGTTTTAATGTATGGACGAAAGAAAAGGATAAAAAAGTAGAAGAAATAAATACAACGATAGCTTCTCACCAAACCAAAGTCTGGAGATTAAAGAAGTAAGGATGTGAGAGGGGATACCTCTGAGAACCTCGGAGAACCCTCAGAGTACCACGGAGGAGAATTAATTCTGAGACCTTCTGTGGTTCTCTTTATAGAATAAAGAAGAATAATATGGATATAAATGATATCACAAGTGCTATTATTGGTTCTGCCATTGAAGTACATAAGGCTTTAGGTCCGGGCTTATTAGAGTCAGCTTACGAGGCATGTTTGGAATATGAGTTAGGGAATAAAGGCTGGTATGTAGAGAGACAGTTGAGCATTCCTTTATCTTATAAAGAAATAACCTTAAATCAGGGGTATCGGATTGATTTGTTTGTAGAGAAGAAGGTCGTAATAGAGATTAAATCAGTTGAGAGTATTCATGATGTCCATACAGCACAGACTTTGACTTATATGAAATTATCCGGTGCGAAGATCGGGTTAATTTTAAATTTTAATGAATTACGGATGACTGACGGAATTAAAAGACTTATTGCCAGGGAAGAATGGTAAGAAAAGATAGATACCTCAGAGAAATTAGAGAATAATAGCTCTGCGGTTCTCTGTGAGAAAACGCTGTGGTACTCTGTGGTTTCCCTTCTCTAAAAAAATGTAAAACAATTATTATATGCTTAAAAACAAACATTTATCTATTTTATTATTAATAGGTTCGCTCATTTGGACTTCTTGTCAGCAACAGGAGACAAAAGAAAAAAAAGACCAACAACGACCGAATATCGTTTTTATTATGGCTGATGATCATGGTTATCAAGCTATTAGTGCTTATGGATATGGATTGAATCATACGCCGCATATTGATAGTTTGGCTGCCCATGGGATGCGTTTTAATCATGCATTTGTGAATAATTCGCTTTGTGCTCCCAGTAGAGCCTCTATAATTAGTGGGAAGTACAGCAACAAAAGCAGTGTCGCAGAAATAGGCGATTTGTTTGATGGTTCACAAACTACTTTCCCTAAAGCCTTACAGAAAGCTGGTTATTCTACTGCTTTAATAGGTAAATGGCATTTATTTACGAAACCTACAGGCTTTGATTATTGGGAAATTCTGCCGGGACAGGGTTTTTATTATCAGCCCAATTTTATTCACATGAATGGAGATACTATTCAGGAACACGGTTATGTGACTAATTTGATTACAGATCATGCGATTGAATGGTTAAACCAAAGAGATACTACTCAGCCTTTTGCTCTTTTAGTTTGGCAGAAGGGACCTCATCGTAATTGGATGCCGGAAGAGAAATATCTGAACAAGTTTGATTCAGTTACTATCCCTTATCCTGAAACGCTTTTTGACGATTACAGCACTCGAACCAGTGCGGCGCATCATCAAAAAATGGAAATTAGTAAATGGCTTTCTCCGGATTACGATTTAAAAGAAAATATGTATCCTGAAAAACCACATCGATATGATAATTTGTGGAATTATCGCTTTGGAAGGTTAACACCGGAACAGCAGGCTGCCTTTGTTAAAGCCTATAAACCGGAGAATGAAGCCTTTCATAAAGCCAATTTGGAAGGAAAAGATCTTGTTCGTTGGAAATATCAACGGTTTATGAAAGATTATTTACGTACCGTGCAGTCTATCGATGATAATGTAGGACGAGTGGTAAAATATTTGAAAGAAAATGGGCTATATGAAAATACCATTATAATTTATACCTCTGATCAGGGGTTCTATCTGGGGGAACATGGTTGGTTTGATAAGCGCTTTATGTATAAAGAATCTTTCCGTACCCCATTGATTGTAAGTTGGCCCGGGGTCATTGAATCCGGTAGTGTAAGTAATGCGCCGGTGATGAACCTGGATATTGGAGAAACTTTGATAGATGCAGCTGGTGGAACTATTCCTTCTGATATGCAGGGACAAAGCTTTTTACCTATTTTGAAAGGAAATAAACCGGAAGATTGGCGTAAATATGTATATTATCATTATTATGCGAATGGTGGCGAGCATAATGTAGATCGTCATATTGGTGTGCGCTCTAAGCGGTATAAACTGATTTATTTCTATCCTAATGATGAATGGGAACTGTATGATATGAAAAAGGATCCTCATGAAGTGAATAATGTTTTTGGTCAACCGGATTACAAAAAAATACAGGACTCTATGCAACATGAACTCAAGTTACAAATGGAGAAATACGACGATAGTATTCCGAATGAGGAGGTGATTCAAAAATTATAAAGTATAGATAAATAGATTAGGAAGGTTTGTGTAAGGCGTTATTATCGCCTGCTCAAACCTTCTTTTATAAAAAGACGAGTAATGAAAAAGATTAATCCTATTATTGTTTTGCTGTGCTTAGGTACGGTGATAAGTCATGCACAAGCGGTTTATCAGGGGAATAATTATGTGAAAATATCTCCGCAAGATAGTTATCAAGATATCATTCGGAAAGCGGCTAACGTTACGCCTTCACCAAGACAATTACACTGGCAGCAATTGGAACTTACCGCCTTTCTGCATTTCGGAATCAATACCTTTATCAATAGAGAATGGGGTACAGGAGACGAAAATCCTCAATTGTTTAACCCTACGGATTTGGATGCGGAGCAATGGGTTAAGGTATTGAAGAAGGCAGGATTTAAACAAGTTATTCTTACTGCTAAACATCATGATGGATTTTGTCTTTGGCCAAGCGAATATACGGATCATTCGGTCGAAAAAAGTCCTTGGAAAGAAGGGAATGGAGATGTCGTTAAATTAGTAGCTGAGGCCTGTGAAAAATATGATATGGGATTCGGCGTTTATCTTTCCCCTTGGGACAGGAACTATCCCTATTATGGAAATACAGAAAAATACAACCAATATTTTGAAAATCAACTTCGGGAACTATTGACGAATTATGGGAAGATAGATGAAGTATGGTTTGATGGAGCCAATGGGGAGGGGGCAAATGGAAAAGTACCCGAATATCATTTTGATGAATGGTACAAATTGATTAGAAAGTTACAGCCTCAGGCGACAATCGCGATTATGGGGCCCGATGTGCGTTGGGTAGGAACGGAAACGGGTTACGGTCGTCTTTCCGAATGGAGTGTGGTGCCTGTAGGGGCTCAGTTACAAGAAAATATTGCTGCTCATTCTCAAACAGACTTGACTTTTAAGCCGGTTGGCGACATGACGGATAGCGACTTAGGAAGTCGGAAGAAAATATCAGATGCGCAAGCGCTTATCTGGTATCCGGCAGAAGCTGATGTCTCTATCCGTCCGGGTTGGTTTTACCACAAAGCCGAGGATGATGAGGTGAAGTCGGTAAAAAAACTATTGGATATCTATTATGGTTCGGTAGGGAGAAACTGTGTTCTGCTGATGAATATTCCACCCAATAAAAAAGGATTAATTAGTCAGAGTGATGTAGATACATTGATGAAGTGGAGTCGCATTATTGAGAAAACTTTTAAGAAAAACTTAGCAAAGAAGGCTACTGTTGTTTCAAAGAACGGACTGCATGCGGAAGCGCTGTTGGATAGAGATGATAAAACATATTGGATCACTCAAAATAAAGACACTTCTGCCACGATTGTTTTTAATCTTAAAGGCAAAAAAACATTTGATGTTTTACTTTTGCAGGAAGAAATAAGGGTAGGACAAAGGATAGAAAGCTTTCAATTGGATTATTGGAATGGAATAAAATGGAAGAAGATAACTGATGGAACAACAGTGGGTTATAAAAGACTGTTGCGTTTTGATCCTGTTACTACGAAAAAGGTGAGGTTACAAATAACTTCATCCAGACGGAATCCTACGCTTGCGGAATTCGGGCTGTTTAACAGACCTGATAATTAATTTATCATTAAATGAAATTTTTAAATAAAGCGTAACCTAGTATTAGCAGTATTCATTTTTTGGAGTTTAAATGCTTTTGGCCAGACTGTTCAGAATGAAAAAGTTCATATTATACCTGAACCGGTTTCCGTGGATTTAGATACCGGTTACTTTTCTCTAAATGCCGAAACGAAAATTCTTTATGATGCAGATGGTGCAGAATCGGTGGCTCAATTGTTTCAAAATCAGGTAAAAAAGAGTAGTGGATTTGATTTGGATATTAAACGCAGAGGATCCGGCAGGAAAAATACTATTTCATTGCAAACAAATTTTGTTTATGATTCTACTTTGGGAGATGAAGGTTATATTTTGGATGTTACTCCGGATAAAATTGTTATTTCTGCAAATGATCCACATGGCTTATTTTATGGAATACAGTCATTGAAGCAGCTTTTCCCGCCTGCAATAGAGAGTGATACGCTTGTGCGGGCTCAGGAATGGGCAGCGCAATGTGTTCATATTATGGATTATCCGCAATTTGGTTGGAGAGGGCTTATGTTAGATGTGAGTCGTCATTTTTTTACGGTGGATGAAGTCAAGCGCTATATCGATGAAATGGCAACGTATAAATATAATGTATTTCATTGGCATTTAACGGATGATCAGGGATGGCGTATAGAAATTAAGGGTTTGCCTAAGCTGACAGATGTCGGAGCGTGGCGTATTCCCAGTTATTTCCCTTTTCAGCAGGAAGTAGAACCAAAGCCTCAGCAGAAAAAATCTTATGGAGGATACTATACACAAGAGGAGATAAAAGAAGTCATCGCTTACGCAAAGAAAAGATTTGTTACCATCGTGCCGGAAATAGATGTTCCCGGGCATAGTTTGGCGTTAATAGCAGCCTATCCTAATTTGTCCTGTACACAAGAACAATATCCTATTTATCCGGGAGATGCGCCCGACGCTATTGCAAATGTATTGTGCGTAGCCAATGATTATACCTGGAAAATTTTGGATACTATATTTACACAGGTTGCAGCATTATTTCCTTCTGAATATATTCATGTTGGTGGAGATGAGGCGAATCGAACTTTTTGGGCTAAGCATGATAAAGATATAGCATTGATGAAAAAGGAAGGAATTGAAGATCCTGCGGAATTAGAAAGTTATTTCGAGAAGAAATTGGAGAAGATCGTGCTTTCTAAAGGGAAAAAACTCATTGGCTGGGATGAAATAGTAGAAGGTGGATTAGCTCCGCAAGCAGCTGTAATGAGCTGGAGAGGAATGGAAGGTGGAATACATGCTGCTGAGATGGGGCATCATGTGGTGATGGCTCCCTGGGGTAAAACTTATCTGAGTCAGATTCAGGGAGATCCGCTCATAGAGCCTAAAGGTCCACCACGTTCAAATACTTTGAAGGAAATCTATAGCGGTACACATCTTGTTCCGGATGGAGTGAATCCGGATATGATTATGGGGGGTGAAGCTTGTTTATGGACAGAATATGTATCCAGCTTCAGGCATGCACAATATATGACTTGGCCAAGAGCTTTTGCATTATCTGAAGTGTTTTGGGGAAATAGAACTTCATGGAAGGATTTTGTAAGAAGAACAGAAGCTAATTTGAAATATTTGGCTGCGGCGGAAGTGAAATATGCACCTAGTATGTATGATCCGGTGATTGATGCAGAGAAGAAAAATGGCAAACTAATGGTGGTTTTAGATACCAAAATACCGCATCTTGATATTTATTATACCTTTGATCAATCCTTTCCCGATAAATTTTATCCTAAATATACGGGAGAACCAATTGCGGTGCCTTATGGTGCCTCTCAGTTGAGAGTAGTGACATATAAAAACGGAAAACAGATTGGTCGTCAAATTATTTGTCCGGTGAAGGTTTTAGAAAAACGGGCAAAATAAGGAAAGGCAGGAATAGCGTTTAAAAAGATTGATTGTCACAGAATTCAACTTAACCCGCATTATTCACCATTTGTTTCTTTTGATTATTACAATTATTGATTAATATACATATAGACATTAGGAATCTATATTTATTATAGCTCAAAAATGAGTCAAATATTCGGCCTTATCTTCATGAATCTGTTTCGTTGCAAAGTCTTTGCAGTAGACTACTACAGCTTCAGACTTTGACGCCTCACATCTTTATAAAGCTAAGACCATGAATAATGTGGGGTAATGGAAGTTTGATTTCTGTGACAATTTGTTTAAATTAGTTGAATAATTAAGACGGAATAAATTATTTATGGGGTTTAAACTTGTACTTCAACAAAAATTAACCGGATGAAAATAACTAAAGAATCGGGTTATTTTACAAACAGAAAGGGGGAGAAGCCGGCTATATTTTATACTAAATATCTGCCGGAGAATTTGGAAGTGAAAGCTTCTTTATTCATTTTACATGGCATGCAGGAACACAGTGGTCGATATGAGTCTGTTGCGCACTATTTTGCTGCTCATGGATTTGTGGTGTTGACCTATGATCATCTAGGTCATGGGTTGTCGGTGAATAAGGAAACTGATTTAGGTTTTTTTCAGAAAAATAAGCCTCAAAAAAGATTAATCACTGATGCAATAGATATGAGTTTGCGCTTGAAAGAAGAATATGCCGATATTCCACTTTTCGTTTTAGGGCATTCTATGGGATCTTTCATTACCCGTTGTCTTTTGCAACGGATTGGAGATATTTTTTCCGGTGCCGTTATTGTGGGAACCGGTGGTCGGTTGACGGGAATTAATATGCTAAATGCTTATTTTGGTATTACTAACTGGTTTAACCCGAGAAAACAAGTGGCTTTTAACAGACTTTTTAATGCCACGAATAATTGGAATTTTAAGAAAGATAATGATTTCTTGGCTTGGATTAGTACAAGTAAAAAGAACAGAAAAGCTTTTAAAGAAGATAAATTGTGTGGTATTCCTTTTAGTAATAATGGCTTTTTTACCTTGTTTAGGATATATAAAAGTGCCACGCAAAAAGGTTGGACAAAATATATTCCCAAGTCTTTGCCATTTCTTTTTGTGAGCGGTGGAGATGATGCTATAGGTAATTTTGGTAAAGGTGTTCAGCAGTCTGCTAAGGATCTGAAAAATAACGGATTTAAACAGGTGGGTGTAAAATTATATCCGGAGATGCGGCATGAAATATTGAATGAAGATATAAAGGAACAGGTGTATGAAGATATATTACGCTGGATACATAAGTTGGATATAGGAAGCAACTAAGACACATTTTTATAAATGAAATAATAGTGACATTAACTTTTTCCTTTATAGCACGCAGATGACGCTGATTCGGCAGATGAACGCGGATTGTTAATGGGGGGGGTAATGCCTTTTCTTATCTGTGAAAATCTGCGTTACCTGCGTATCAGTGTGCAATCAATTGACGAAATATAATCTTCATACTTTCATTTATGAAAACTAAATATAGCACGCAGGTGATGCTGATTCGGCAGATGAACGCGGATTGTTGTGGGATTTTTATAAGAAATATTTTATTGTCGATTCGGAATAATGTCCATTTTTAATTATACGTGTTCCTTTATATTTTGGATACCTTTGTATTATGAAGTCTTCCATAGAGAAACATACCCGTATTGTTAAAGAAATTGCTGCCGAATTAGGATTTAATTTTTGTGGAATTTCCAAAGCTGAGTTTTTGGAAGACGAAGCCTCTCATTTAGAAGACTACCTGAAGAAGGGGAAAAATGGGAAGATGCAGTATTTAGAGAATTATTTTGACAAGCGTTTGGATCCTACAAAACTGGTAGAAGGAGCAAAGTCCGTAGTTAGTTTGATGCTTAATTACTATCCGCAAGAAAAGCAAAATGAAAATAGTTATAAGCTGTCAAAGTATGCTTATGGCGAGGATTATCATCATGTAATTAAAAAAAAACTCTGGCGTTTTATTGATTTAATCAGAGAAAGGGTAGGAGATGTTGATGGTCGTGCCTTTACAGATTCTGCACCAATATTAGAAAAAGCCTGGGCGCAAAAGAGTGGCTTGGGATGGCGTGGTAAAAATGCGCTGATGATTCGTCCACAGCATGGTTCTTTTTATTTTCTTGCGGAATTGATTATTGATTTGGAATTGGAACCAGATGGACCAATAAAGGATTATTGTGGGACTTGTACTCGATGCCTAGATGCTTGTCCGACGGGCGCTTTAGGAGAACCTTATAAAATTGATGGTTCTAAATGCATTAGTTATTTTACAATTGAGTTAAGAGATGAGATGTTGCCTAAGGAGGTGAGTGATAAAATGGAAAACTGGATGTTTGGTTGTGATATTTGTCAGGATGTATGCCCATGGAATCGCTTTTCAAAACCGCATGATGTTTTGGCGTTTAATCCGCGTCCCGGACTGATGGATATGGAAAATGATGATTGGAATGAGTTGACGCATGAGGTGTTTTCTAAATATTTTTCTAAATCAGCCGTTAAACGAACCAAGTATAGAGGGCTGGTTCGGAATATTAAATTTTTACAAGAAGCTAAAGAAAAGGAAGAGAAAATGAAAAGACAAGATAAGGATGATTCGAAGGAAGGAGAATAAATTTGTTGTTTTAATCAGACATTAATAGCACACAGATGACACAGATGGAGCATGATAAACACAGATAACAAATTTGGGAAAAGGGTTTGTTAAAGTCTATTATGAAGAACTTAAAGTAATTAGCAGATCTTTTTTTTGATAAATTATTGAATTATTATACCTTTGCAACTTCAAAATAGATAATAACCATGAAAAAAGATATTCATCCAAAGAATTACCGAAAAGTAGTGTTTAAAGATATGTCTAACGGGGACGCTTTTTTGAGTCGTTCTACTTCTTCTTCTCAGGAAACCATTCAGTGGGAAGATGGCAACGAATATCCCTTAGTGAAATTAGAAATTTCCAACACTTCTCATCCTTTTTATACCGGAAAGAATATGTTGGTGGATACAGCAGGACGTATTGATAAGTTCAACAAACGTTATGGAAGGAACAAAAAAGCGAAAAAATAAGCTTTTTTAGCGTTTTTTATACCTTATTTATGTAGGTCTTTCATTTTGTGGAAGACCTTTTTTATTTTTGCTTTGTGGCTGCTTATATTTTATATGATCCTCCGGAAAGAAAGAAGATGTTTCCACTTGCTGCTACTCGCCCCATAGCTGATTGTCGGTTGGGTATTTTGACGATACGCGAAAAGTGGGAGAGAATGTTAGGCGTTGAGACTTCTACTTTGACTGCCGGTTATTTGCAATCCCTTTTTCCACAAAAAAGAGAATTAGATAATTATTGGATCAATGGAGGATTAATACCTGATAAATATTTGATAAAAGCTTTAAAAGCTTTGCCAGAGGATACTTCTTTGGTGTCGGGTAATCATATTCTGATGAGTAGAGGAAGAAATTTCCCCTTAAATAGCAGCTTGAATAATTTAATCTATGATAGAAATTATCAGATGATAGATTATCCGTGGCAGCTTTTTCAGAATAATAAAGAAGCATTGGAAAATGATTTTACTTTGTGTGTTAAAGAAAAATCTTTGCCCAAATTGGAAGGCGTTCAACTAATTCACCCGGAAAATGTTTATATTGAAGCTGGGGCTAAAGTTAATGCTGCTACTTTGAATGCAACCGAGGGTGCTATATTTATTGGGAAGGATGCAGTGATAATGGAAGGAAGTCATCTTCGTGGACCTGTGGCAATTGGTGCGCATGCTGTAGTGAAAATGGGTGCCCGAATTTATGGAGGAACAACAGTGGGACCTTATTGTATGGTTGGCGGTGAAGTGAAAAACAGTATTTTGTTTGGGTACTCTAATAAAGCTCATGATGGCTATTTGGGTGATTCTGTGATAGGAGAATGGTGTAACCTGGGGGGCGGAACAACTTGTTCTAATTTAAAGAACACAGCCGGTAAAATAAAGATTGGCAGGAAGGAAGTTGGTCTGAAGTGTGGATGTATAATGGGAGATTTTTCACGCACTGCTGTAGGAACTACGATTAATTCCGGTACGACGATTGGCGTTTCTGTTCATCTTCATGAGGCGGGATTTCCATCGAAGAAAGTACCTGATTTTTATTGGAATAGTCAGGAGAAATATCAGCTGGATAAGGCCATAGAACATACTAAAAATTGGATGAAACTAAAAGGAAAAACAATGAATAAGAAAATGGAGGTGGTGTTGACAAGAATTTTTAATAACGAGTTAGAAAAAAAGAAAAAAGTGAGGGTGTCAAACCTTTAATGAAAAGATAGCTGGAAGGTATAACTGTCCTTTGATAAAAAAGAAGTAAACAACAATATAACCCCGCCTCCGCCTTAGGGCATGTTCGGGCAGGCCTGTCTGCCGAAGCGGCAGCGCAGGCAGGCAATCAACCATTTAACAATATAACAATTCAACAATATAACAAACTATGAGAAGAAAAATTGCAGCTGCAAACTGGAAAATGAATCTGACATTAGGAGACGGGAAAACACTGGTAGAAGGAATTTTGGAAGGAAATCCTAATTTATCTGACGAGAGAGAGATGATTCTTGGTGTGCCAATGCCCTATTTGAAAGAAGTAAGTGAGTTAGTGAAGGATCAAGCACACATTCATGTGAGTGCACAGAATGTGGCAAACCATGCTTCCGGAGCTTATACCGGAGAAACAGCAGCCTCTATGTTGAAATCTGTAGATACAGAATATGTCATTGTAGGACATTCGGAAAGACGTGGATATTATGGAGAGTCCAACGATATATTAAGAGAAAAATTAGAATTAGCTTTAGCTAATGAATTAAAACCTATTTTCTGTTGTGGGGAATCTCTGGAAACAAGAGAAGCAGGCAAACAAAATGATTTTGTTGCACAGCAATTGGAAGAGAGTCTTTTCCCTTTTTCAGAAGATGGAATGAAAGATGTAATTATTGCTTATGAACCCATCTGGGCAATAGGTACAGGGAAAACGGCAAGTCCTGAACAAGCACAGGAAATTCATGCCTTTATTCGGTCTAAGGTAGCTGAAAAATATGGAAAAGAAGTAGCTGATGATACGACCATTCTGTATGGCGGTAGTTGTAAACCGGGAAATGCTGCTGAGCTGTTTTCCTGTGAAGATGTAGATGGTGCACTCGTTGGTGGTGCTTCATTGAAAGCTGATAGTTTCGTTGAAATAACCAATTGTTTATAATACTTTTATTATGAATGTAGTACACAAAAATATCCTTGTAAAAGGACGCGTTCAAGGTGTTTATTTTAGATCTTCTGCTTTTAAAGAAGCTAGAAAATTTAATCTGAAAGGCTTTGTTCGTAATGAATCCGATGGTAGTGTCTATATTGAGGCAGAGGGAGAAAATGAGGGGATGTTGGAGTTTATAAAATGGTGTAGAAAAGGTTCTGCTGCTTCTGATGTGACGCATGTGGATGTGAGCAAAGGAGAACTGAAGGACTTTTCTAAATTTGAAGTAATATAGCATACCCGAAAGATTACTTCTGAAATCTTGCAAAATTATTTTTGCAAGATATAGGGTGTATTGTACCTAAATTTAAATATAAAAAGAATGTTACTGAACCCACTTACGGCAATTTCTCCTGTAGATGGTCGTTATTATAATAAGCTAACCGATTTTTCAGATTATTTTTCAGAATTTGCGCTGATTAAATATCGAGTTAAAGTTGAAGTAGAATATTTTCTTGCTTTGTCTAAAGAAGATGTGTTTGTATTTCCTGATGAAAAGAAAGCAAGCTTTCGAAAGATTGTATCAGATTTTTCACTTGATGATGCCCAAAAAATTAAAGATACCGAGAAAGTTACTAATCATGATGTGAAGGCAGTAGAATATTTTGTAAAGGAGAAACTTGAAGATTTAGATTGTGGTGATAAATCAGAGTGGGTGCATTTTGGGTTGACTTCTCAGGATATAAATAATACCGCCACTCCTTTAATGTGGAAAGAAGGAGTAGAAAGCGTTTATTTACCTGAATTAGAGCATATTATCGATGAGTTGAAGAAGCGTGTGAAGGAATGGAAAGATATTCCTTTGTTGGCACGTACGCATGGACAGCCTGCTTCTCCTACCAAGCTGGGAAAAGAGCTGGCGGTGTTTGTTCAACGCCTGGAAAAACAAAAGAGACAGTTAGCACAAATTCCTTTTGCTGCTAAATTTGGTGGGGCTACCGGCAATTTTAATGCCCATCATGTGGCTTATCCGGAAAAAGACTGGGAGCGCTTTGCCAATCAATTTGTGAATGACACGCTTTCTTTAGAAAGAACTACATTGACAACACAGATTGAGCCTTATGATGATTTTGCTGCTCAGTTTGATGCATTAAAAAGAATAAACAATATTTTTATTGATCTCTGCAGAGATATCTGGACTTACATCTCAATGGAGTATTTTAAGCAGAAAATCAAGAAAGGTGAAGTTGGATCTTCCACCATGCCGCATAAGGTAAATCCGATTGATTTTGAAAATGCAGAAGGTAATTTTGGTGTGGCAAATGCTCTTTTTACTCATCTGTCGGCTAAATTACCTATCTCCAGATTGCAAAGAGATTTGACCGATTCTACGGTGTTAAGAAATATTGGAATGCCATTGTCTCATAGCTTTTTAGCATTGACATCTTTAGATAAAGGATTGGGTAAACTTATTTTAAATAATCAGAAACTGGATGCGGATTTGGAAGCGAATTGGGCAGTTGTTGCAGAAGCTATACAAACGATTCTCCGAAGAGAACATTTTCCAAAACCCTATGAAGCACTAAAAGAACTAACACGAAAAAATAAGCATATCAATCAGGATGCTATCCTTGAATTTATTGATACTTTGGCGGTAAGTGAGGATGTGAAAGAAGAATTAAGACAGATTACACCTCAAAATTACACAGGCATATTTTAGACTTTCTATCTTCCTACTAAAAAGCATTGAAATGAATTTAACAATTGAAAATATTGTACTGGTTGGTTCTCTACTATTATTTATAAGCATAGTCATCGGTAAGACTTCTTATAAGTTTGGTGTACCAGCCTTATTGCTTTTTTTGGTTATCGGGATGCTTGCCGGTTCAGATGGGATTGGGGGGATACATTTTGACAATCATAAGGCTGCTCAATTTATAGGCGTTGTTTCTTTAAATTTTATATTGTTTTCCGGAGGTTTGGATACTCGCTGGTCTTCTGTAAAGCCTGTTCTCAGCCAAGGTCTTGTGTTATCGACTTTAGGGGTACTTTTGACTGCTTTGTGTTTGGGTATGTTTGTTTGGTGGGTAACGGATTTTACTATTTACGAAAGTTTGTTGTTAGGTTCCATTGTTTCATCTACAGATGCAGCGGCAGTATTTTCTATTTTACGTTCCAAAAGCTTGGCACTTCGATCTAATCTGAGGCCCACTTTGGAATTAGAGAGTGGAAGTAATGATCCGATGGCCTATGTTTTAACTATTGCTTTTTTGACATTAGTCACTCATCAGAATCAGGATATTGTTTCTATTATTCCTTTGTTTTTTAAACAGATGATAATAGGTGGCGTAGCAGGCTTTTTGTTTGGAAGAATAAGTAAGTTTGTCATTAACAGAATAAATCTCGACTTTAAAGGGTTGTATCCTGTTTTGGTTATTGCTCTAATGTTTGTAACCTTCTCTGCAACTGATTTTGTGGGAGGTAATGGGTTTCTTGCTATTTATATTTGTGCTGTTTATTTGGGCAATCAGGATTTGATACATAAAACGACTATCTTGAGAATGTATGATGGTTTGGCTTGGCTGATGCAGATTGTATTATTTCTGACTTTAGGTTTGCTGGTGTTTCCTTCTGAAATAATTCCTTTCATGGGCATTGGTTTGCTTATATCTCTATTTCTAATTTTGATTGCTCGTCCTGTAAGCGTTTTCCTGAGTTTAGTCTTCTTCAAAATGAAATTAAGGCGGAGATTTTATATTTCCTGGGTGGGGTTGCGTGGAGCTGTGCCGATTGTGTTTGCTACTTATCCGCTTCTTGCGGGCATAGATAAAGCGGACATCATATTCAATATTGTTTTCTTTATTTCGGTTTCATCTGTTTTAATTCAGGGAACTTCTTTATCTCTTGTTGCCAAATGGTTGAAGGTAGCTATTCCGGAAGATGAGAAAGAAGTTTCTGAAGTGGATAGGCTTATCTTTGAGCTTCCTAAATCTTCCAGCAGAGAAATTAAGATAGCCTCTGATGCGTTTGCCGTTGATAAAAGAATCGTAGATTTGGATTTTCCAAAGTCTGCATTTATTGTGATGATTAGCAGAAATGGATCCTATATTCGTCCGAGTGGTGAAACTGTATTAAAAGCGAATGATGTATTGACAGTAATTGCAGATAGTGTAGGAGATTTCCCTTCAGTAGAACAATCGCTGATGGAATCTGAAAAATAAGAAATTAAAATACCCGAACCCCTCCTAGGAATGTGGTTTTTACTTTTGCTTTTAGTGCGTCTTTTAGATCCACTTCCATAATATCTTTATTCATGATAACGAAGTCTGCAAACTTACCGGGTTCCAAACTTCCTTTTTCTTTTTCTTCGAAATTGAGTCTGGCCGGCCAAATAGTCATTCCTCGCAGTGCCTCTTCTCTGGAAAGGGCTTCCTTCGGCAAAAATCCTTTTTTGGGATATCCTTTTTTATCTTGTCGGGTAATTGCTGCATAAAATGTTGTCATCGGATTGATATCTTCTACAGGGAAATCAGTACCCAACGGCAGCCAGCCATTTTGTTTGAGTAGCGTTTTGTAAGCATATGCATATGTATTGGATTGTTTCCCATCAAATAACCTTTCTTTCCCAAGTCTTGCATCGGCCCAGTGCATATCGGTGGTTGCATGTGTAGGTTGAACAGAAGGGATAATTTGATAATCTTTGAAAAAATGCATATCGTCTTTGTGAATAAATTGTGCATGTTCTATTCGCCAATGTCTATTTTTTTTGTTTTTTAGTGCTTTGGCATAAGCGTGTAATACCATGCGATTAGCGGCATCTCCAATAGCGTGTGTACACATTTGAAATTCAGAATTTGCGAGTCTTAATGCCGTCTCTTCAAAATGGGAAGGATCATTTAAGAAAAATCCATTCCAGCCCGGTCTATCTGCATAATCTTCCAACATGCAAGCGCCTCTGGATCCTAAAGCGCCATCAGAAAATAGTTTAAAAGAATTGATATTTAAAAAATCAGTTTTATAGGGACCTTTTTGGAGATAATAATCATAGTTTTCCGGCTTGTCGGAAATCATGATATTCAAACGCATTTTTAAGGTACCTTTTTCTTGTAAATACGCTATGAATTCAATCATGTCGCGATCTAATCCACAGTCATCTACAGTAGTTAGTCCGACTGCAAAACAATTTTTCTGTGCATCTAAAAGACATTTTTCTTTCTCTGAAAAAGTAGGTTTCGGGATTTTTTCTTTGATAAGATGTACTGCATTATCCAAAAGTATTCCGGTGGGTTTCCCGTTTTTGAGCTGTACTTCCCCGCCCTCAACGATTGTTTCAGCTTTTATACCTGCAATATCTAAGGCTTTTTGATTAACAATAGCGGCGTGTTCATCTACACGAAGAAGAAAGACAGGTTTATCCGGAAATAAATGGTTTAATTTTCGATTGTCGGGCAACCGGGGGGTATCCCATAAATTTTGATCCCAACCACGACCCTGTATCCATTCCGGATTGTTTTTTTTAGAGAAAATAAGCACTTTTTCTACAACTTGCTGCCATGAGTTGGTCTCTTTTAATTCGGCCGCCTGTAAAGATTGACCATAATAATAAAAATGCGCATGTGCATCAATAAACCCGGGATATGCAGGATCTCCTTTTGCATCATGCATCTTGGGTGCTTCATATTGATTTAAAATATGAGTATTACTGCCTGTTGCCAGTATCTTGCTGTCTGTTATTGCCATGGCTTCACATTGACTAAAACTTTGATCTACGGTATAAATCTTAGCATGATGCAGTATAAAATCAACTCTTTTCTTCATGGATAATTCAATCAATTTAGTTCAAATGTAGGTTGTTATGCAAACATGTGAAAAACTTTTCCGAAATTGCACTTAAAAATCTCATCCATGAATCAATTCCTTTCAGCAAATGACGTTTCAGATATTTCTACATTGGTAGAAAGTGCCAAAGCCTATAAAAACAATCCTTTTACAGATTCTGAATTGGGTAAAAATAAGACCTTGGGTATGTTGTTTTTGAACCCAAGTATGCGTACAAGATTGAGTACACAGGTTGCAGCCAGGCGCTTAGGTATGGAGCCTGTTATTTTTAATATTGATAAAGAAGGCTGGCAGTTAGCGTTTGATGATGGTGTGGTCATGGATGGTGACAAGTCTGAGCATGTGAAAGAAGCTGCAGCGGTGATGGGAAAGTATTTTGATATTATGGCGATTCGCACTTTTCCCGGATTGAAGGATAGGGAAGATGATTATCAGGAAAAATATATCTCTCAGTTTGTAAAACATGCCGGTGTGCCCATTGTGAGTATGGAAAGTGCAACGCTGCATCCTTTACAGAGTTTAACAGATATGTTGACGATGAATGAGCATTTTGATTTTTCATCCGGTAAGAAACCAAAGGTGGTGATGAGCTGGGCTCCTCATAAAAAAGCATTGCCCCAATCCGTACCGAACTCATTTGCCCAGTGGACCAATGCTTGGGGAAAAGCAGATTTTGTCATTACTCATCCGGAAGGTTATGAATTAGATGAGAAATTTACGGCGGGGGCAAAAATCGAATATCAGCAGGAAAAGGCTTTGGAAGGTGCCGATTTTGTGTATGTCAAAAGCTGGTCTTCTTATCATGACTATGGAAAGATAAAATGTACAGATTCTTCCTGGATGATGACTGCAGACAAACTAAAAAATACCAATCAGGCAAAAGTCATGCATTGTCTTCCCGTGCGTCGAAATTTAGTGATAGCTGATGATGTTTTGGACAGTAATAGTTCTTTGGTGGTGGAAGAGGCAGGAAACAGAGTGTGGGCGGCACAGGCTGTTCTGGCAGAGATATTAAAGAATATTTAGTATTTTTGAATTGATGCCGGAAAAAAACTATTTATGATTTCAGGAATATAAGTTGAGGCGTTCTTTGTGAGAAAATTTGGCGCTCTTTGCGTGCAACCCTTTAAAATGAAAAATTCTAAAAAAGATCTATACATCGTTAAGGTTGGTGGAAATATTATTAATAATGAAGCTGCTTTATCGACCTTCTTAACAAACTTTGCTGCTATTAAGGGAAAGAAAATATTAGTACATGGTGGTGGAAAAAAAGCAACCGAAATAGGAGATAAGTTAGGTATAAAACCCAATTATAAAAATGGAAGACGTATTACAGACAAGGATACTATCGACTTGGTTACCATGGTTTATGGAGGGCTTATCAACAAAAAAATTGTAGCAAAGTTACAGGCATTGAAGAGTAATGCTTTAGGGCTTACAGGAGCTGATGCTAATGTGATTCCTGCTGTAAAAAGACCGGTTAAGGAAGTAGATTATGGCTTTGTGGGGGATATTCATCCTCCTTTTAATACCGATTTCTTAGAGCAGTCGATAGAGCAGAATATTGTTCCGGTATTTGCTGCACTTACTCATAATCAGATGGGACAGATGTTGAATACTAATGCAGATACCATTGCCTCCTCACTCGCAGTTTCGCTGGCAAAAAAATATCGGGTACGTCTGATGTATTGCTTTGAGAAAAAAGGTATTCTAAAAGATGTGGAAGACGATAACAGTATTGTTCCTTTGATGAATAAAGAGATTTATGAACAAATGTTGGCTTCCGATGAACTCTTTGAAGGTATTCTCCCCAAATTACATAATGCTTTTCAGGCTATTGATCAGGGTGTGGACAGTGTGTTGATTGGTCATGCAGATGATATTATAGCGAATACGGGAGCGGATATTTCAGGAACTTTAATTGTAGCTTAATGACAACAGAACAACTATATACTGATGCAGTCAATCTATTGAAGCGGCTGATTGAAATTCCTTCGTTAAGCAAAGAGGAAGATAAAACAGCTGCTGAATTGTGCCGATTTTTAGGAGAGCATAAAATAGAACACAGTCGAGTAGGAAACAATGTTTGGGCATTAAATAAATATTTTGATGCAAAGAAACCTACGATTTTACTCAATTCTCATCACGATACCGTAAAACCTAATCCTGCTTATACGCGTAATCCTTTTAAAGCAGTGGTGGAAGGTGGTCTTCTTTATGGATTAGGAAGTAATGATGCAGGAGGTCCGGCGGTCTCCTTAATAGCAGCTTTTCGGTATTTTTATGAAAGAAAAGATTTGAAATATAATCTTGTTTTGGCTATTACGGCAGAAGAAGAAATATCAGGAAAAAACGGCATTGAAAGTCTTTTGCCTCATTTGCCTGAGAATATTGAATTTGCTATGGTGGGAGAACCTACATTGACTGATGTGGCCATAGCAGAAAAAGGATTGATGGTATTGGATGGAACGGCTTATGGAAAACCCGGACATGCGGCAAGAGAAGAAGGCGTGAATGCCATTTATGAAGTTTTAGAAGATATTCAGTGGTTCAAAGATTACCGTTTTGAAAGAATTTCCGATACTTTAGGGCCGGTGAAAATGACGATGTCCGTCATTCAGGCTGGAAAACAGCACAATGTAGTTCCCGCAGAGTGTCATTATGTGGTGGATGTGAGAATAACGGATGAATACAGCCATGAAGAAGTGTTGAAAATTATTCGTCAGCATGTTAAAAGCAAAGTGGAGCCACGATCTACCCGTTTGCGTTCTTCTTCTATACCTAAGGAGCATCCGATGGTGAAAGCTGCAGGGAAAATGAGAAAAACGCTATATGGCTCACCTACCATGTCTGATCAGGCATTGATTCCATATCCTTCTATAAAAGTAGGTCCCGGAGATTCTGCACGCTCTCATTCAGCGGATGAATATATTGGGTTAGATGAAATAAAAGATGGAATGGAGACTTATATAGGATTGTTGAAAGCTGTTTTGTAAGTTTTTTATATCACTAATATTCTTGAAATATTTCCCCGGATTATTAGTACTTTTTGGGGTATCACTTCATTCTTTTGGTTTTACATACAGAATAAAAAAGAATTTCTTTTTTATTTATTGCATGGTTATTGTAATAACATTATAAAATGACTGATTTTAGTAAAAAATTAAAAATTAAATTGTTATGAAAAATGTATGGAAAGTATTAGGTGTTCTTTGTTTGGTTTTTGTGATTGCATCCTGTAGTAAAGATGATGATCCGGCAAATAATGATTTGTTTGTAGGAACGTACAATGGGAGTGTTGGATTTAGCGATGATGAAAGTAATATCAGTGCAGATAGTAGTTCTGTGACAGTAGTAAAAGTAGGAGATGATTATAATTTTAAATTTAATGAAAGCGGCATTCCTGCACTTACTGGTGTTGAATTTAAAGAGGATGGAGATAACGGGATGATTAATATAGATTTTGAGGAAGGTGTACAAGTTGTGAGAATTGATGAATCCAATTTAATGATCTTGTATTCAAAAGATGGACAAAATTGGACTGCTAATTGTACGAGGTAAAACAGAAAAAATAGAATAATGAGGGCAGCGATTAAGTTCGTTGCCTTTTTTGTGTCAATTAACCTATGAATAATGCGGATTAAAGAATTATTATAGTTTACAGCGCCTTACTTTAAAAATCTCCATAATTAACCCTAATTTTGACTTTATTATCTTATTTATTTAGGGAGTGAGACATTTTCTTCGAATTTTAACTGGTTATGACTCATTCTAATATACTAAGGTTGCAATGACTAACCTTTAAAAACGGATGTATGAAACTTTGGCAAAAAAATAAAAATTCTTTGGAAGCAGTTGATAAATTTACGGTTGGTAAAGACCGGGAAATGGATTTACAGTTGGCTCCTTTTGATGTGTTGGGGTCGCTGGCACATATAAAAATGCTTCATTCAGTTAATCTTTTATCGGGGGAAGATTTGGAGATTCTTACAACGGAACTCAAAAAGATTTACAAAGAGATTGAAGCCGGTACTTTTAGACTTGAGGATGATGTAGAAGATATACATTCTCAGGTAGAACTTTTGCTAACACAGCGATTGGGAGATGCGGGAAAGAAAATTCACAGCGGTCGTTCCAGAAATGATCAAGTGATGGTGGATTTGAAATTATTTTTGAGAGATGAGTTGGAAATCTTAGTTAAAGAAGTGAATACATTCTTTCATCAGTTAATAGAATTGAGTGAGAAATATAAAAATTATTACTATCCCGGATATACTCATTTTCAGGTGGCTATGCCATCTTCATTTGGTTTGTGGTTTGGTGCTTATGCTGAAAGTCTAGTAGATGATATGCACACCTTGCTGGCAGCATATAGGATTGTGAACAAAAATCCTTTGGGTTCTGCAGCCGGATATGGTTCTTCTTTTCCGTTGGACAGGACAATGACTACGAATTTATTGGGTTTTGATAATCTGAATTACAATGTAGTATATGCTCAAATGGGGAGAGGAAAGTTAGAGCAAATGGTGGCGCAGGCTTTGTCCAATGTGGCAGCTACGATGTCAAAAATGGCAATGGACGCCTGTGTTTATAATAGTCAGAACTTTGGGTTTATTAGCTTTCCTGATGAGTTAACCACCGGGTCTTCTATTATGCCTCACAAGAAAAACCCGGATGTCTTTGAATTGATTCGTGGGCATGCGAATAAGATTAAGGCATTGCCAAACGAATTGATGTTGATTGCTTCTAATCTTCCTTCAGGGTATCACAGAGATTTACAATTACTTAAAGAAAATTTCTTTCCGGCCTTTGATGATTTGAAGAATTGTATGAGTATGGCTTCTTTGATGTTTGATAATATTCAAATTAAAAAGGATATTTTGAAAGATGATAAGTACAAATATTTATTTAGTGTAGAAGAAGTGAATAAATTAGTTTTACAAGGCATTCCCTTTAGAGATGCATATAAAAAAGTGGGAATAGCAATTGAGAAAGAGGCTTTTGATTATTCTACGGATATTCATCATACGCATGAAGGCAGTTTGGGAAATCTTTGTAATGACAAAATAAAGAAAATGATGGAGGAAATTTTAGAAAGATTTCAATTTGAAAAAATGCATGATGCAGTAAGTAGTTTATTGGGGTGATTGAGTTGAATAGTTAATTGTGCTAATGGAATGTTTAATTTGGTATATTTACAGTCGATGATTGTATATAAATTCGTTATCTTTGAAATAGAAAAATGAAATGATGAGTATTCAAACGATATCTATAGAATTCCCTGATGATGTTCTTTTGGCGTTGAATGAATCTGAAAATGAATTAAAGGTACGCATTAAGGTAACATTAGCTATGCAATTATATGGGCTTAATAAACTTACTATAGGAAAGGCAGCTCAACTTGCTGGATTATCCAGGCTTGAATTTGAAAAAGAGCTTTCAAAGAATAAAATACCAATTTCAAATCTGACTGAAAAGGATATTTTAAAAGATATTAAAGTGTTGGAAGGATGAGAAAGGGGGTGGTTATTGCAGATGCAGGACCTATTTTTTCCTTAGCAATTATT
>CAZLDH010000022.1:25008-25539 GCA_964558275.1 uncultured Chitinophagaceae bacterium
AAATTAGAATTATTAAATCAATTTTTTGATGCAACAAAGATTTCAAGGGCAGTATGGGAAGAAATAAGCCTTGATAAATCTACCAACTTTTACAATATTTTAGAACCCTTTTTTAATGATAAAGTTATTGATATAAAGGGGAATAACGATTTGACTTTTATCATGGATTATGGTGAATCAGAATCGGTAATTCTTTATCAAGAACTGAATGCAGACTATTTACTTATTGATGATAAAAAAGCTAGAAATCTTGCGGAAAATATTGGTTTGAAGTGTATTGGAACTTTGGGGCTTTTATCAGTTGCAAGAGCAAAAGGTTATATTGAGAAATTAAAACCTGTATTTGAAGTTTTTCTTCAAAATAACCGCTATTATTCTCTTAAGTTATTAAATCTAATTTTAGAAAAATATGGTGAACCTAAAATAAAATAAAATCAACAATGAAATTTAGTTTCCATAAATATCACGGAGCAGGGAAAGATTTTCTACTCTTGGATAATCGTGACAAACAGTATGAAAATATAGATAAGT
>CAZLDH010000023.1:0-2077 GCA_964558275.1 uncultured Chitinophagaceae bacterium
GATCATGGACATGTAGATAAATTTACACTCATCAGTCCTAACGTATGGTTAAAGAAAGCAGGATTAATTACAGATATCAAAAAGGGGGAATGGAAAGCTCAATTTAATACTGCCGGCGGATCAGCTTTCTTAATGCTTAAAGATCCTAACGATGAAGCTACATTAAATAAAGTAAAAAAGCTGATTAATGACATTCCTAATCACAAAAAACTGTTCTATATAATTGATAAAAACACAATAGAAGATATAGGGGCAGACCCACATGCAGTTTTAGCCTTATCTGCTCGCAAAGGCTTTTATTTTAGTGGTTCTTTAAAAGGTTCCGTCTTCCGGCCTACTCATGGATCCGGTCATGGTTATTTCCCTAATTTCAAAGAGATACAAACCGGATTTGTAGCGTTTGGTGCCGGAATAAAGGAAGGGAAGTTTATTGATGAAATGAGTGTAATGGATATAGCTCCTATGATAGCTTATTTATTAGGCATTGATTTCCCTTCTGCTGATGGGATGTTAATTAGAGGAATGGTAAAATAAATAACACCTAAAAAATTGACTCACTGAAAAAAAACAGTAGGATGTTTTATCTGCAGCTAAATAATAAAGGACTTAAAGGCATAGAGTACAGTGGAATACGATTTAATAGGAAATTTTAAAATTTTTTAAAAATGCAGAATAACAACATCAAGAAAGTAGGATTGGCCATTATATTATTGTCCCTTTTCCAATATCTATTCGCTCAATCTTTATCCTCCATTTCGAAAGGTTTTTATATTACTTGTGGCGATGATCAAGTGCCTATTTTAAACCCTGAATTAGGATCAGATAGCTCGTCTAGGCTATAGTTTAAAATAACGTGTTATTTTAAACTATAGCCAAATATTTGAATTGGTTCAGAATGAAACAACAGTTAAAGAAGTCAAAGAACTTTGTAAAGGACTTTGCTGAATCATCTCTGAATAATATTAACGCAAGAAAGAATTATGAGCAAACGCTGGAACGATATTTAGAGATATGTAATTTACAACGCTGAATTAAACTATAGCCCTCGTCTATTGTATGGCAGTGGTCACCAAAGGAATCTAAAGACCAAATGCCGGATGTTTATCAAAAGTTATTAGGCATTTTAGATGAATGCAAGCCGGTGGATCATAACACAAAACTGTTGCTTACTGCTTCGAGTGGAGCTACTTGTCTTTTGGATATCAAAGATAAGAAAGTAGTGTTTTATGCAAAAACACCTATGGCACATTCTGCTGAATTGTTGCCCCGAGGATATATTGTCGTTGTAAATTCCACTAATCCCAAAGGAAACAGCTTGGGATGAATTCTATTAAAATAGTGAGGCTGTCAAAACAAGATACCCCTTCTTTTAAATAACTATTTATCCCATCTAACATATTGGCTTTTAGTTCTTGCATTGAATCGCCTTTCCGTTTCTCGCTTTATTAGAAGCACCATGTTTGAAAAAAAACGGGAATCGAGTTCACAGACTCCGTTAGGCGTCTCCTGATTATACAACAGACTTGATAGGGTTAAATAAGATTTATAAATTTGTAAAAGTCATTAGTCTGATCAGTTATCCTGCAAAAGCCAATGCCAATGCTATGTGATTTTGTCTGCGTCTTTCCAACTTAGGATCGTTTCATTTGTTCTTTTTTGACTTTCATTCAGCGTATTCATTAAATAATGTTCTATCTGAAGGCTGCTATCTTGACCATCCAGATAATGGAGCGATTTTAAGAAGTTACTTTTTACTGTTTGGGAGGCTTTCATCTCTACGCATTGGATTTTTAACCCTCTTTCGATGATTAAATCGATTTCATTGCCATTGCTGTCTCTCCAGAAATAATACTTGCGATGTAATCCATTGTTTTTATAGTGTTTCATAATGTCAACAACCGCATGATTCTCAAACAAAGCTCCTTTAAATGGAGAGGTAATGATTTCTTCCGGTTGTTCTATCCCTAACAGATGTGCGAGCAACCCGGTATCATAAAAATACAGTTTGGGAGATTTTGTTACTCTTTTAGAAAAATTCTTATGCCAGGGTTTTAGGGTAAAGGCTATATAACTTGTT
>CAZLDH010000023.1:2177-25366 GCA_964558275.1 uncultured Chitinophagaceae bacterium
ACCGGTGAAAACCAGTATCGGAAATTTTTCTGCCATTTCCACCATTTTATATTTTGCTTTTCTGAATATCATAGGATAAAGATAAACAAAGTTATGTAATTATGGTAATTTATCTATGTAATTATATTATTTTGTTTATGTAATTATGGTCATGTTGATATGAAGGCTGAAGGGGAATGCTATCTTTACCCCAATGGACAAGGGAAAGACCTCAAGACAAAAGAAAAGAGGGTAGGGATATATCTTTCCTCTCTTTGATATTATTTAAAAGATAGAAAAGGCGAATTACGATTCCGTAATAATCTTCCTCTTTTTGTTTCCGCTTATCAATTTCACACTCCTGTTCACAGAGAGCCCCAAACTTACCTCCTATTGTGACACCAAACACACCATACACCTAAAATCTCCGCGAACACTGCGCCTGTCTGCCGGATCAGCAGCGCAGTCAGGCCTTCTCTCTGTCCTCAGCGGTTATTGACGAACCTTCTCATTATACTTTCATTTTTTCAATACTTCCATAGCTAATATTATAAGTAGTCGGTAAATCAGTATTTAATGCCAGTAAGATGGTTTCTTCCAATTTTTGAAGATATAGTTTTTCGTTTTCTATAAAATAGGGATATTATCCTCTTTTTAGATAAGATTTGAAATGTGCCAAAGGTTTTATTTTATGGCTAATGATTCTTGCTAATTGGAGGTGATTGGAAAGTATATTTTCCAGGGTTACGGCTTCAAAAGAAGTATTTAATTTGAAATGAAGATATTCCCTAAAAGAGAGCCCCAAAAGTTCATACATTATTGCTCTACGACTTAAGTCTCCTTTTGCCTGATCCAAATGGATAAGAGAAGGACCTGTAAAAACTACTTGTAAATCGGGAAAGTCGTCATAGATATTTTGTCAAGTTTGGTCATGGTTTTTATTGTTTTTTTAACTGCAGTGTTTGCTAAGGAGGCGTAGAAATGCTATAAAGCTTTGCGCACATTGCGCCTTCTCCGTGTCCTTTGCGGTTAATTAAATTGTTGTGAAAATATCTGTCTGACGATTCAAAAATATAAGTAATCTGACTTCACTTACTGAATTCTAAAGCCCTTTTCAACGTTTCTAAATATCGTTGAATATAATCTTTTTTCTGCTTACGTTTATATTGCATCACATATCTTGGATGTGGAAGAGGAAGGATATCTTCAAAAAAATGATGTTCTTTATTGAGCTTTTTAAAGAATTTGTAATTTTTCCCTTCTCCCATACAAATGCAAATATCAGGAGATTGGGTGATTTCTTTTTGTTGTCGAAGCGTTTTTATAATAAAAGGAGTTGCCGCTTCTTGTAAGCTCCTTTGGTCGTAATAATTGACATTTCTCCCATCCTTAATGAAGCCTAACGGACAAAGAGAAGTAAGCATAAATTGCTCATAAAATTTTTCAATTCCGCCATAAGTCGCTATCATTTCGTAGATAAAGCTACCGGATAATTCTTTCTTTTTGGGAAGGTTATTGGAAATGCCGCACTGTTCTTCCAGACGTACCGGATCTGTAAAAGGAATTCCGGTAATGCCGGCCCCTAATCTGCCCGGATTGATAGCGAGGATGAGTACACGAGGGTTTGTATCATTGAAATATTTGTTGAAAAATGTAGTGGAGATATTTCTAATAGCTTTGTCTTGATAAGGTTGCATAATGGAAACGCCATCAGATAGTTGAAACTCAGGTTGGAGGTGATAGAGGAAGTTTGTTATTCTTTTATCGACAGTTTGTTTCTCTTGTTTCATGGTGTAGCTAAGTTACGATGTTTTTGTTTTTTAACCGCAATGTTCGCTAAGCAGGCGCAGAGGTTGCCAAGGTCTCTGCGTTCTTTGCGGTTAATACTCAACGCTTCTATAAATTATTCACTACTCTTCTTATCCCGTTTTTTAACAAAGCAACGTTAAAATTGAGTAACAACCCTAATTTGTAATCTCCCAATTTTAGATAAGTCAAAGTTTGTGCAAGGTGCACATCATTTAAGGCTTCTACACTTTTGATTTCTATTACCACTTTATTCTCTACTAACAAATCTATCCGATATCCACATTCCAATTTTACCTCCTCGAAAATTAAAGGCATCGGTTTCTCTTTTTCGACATAAAAACCTTCTTTTCCTAATTTATAATACAAACATTCCTGATAAGCACTTTCTAACAGTCCAGGTCCCAGAGCTTTATGAACTTCTAAAGCACATCCTAATATTTTAGTAGCTATTTCGTTCTCAGTCATTTATTTTTTCTTTATTGATTGAAAGATTTAACCGCAATGTGCGCTAAGCAGGCGCAGAGGTCGCCAAGATCTCTGCGTTCTTTGCGGTTTATCCTTTGCGATCTTTGCGTGAAAGTATTTATTGCACATCCGCAGCTTGAATAATAGATATCCCTGCAGCTTTCATTTCCTGTAAAGCCTTTTTACCATCTTTTTCATCGACAGCAGCTATACCGTTTTCTACGAGATATACTTTAAAACCGGCTGCTACTGCATCTAAAGCTGTTGCTTTGACGCAATATTCCGTGGTAAGTCCAACAAGAATAAGACCTTCCACACCACTTTTTTTTAACTCGAAATTCAAATCGAGATTAGTAGCTTCAAAAGCACTGTAACCGTCATCTGTATTGCCTGTACCCTTTAAACCCACTAAATCTATATCCTTTTCATGTAAATCCTCATGGAAAGCTGCTCCTTCTGTTCCTCTCACACAATGCTTTGGCCATTTATCAAAATGAACAGTTTCTTGTGGATGCCAGTCTTTAGAGGCCACAACAAAGTTGAATTTAGGCAATAGTCCATTAATGACCGGAATAATTTGATTCCCCTTGTCCGAAGGTAGCGCTCCTCCGGGGCAAAAGTCTTTCTGTACATCTACAATAAAGAGCGCACGTCTGTTTCTTGGTGCATGTGTTCGCATAATGGTTGATTTTGGTCATTCAGAATAGGTCTTATTTCTCCTTTCGGTATAGGTTATAGAATTTTTTTTGTATCTTATTCATAAATATAACATAAAATTGCCACACCGCTATAAAAAATAAAGGTGTGGCAATAGGAATGAAAATAGTGACACTTTTCTTTATCTCACCATTTCTACAATCTTGGTAGGATCCATATTTTCATTTCTAATAGCGATATGTCTGGCTGTTTCATCTGCAAAATCAGAGAATGCTTTCTTTGTAATTTCATCATCCCCCATCAGCGCAGGAATACCAACATCTCCACCTTCACAAATACTTTCTACAATAGGAATTTCTCCTAATAAAGGAATATTGAAGTCGGAACAAATCCTTTTGGCGCCATCCTTTCCGAAAATATAATATTTTTTGTCGGGCAATTCCGGAGGCGTGAAGTAAGACATGTTTTCAACAATTCCCAAAACAGGGACTTTAATCGCTCCTGTACTAAACATAGCTACCCCCTTCTTCGCATCTGCTAAAGCTACTTGTTGGGGAGTAGTTACGATGACTGCTCCTGTCACCGGAATAGTCTGTACCATCGTCAAGTGAATATCACCTGTGCCCGGAGGTAAGTCAATAATCAAATAATCCAATTCTCCCCAATAAACATCAGAAACGAATTGTTTTATTGCACTGCTTACCATTGGTCCACGCCAAACAACCGCTTGTTTTTCATCAACCAGAAGTCCGATTGAGATGACCTTTACCCCATATCGATCCATGGGCATAATCATTCCTTTTCCGTTGATTTTTGTCATTTTGGGTCTTTCTCCACGGAGCCCAAACATAATCGGGGCACTGGGTCCGTAAATATCTGCATCCATCAATCCGACTTTCGCTCCTTCTTTTCCTAAAGCGATGGCCAGATTAGCGGCGACAGTTGACTTCCCTACCCCTCCTTTACCACTAGCAACTGCAATAATATTTTTAACGTTAGGTAACAGGTTATCGTTTACGCCAATTCCGTTAATTGTTTTTGCCTTATTGTCTCGCCCACTGGTGATAACGGCTGTAAATTGTACATGAATTGTTCTATTATCTCCCGCAATAGCCTGCACTGCCTCAATACTTTTATGACGAATATCTTCTTTTTGTGGATGTTTAGGAGTCTTTAGCTCTATCCGAATATTAATCGCGTCCTCAGAAATTTTGATTTGTTTAATCATATTCAAATCAGCAAGATTTCCGCCTAATTGAGGATCTTCGACTTGTTTTAATGCGTTTTTGATATCATCCTTAGAAATCATATCGGTTGTTTATTTAAAATATTTGTGCTACTTATGCAAAGTTAGTCAATTACTGTGTATTTCATACAATATTGTCGGATTATAAAAAAGCTAACAATCTACATAGAAAATGTGTTAAAGTAACAAAATCCGTATCTTTGACTAAGAATGAAGAAATTATTTTTAATCATATTATCTTTTATATTATTACCCTTACTGGTAATGGGACAGCAGAAGGCAGATACGAATGCCTTGGTGGAAGTCTCCGGCGTCGTTATGACGTCTGATAGTATGATGTCAATCCCTAATGTGACCGTGTATGTGGTAGGTGCTAATCGCGGATTGGTGGCTAATGCGAAAGGACTGTTTTCTATTGTTGCCAGAAGAGGAGATTCTTTGGCTTTTAGTGTTGTTGGGTTTAAAACAAGAAAAATTAACGTTCCTTTAGATTTAAAGAAGGATCATATGAGTCTTGCAGTTCTTCTAAAGCAGGATACGGCTTATCTGCCACCCATGGTGGTTCATTCCTATCCTTCTAAGGAGGAATTTGAAGAAGCTTTCCTTCATTGGGATATCCCGGATGATTATTATCAATTGGCTAAAGCCAATACTGCCTCGGATATATTAGAATCAAAATTGTGGCTTGTGCCAACAGATGGAGGCGAAGGAGTACGTCATACCTTTCAGAAACAATTTGAGCGTATGCGTACTACAGGACAAGTACCTACCATGAATATTTTTAATCCGCTTGCATGGGCAGAGTTTATTAAATCGCTTACCGATAAAGATAAAAAGAAGGATTAAGCACTTGCTTTTTACCCCTTTGGAAATTTAGACGGATTGTTATTCTTTGCTTTCATAAATATTGTAAAGTAAGGCTATTTTCAATGACATGATATAACGTCAAAAAAAGTCAGGAGCTGAGATAGTTTATATCGAATTTTTGCGATAATACAGTATTTATTTTTAATTTTACACCTGCTCGTTAACATACTTTTTGCCAATGGAAAATCTTCAACCCCTCATAGTTGATCTTGCCCTAATATTAGGAGCTGCCGGAATTATTACCATTATATTTCAGAAATTGAAGCAGCCGGTAGTTTTGGGTTATATCTTGGCGGGTCTATTAATTAGTCCAAATTTTAATCTTTTTCCTAGCGTCGGAAATGCTGAGTCTATTCGGGTTTGGGCAGATATAGGCGTTATCTTTTTGCTCTTTAGCCTTGGATTGGAGTTTAGTTTTAAAAAATTGGTGAAAGTGGTTCCTTCTGCAGGAGTTGCCGGTATTTTTGAATGCTCCATGATGTTGCTAATTGGTTATATTACCGGGAAATTGATGGGCTGGTCCACTATGGATTGTATCTTTTTGGGAGGTATTATTGCTATATCATCTACCACTATTATTATTAAAGCTTTTGAGGAGTTGGGATTGAAAACCAAAAAGTTTGCCGGTACTGTATTTGGTATTTTAGTGATTGAAGATCTGGTGGCTGTTTTATTATTGGTATTGTTATCTACGGTTGCCGTGAGTCAGAATTTCTCGGGAAGTGAGATGCTGTTTTCAATTTTAAAACTGGCTTTTTTCCTTATTCTGTGGTTTGTGTCGGGGATTTATATCTTACCTACTTTTTTGAAACGTGTACGTAAGTTTTTGAATGAAGAAACGGTTTTGGTATTGTCTTTAGGACTCTGTCTTATTATGGTCTTTCTGGCTTCCAAAGCCGGATTTTCTTCTGCTTTAGGTGCTTTTATTATGGGTTCTATCTTGGCTGATACCACAGAGAATGAACGTATTATTGAGTTGGTAAAACCGGTAAAAAGTCTTTTTGGTGCTATTTTCTTTGTTTCGGTAGGAATGTTGATTAATTTATCGATATTAGCTGATTATATTGTTCCGGTATTGATATTAACTTTTGTAGTTATTGGCGGAAAAATAGTGAATGTGTCTATTGGATCTCTTATATCCGGACAACCTTTGAAGCAATCGGTTCAAACCGGAATGAGCCTTGCACAAATTGGTGAATTTTCCTTTATTATTGCTACTTTAGGGTTAACTTTAGAAGTGACAAGTCCCTTTTTATATCCCATAGCGGTGGGTGTATCAGTCCTAACTACTTTTTGTTCTCCTTACTTAATTAAACTTTCCGAACCTTTTTATTATTGGTTAGAGCAACATTTACCGAAAAAATGGGTGGAAAGCATAAATAGCTACAGCTCCGGCAGCCAGAAGATTAGAGCGTCAAGTAGTTGGCGGATTATTATTCGTGGATATTTGAAAGCTGTGATTATTAATTCCGTTATTATTATAGGTATCTTGCTTTTAATCTTTAATTATGTTACGCCACTACTTTTTGCAGAAGTAAGTGATGATGCTACAGTAGCTATTGTAAATATTATTATTGAGGTTGTTTTGATTGCCCCCTTTTTATGGGCAATGGCTATTCGCCGGATTGAGAAAGAAGCTTTTAAAAAATTATGGAATGATAGAATTTTGAATAGAGGACCTCTGGTTTTATTGGATGTGTTACGATATGCGATAGTGATTATTGTTATAGGATTCCTTTTGAGTAGAGCTTTTTCAGTCACTATAGCCTTGATAGTAGCTTGTGTATTAATTGCTTTGTTACTCTTTGCGTTTAGAAATGGCTTACAGTTTTTTTATGGGAAAATGGAAAATAGATTCTTGACAAATCTTCAGGGGCGTGTGAAGGAAGAAGAAGTATCCCGAAATTTAATACCATGGGATGGGCATTTGACTGATATCATAATTCCACAAGAGTCTCCTTGTGTTGGTAAATCACTAATGGAGCTTGACTGGAGAGATCATTTCGGTATTAATGTAGTACTTATTGAACGAGGAAATAAAATAATAAATGTTCCCGGAGGAACGGAACGTATTTTCCCTTTAGACGATATTGCTGTAATAGGAACTGATGATGAATTAGAAGCTTTTAATAAAATAATAATTCCTACGAAGGAGAAAAAGAATGAATCGGAGGATCGGGCTCCCCGACAAATGGAGTTGATGCAGGTTACCGTTAAACAGGGCTCTCGTTTAGATGGAAAAGATATCAAAAACTCAAATATTAGACAAGAGATGCAGGGTATCGTTGTGGGTGTAGAGCGAGATGGAAAGCGACGTCTTAATCCTCCTGCTTCATATGTTTTTGAGGAAGGGGATTCCGTTTGGATCGCCGGGAATAAAAAACGAATTAAAGAATTATTGCTGAAGGAGTAATCAAAATGTATGAGATAATAATATTTTGATTTTTTTAAAATAAAAAATTTTCATGATTGTGTTGAGGAATAGCAATAGTGAATGGTATTGTCTTCTATTGATTCTTCTGTTGTGCTTTGACATGGCATTTTGGGAGCAGCTAGTCCTTCTCCTAAAAAACGCTTTCCCTGAATGATACGAGCTTCATCCCATAGTTTTTTTTGTAGTAAAGTTTGCAGCGTTTTTGCTCCACCTTCAACAAGGACCGAAAGTATTTTTTTGTCGAACAAATCATGACACACTTCTTGTAGAAAATCTTTTGCTGGATTGATTTTAATCCATTGAGTGGCATCTTTTTTTTGGTTATTCTTGAGATTATAAACAAGGGTAGGATTGCCATCCTTAAATAGATTAAGATTGGCAGGAAGTTCATCTTTAGGATCTAAAATAATACGAATAGGGGAAGCGCCGAACCAAAGCCGGTTGGTGAGTCGCGGATGGTCTATTTTAGCTGTGTTATAACCAATTAATATTCCGGCAGTCTCACTACGCCATCGATGAACCATGCGATTAACGTAAGGGTTGGATATTTTCACTTGTTTAGGACCGGGAAGTGCTATAAAACCATCTTGTGATTCAGCCCATTTTAGAATAAGATAAGGTCTCTTTTTCTGATGAAAAGTAAAAAATGCTTTATTTAATTCCAGGCATTCTTTTTCTAATATTTTGGTGGTAACCTTAATTCCTGCCTGTTTTAATTTTTCTATACCTGCGCCGGCTACACGAGGATTGGGATCTACAGAACCTATAAAGACCTGTGGAATGTTTTTTTCTATGATTAAATCTGCACAGGGGGGCGTTTTCCCATAATGAGAACATGGTTCGAGAGTGACATATAGCGTAGATTGGGCAATAAGATGTTGATGACTAGTAGGCACACTTGCTATTGCATTGACTTCTGCATGCGCTAGTCCGTAATGTTCATGAAAACCTTCTCCAATTATCTTGTTATTATAAACGAGTACAGCTCCCACTAAAGGGTTAGGAGATGTATTTCCTAATCCTTTTTGTGCCAATTGAATAGCACGTTGCATATATTGTTTATCAATTTTACCCATAGATACAAAGATAGCTCGTTTTTTTCATGGAAAAATTGTAACTTTTCTCCATTGATGGCCTCGTTTATTTATATAAAGAAGCGAGGGAATTTCTGTTTTTTAAAAAATCATATACAAACAAAGATGCGTCAAAATAATGTTTTTTTACAATTTATTAGTGAGCCTTCTGATGTAAATTTTGGAGGAAAAGTTCATGGTGGTTCTGTGATGAAATGGATTGATCAAACCGGCTATGCCTGTGCAAGTAATTGGTCAGGAAAATATTGTGTGACGGTTTATGTTGGAGGAATTCGGTTTTACCGTCCCATTTCTATTGGGGCGCTGGTTCGGGTGGAAGCAAAAGTAATTTATACCGGCAAAACCAGTATGCATATAGCGGTAGATGTAAAATCCAGAAAGACGACTGAAAATAAATTTAGAAAAACGTCTCATTGTATTATTGTTTTTGTGGCGGTGGATGAAGAAGGAAAACCTCAACAAGCACCTTGTTGGAATCCTACAACTGAAGAGGAAAAGAAAATGGAAGACTATGCTAAAAGATTAATGAATCTGAGGAAGGGAATTTACAAGGAAATGGAACCTTATTTTTAAGGACTGATTTTGTAACCTTTAACGTTTCTAATTACTCAAATGAATAACAAACCCTTAATCAAATTTTTTAATCAAATCATGAATCAATTAGAAAATTTATCAGATGAGGAGATTTTAATTCGAGTCATTGCCGGAGAAAAATTCTATTATGAAAGAATCATTAGGAAATACAATCCCTATCTGTATAAAGTTGGACGGTCTTATAATTACAGTCATGAAGATACGCAGGATCTTATGCAGGATACCTTTGTAGATGCCTATAAAAACTTGTCGAATTTCAAAAAAAAATCAAGCTTCAAAACTTGGATTGTTCGTATAATGCTAAATAACTGTTACCATAAAAGCAGGAAATTCAGCTTTATAAAAGAAACCAATCAAGACCTGGATGAAAATGCCAAGCCTATGTTTAATCAGTCAGAAAATAATACCGACAGAATAATTCATCAGCACGAACTGAAACATGTTATTGAAGATGCCTTGAGTCGCATACCGGAAAAATATCGTATGGTGTTTTCCTTGCGCGAAATAAATGGTTTCGATGTAGCAGAAACTGCCCAATTGCTTCATATTACCAAAGGGAATGTAAAGGTTCGTCTTAATCGTTCCAAAACAATGTTGAGAAATGAAATTGGAAGGAATTACACACCGGAAGAATTATTTGATTTTAACCTTATTTATTGCGATGCCATCGTGGAAAATGTGATGGAAAGAATTAATGCACGCTAAAATGAAAGAAATAGGAAATAAAGATATTGAAGAATGAAAATGTTGCGGTAATGATAGAAGCAGATCATTGATGTGTGGCCTCCAGAGGTATAAAAGATACCAATAGTGTAACTATTACAGTCAGCTATTCCGGGAAATTTGAAGAAGAAAGCATAAAAGAGGAATTTTTGTCTTATCTTGAACTTAAAGCATAAAAATTATGGCACAAGCAGTTAAAATTAAAAGTATTAATCATCTGACACCGGATGTTTTAAAAATAGTAACAGAAAAGCCTGAAGGATTGGAATTTATTCCCGGACAGGCAGCGGATATTTCCATCAATCAGCCTGATTGGAAGAATGAAATCAGGACTTTTACATTTGTCTCTCTTCCGGAAGATGAAGAACTGGAATTTAATATAAAAACCTATCCCGATCACAAAGGTGTGACCAATCATTTATTATCTTTAAATGCAGGAGATGAGTTGATTATTGCTGATGTTTATGGTGATATTAAATACAAAGGAGAAGGTTTGTTTATTGCCGGGGGAGCAGGAATTACGCCTTTTAAAGCCATATTAAAAAAACTGGAAAAAGAGGGGAAATTGGGGTGCAATAGGTTATTGTTTGCCAATAAAACGCAGGCTGATATTATTTGGAAGGATGGTTTTGAAAAAATGTTGGGAGATCAATTTATTAATATTCTGTCTGATGAGAAAGTTGGAGATTATGCGCATGGATTTGTTACTGCAGATGTGATTAAGAAATATGCAGATGACAACAATAAATATTATTATTTATGTGGACCTCCTCCTATGATGGAGGCAGTGGAAAAAGCTTTTTCCGCATTAGGAATTGCTGAAGAGTATATTGTAAAGGAGGGTTTTTAGTTCTCTAAATCTTTTTATACAAACTTCTGAGTTGCTTTTTGGCGTCATGAATAGATTCAGAAGCTGTTTTTTCTTTAGGTTTTAGCTCAATAAAATCTTCTAGAATTTTATTGAGTTTATTAATGTCTTGCTCTTTTCCTTGTCGGATAAGGGCTTTTTTGAGAATATGAATCTTTTCATATTGTTGAATACCTGCTACCAGCCGTTCAAAGCGGATAGAAGTTCGCCCACCGGGATAAACAAAATAAGTGTCCCCTGCTGCCCAGGTCTTAAATCGACTGTCCAATAAGGGCTCAATCACCCAACTGTTATACGCCCAACGAAGGAATCCATCCAGGTGCTGTGCTGCTGATGACCACGCTAACCACTCACTCTCTGCGGGAGGGCTAAAAGTGAATGTATTGGGATAAGGATGTGCGCAACTAGTATAATAGGTAGAAATCATATTGGTCTGTTCTCTTTCTTGCAATACTTTCGGACTAAAATGTTGACCAAAAGAAAGGCAATAGTCGTCAACTTTATCAACAAGTTCTTTGTGAAGGTTGCCTGCCAGAGCTACTTTGTAATTATTATCTGCTTCATAAATCACTTTTAATGCGGCTTCCATATCCTCGAGAGGGCGTTCATCCATAGCGATATAAGTGATGTCGAACCAGCCTTTTTCTTTTAGATGCTTGGCAAAAGATGTAAGCATGGTTACCCATAAATTATGATAAACAGAATCTCCGGGTTTGGCTTTGATGTATTGAAGGCTGTTGGTTGCTTGGTCATAATATTGAAAGGAAAGTTTCCAAGGAATCATAGAATAGCAATTAATTTGTTTATCTACGCCCAAATCCATCATAAATTCTACCCATTTATCAAAAATGGTATAATCAAAGTACCAGCTGCCATCTGCTTTCTTCATCCAAGTGATCATGGTTTCAAAGTAGTCATAAGTCTGTCCATCCCAGGGTTTATGCATAATAGAAGCAGTGATAACGTCTCCTCCGGCATGCACATAATGCTTCATGTCTTTACGAAGATGATCAAAATGAGCTTTACTCCAAGGTTTTACCTGATAATAACGAGCGACGGCGTAAGGATTTTGCCATAAATCCAGATGAAATGTCCAATCATGAGGTTGGGGCAGCGTATGTTTTTTTACTTCCAAGTTGATCTCTAGTTTTTGTAGAATCTGACCATCCCCTTTCACAGTAACATAGCCTTTGTATTTTCCGGCTACTGCATTTTGGGGAATCCATATTCTTATCCAACCGGGACGTGTACTTTGTGCCGGAAGGGTTAATTCTTTTGTTTGTTGGTCAATGACATCAGCAACCAGGGAAGAATCATATAGTGAATGATCCGTACGAACGCCACAAGCCCCTTTTCCATCTTTATTCAGTTCGTCGGTCATGACATATCTAACGAATCCGGCGAGAATTTGATCTTTTGGTATTTTTTTGTCGGGATTATTATCTAAAGTGAAGTCGCTGATTTCATAAGAGAGAGTGACCGTTTTGTCAAAGGAGGAAGCTACCCATTGTGCTGCAACCCTTTCGCCTTTCCATCCCTGTAAATTTATTTGGGATTGCTCTTTTTTGATTGGCATAGGTGCTTCCTTTTTATATCTGATGTCAGTAGAACCCCAGCTAACCTTAATTCCTGAATAGTTCTCCCATTCTTCGGGATTTGGCGCTGTCGGATTCGGTAATTCTTTATAATATTTTACGGGAAAAGGCGGTTGTCCTGTTTCTCTTCCGGTCGTAGTAATGCCTTCTTTTTCTTGTGCTGTCAAGAAACCTGTACATAAAAAGAAAGTTATGAATAATAGAGGAAGTTGTTTCATATTAATGGATTTATCGGTTAGCAAACATACTAAATGTTTAAAAATAATGAGCGTAATTTGTACCTTAAGAAGATTGGAGTTGTTGTAACTTTGTCGCTTATGACTATTGAAGATGGATATCAGCGATTATTTTCGCAAATAAGAGAAAAATATGATAGGAGAGAAGCCGGAAATATAGCTGATTTGGTAGTAGAACATTTGACCGGGTATAAGCCTACTCAGCGGATTATTTATAAAAAAGAATCTCTTTCGGAAACACAAAGGAAAAAATTGGAAAGGATGCTGTCTGAAGTTTTAGCAGAAATTCCTATTCAATATGTGTTGGGTGAAGCCTGGTTTTTCGGGATGCCATTTTTTGTTGATTCCTCCGTATTGATACCACGACCGGAAACAGAAGAATTAGTGGAATGGATTCTTGCCGGAGTGAATGAGGAGAATAAATCCTTGAAAGTTCTTGATATAGGAACCGGTAGTGGTTGTATCCCTATCACGCTCAAAAAGAAAGCACCTCACTTGGAGGTGTGGGCTTTGGATAAATATTCGGAAGCGTTGGAAGTAGCGCAAAAGAATGCCGATGCTTTGAAGGTAAATATTCAATTTTTAAAGCAAGATTTAATGGATAAAGAGGCGATGAAAGGCTTGCCCCAATTTGATCTTATCGTAAGCAATCCACCTTATATTCCATTGCATGAAAAGGCGAAAATGGATGGGAATGTAGTAGGGAAAGAACCGGATAGTGCTTTGTTTGTCCCGGATAATAGCCCACTTCTTTTTTATGAAAAAATTTTAGCGCTTGCAGAAGAAAAGTTACATCCGGAAGGATGTATTTTTGTGGAATTGCATGAGGATTTAGGTAAGGAAACAAAACAACTTTTTTTACGAAAAATGAATAAGGTACGTCTTAAAAGAGATTTAAATGGCAAGAATCGTATGTTGCAAGCCGTTGGATTAAAGCAATAGTCTTCCGCAGATAATGCCGGTGGCTATAGCCGCGTTTAAAGATTCCGCTTTGCCAATTTTTGGAATGGTAATCTCTTTTTTTACGAATGTAAGTAACTCGGGGTGAATTCCGTTGGATTCATTTCCTATAAGGATAATACCTTCTTCTATTTTTCTCATTTGGGTCAACGGTGTCCCTTTCAATGTTGCAGCATAAGTTAAAAGTGTGTTATTTTCCTGTAATACAGTAGTCAAATCTTTTTTCCATAATTGTATTCTACCGATGCTGCCCATGGTAGCTTGTACCGTTTTAGGGTTAAAGGGATCTACGCAATCGGGAGAACAAATAATATTATCAATACCAAACCAGTCGGCGATTCGGATAATTGTTCCCAAATTTCCCGGATTACGAATCCCATCGAGCATTAAAGTAACATTATTATTTAATGGAAGGATGTTGCTTTTTTTAGGTATCTGACAGATGCCTAAAATGCCTTGGGGTGTAGATAAATAAGATATTTTTTTGAGTTCCTTTTCATCCACTTCATTTACTTCACAATCTTGATCTAGTAGAAAAGGATACTTTTCTAAGTATTTTGGGGTAATGAAGAGTGTTTTTACCGCTATAAGATCACTTTTTAGTAATTCGAAGGTGTTTTTTACCCCTTCGACTACAAATTGGTCGAATTTTTGCCTGTATTTTTTATGCTGTAATGCACGAATAGTTTTAATTTGCACTTTTGAAGGCATGTGCCAAACTTAAATCTTTTTTTATTATAAAAAAAGGATGAATAAAAACCGCCTGTAAAGCGCGCGAATGATTAATCAAATTTTGGGAATAAAAAAAAGGGGAGATGGTTATTCTAAATCCGTAGGTTTGGGAGTAGCTATGCTATGCTTGGGGGTTATACTTCTCTCTTCTTGTTCCAATACAAAATATCTGACCGGAAATCAAACACTATTGACCAGAAATACTTTGGATTTGAATGGAGAAGATTTGAATCATTCAACCCGGGAATTAATCAAAAGTAATCTTCATTCATCTTCTATTATAAAGCAGAAACCCAATACCAAATTTTTGAGTGTACTACGTTTGAAATTATGGCTTTACAATAAAAAATATAATGATCAAAAGACGGGAAAATTGTGGAATTGGTTTTTGATTGATGAAAATATGGAACCTCCGGTAATTTATGACTCAAGTTTGGCAGAACAAACAACTACAAATATTGTTAGTTTTCTGCATAATCAGGGTTATTTCTATGCTACTGCTGATTATTTGGCGAAAACCAGAAATAGAAAAACAAAAGTAACCTATCAAGTCAATACAGGTCATGTTTTTATGATTGATAGTATTGGTTATAAAGTATCTGATTCCGCTATTAAAAGCGCGATGTTGGATGCCGAGAAAAAATCGTTTATTAAAAAAAATACACCTTTTAAGGTGTCTAATTTGGTAAAAGAACGAGAACGATTGACGAAAGTGGTAAGAGATGCCGGGTATTTTCATTTTTCCAATGCCAATATTCGTTTTGTTTTGGATACAGTAGATAAGTCTATTTTTGGTAATATCTTTGATTCTTTTACCGGGCTCGTAAACAGTTCCACCGATAAAAAGGACGAACATCCTAAAATAGGGTTGACTATAGATGTGGTAAAACATGCTGATTCTTCGTTAATGCATCCATATTATATAAGGAATATTTATGTTTATCCGGATTACTCTGCTTATGCTGTTCCTGAAGATTCTTCCTATGATGAACAAATCTATGAAGGTTTGGAAATTAGATCACTATCGAATATAATACGACCACGTGTATTGAGGGCAGCTATTCGACTTCATGAAAATGACTTATATTCAGAGACAGAGAGAAAGAGGACATTAAGACGGTTAAATAATTTGAGGGTATGGAAGTTTGTAAATGTAGAAGTGGATACAGTTGGTCGTCAGAGTGACAGTCTGGATTGTTTTGTTTTTCTCATTCCTGCCAAAAAACAACAGTTTGGAGCGAATATACAGACTACTACATCGTCGGGAGATTATATTGTAGGAGGGGCATTAAGTCTGAATTATAAACATCGGAATACCAATAGAGCGGCCAATCAGCTAGATTTAAATTTGAAAGGTGGCGTGGAATGGAATTCCAGACAGAACGGTGGAATGTATGTTCAAGCCAAAGAATTGAGTGGAAATGTACAAGTCTCCTTTCCTCGGTTTATTGTACCCTTTTTTAAGTTGCGAGATGTTGCTTCTTTTACTCATCCGCAAACAAATGTGAGTTTGGGATTTAATAACCTGGAACGTTTGAATTTTTTCTCCTGGGCAAGTTTCAAAGGCTCTTTTGGATATAGTTGGAATGAAACCCCGCTCAAACAATGGGTAGTAAACCCGATTTTCTTTAATTATAATAATATTTATAACATTAGTCCGGGATTTAGGGCTCAGTTGGAAAATAATCCTTTTTTGAAGAATAGTTTCTCTTCTGTCTTTATAGAAGGGGAAAATGCTTCGTTCATATTTAATGACCAAAAGTCGGGAAATCAGCCGGATGTCAATTATTTGCGTGTAAATTTTGAAGAATCGGGTCTGTTGTTGAATGGTGTGAATGGTATTGCAAAGGGGGTGTTTAATCAAAACTCATTTTTAGGGAAATTTGCGGAGGTGAATTATTCTAACTATGTGAAGCTTAGTGCAGAATATAAACATTATTTTAATCGGGAACATTCCACTTTGGTCACACGTATTTTTGGAGGAGTGGGTATTCCGTATGGGAAATCTGACGTTTTGCCTTATATCAAACAATTTACAGCCGGAGGTCCTAATAGTATGAGAGCTTGGCGTTTACGTTCGTTAGGTCCGGGCTCCTATTACGATCCCGATATGAATGATCCTGATGTGTTTCCGGATCAGACCGGAGAGATGAAATTAGAAGCGAATGTAGAATATAGGTTTGATATGTTTTCTATGTTCGATGGTTTTCTGAGTTTAAAAGGAGCTGTATTTATAGATGCCGGTAATATTTGGAATCTGCATAAAGATCCTTATAAACCGGGTGCAGAATTTGAGCTAAACCGCTTTTATCAGGATATTGCAATAGGTTCGGGTGTTGGGTTGCGATTGGATTTTTCTTATGCCATTCTTCGTTTAGATGTTGCGACTCCATTAAAAGTTCCCTATATCAGTAAAAATTATGGATGGGATTTAGGAAGCATTAAACCTTTGAGTTCGGAATGGCGCAAGCAGAATCTGATTCTTAATTTTGCGGTGGGATATCCGTTCTAAGTTGTTCATTAATATGCGCAATAGTTGTTTTTATATCGCTTGCATCTTCTATCGTGCAATTTCCAATTTTGGTACGGCGTAGCTTGCTAAGATAGGCTCCACAGCCAAGGCTGGATCCAAAATCATTTGCCAGAGAACGAATATAAGTCCCTTTGCTGCATTTTATTCTGACATCTATTTCGGGAAATGCGATGCGGGTTATTTCAAATTCCTTTATTTCTACTGTTTTGGGATCGAGCTTTACTTCTTTTCCTTTTCTGGCCAGCTCATAAGCCTTTTTCCCTTTTTTCTTTACTGCGGAATGAATAGGTGGAATTTGTTGAATGATTCCCGTGAAATCTTCCTTGGTTTTTTCAATATCGGTATTCGTTAATCCTGAAATATCTTTAAAGTCCATTGGCTCGGATTCTAAATCATAGGTTGGTGTTACTGCCCCCAGATAAAAAGTGCCGGTATATTCTTTGTCTAATCCCATATATTCATTTATTCTTTTAGTGAATTTTCCGGTACAAAGAATTAATAATCCGGTGGCTAATGGATCTAAGGTTCCGGCATGGCCTACTTTAATCTTATGCTTTTCAGGCGTTTTGATGGCATAACGTATCTTGTTAACCACGTCAAATGAGGTCCAGCTTAATGGTTTGTCAATAAGTAAAACCTGTCCTTTCTGATAAGGATTGTCCGCTTTCTCCATATCTATAAACCCAGTACATCTCTCATAGAAAAGATGCCTTTTTTATTGTGAATAAATTCTGCTGCTGTCAGTGCTCCCTGGGCGAATCCTTTACGAGAATGAGCCGTATGGCGAATTTCAATTTCATCTATTGCTGAACCATATCTAATGACGTGAGTTCCGGGGGTAGGATCTATTCGTTTGGAAATAATAGGTAATTCTTCGGCTACGGAAGTGGCTTCGTTAATCCATTTGGATTTTCGGGGAACATCTGCCAAAATTTGGTCCGCTAGCGTAATAGCTGTACCGCTTGGTGCATCCTTTTTCTCGGTATGATGAATCTCTTCCATCTCAATATTGTATTGTTCTTGCTGTCCCATTAAAGAAGCGAGCTTTTTATTGAGTTCAAAAAAGATATTGACGCCGATGCTGAAGTTGGAAGCATATAAAAAAGAGCCATTCTCGTTTTTTACCTTTTCTTCAACCTCAGATAAGTGATTTAGCCAGGCAGTGGTACCAACGACTACCGGGATTCCTGCATCCAAGCATTTCATGATATTGCTAAATGCAGTTTGGGGCGTAGAAAATTCTATGGCTACATCTACTTTTTGGAGATGTTGCTTGTCAAGTAAATCGCCGTTGTCTTTGTCTATTTTAAGAAGTACTTCATGATTTTGTTCCAAAGCAATGGCTTCAATGGCTTTTCCCATTTTACCATATCCTACTAAAGCAATTTTCATAATAGTAATAATTTTAAAAATGATAAGTAAAACCAAAGCCGGCATAAAGCTGGTCTTTATGCGTGACCGGTCCGAATTTTAAATTTGTCAATGGGCTGGTTACGTGAAAATTATATAGATAGCCGAAGACTACGGCATCAATGATATTGTAGAGATAGACTGCGGCAAATCCTAAGACAGAATAATCAACATATTTTCTATATCCATCCCGGATATATTTTAAGCCATCTGTATCGTAAACATCAATTTCGGGATCTCCGGTTTTTTGTCCGTTTAGACGTAAGCGATAAGCATCTCTAAATGTAATGTAATGATTGTAATTGAAAATGAATACACCGGTGGCGACGCCAATGCCTGCCAACATAAAAGGAACTTTAATGTATTGTTCATTATAAATTTGTCCCAATCCCGGGAAAATAGCAGAATATAATCCTGCTCTCCTGGGACTGTGTACCTTTCGGAGGCTGTCCCATCTTATTTTTGTTTCTAAATCCCGAAAACCTTTCATCGTGGTATCTGCTTTTAGGGTGTCCTCTTTTTTCTCGACAATTGATGTATCTGCTATATGAATGGCGGAATCTGATTGAGCTGAAAAAGAGGTTACCTGCACACTATCACTGCTTTGGGCATAGAGTCGATTCCCAACAATTAAACTGCCCAATAAAAGACAGATTGTAAAAACTGATTGTAAAATCCTGAACCTTTTCAAAACTAATCTAACATTAAATCCAATAGATGATTAAGCTCTTCATCCGAATAAAAATCCAGTACAATAGAACCTTTTCCTTTATTATTCCTTTTTAGTTTTACTTTGGTAGAATAATGAGAGGCTAAATCATCCTGAACTTTTCTATATAAAGGTGGAAGGGAACTGCTTTTACTACTTGACATTTTAGGTGAATTTACCTTTTTAGCCAAGGCTTCTGCTTGTCTGACAGAAAGTGTTTTTTGTAGTATTTCCTTGAAGACGAATAATTGTTTTTCTATGGATGGGAGGCTAATCAAAGTTTTCGCATGTCCCATGCTTATCATGCCGTTGCGAACAGCTACTTGAATATCCGGCGGGAGTTTGAGTAGTCGTAAGTAGTTTGTTACGGTGCTTCGGTTTTTACTCACACGTACCGCCAGTTCTTCTTGTGTCAAGTCACATTCATCCATCAATCGTTCCAGGCTTAATGCTACTTCAATAGAATTTAAATCTTCTCTTTGGAGATTTTCTAAAAGTGCCAGTTCCAGATGGGTATCTTCTTTAGAATCTCTGATATAGGCAGGGATGTCTTCTAAGTCAGCCATTTGAGATGCTCTCAGACGACGTTCACCCGAAATGAGCCGATAGTCTTTGCTATTGATGGGAGAAACCGTAATTGGTTGAATGACATCATGAATCTTTATAGATTCAGAAAGCTCTTTCAATGCATTTTCATCGAAATCCTGACGAGGTTGTTGCGGATTGGTTTTGATTCTTTTTAAGGGAATGCGCTTGATACCAACAGGTGGGTATTGTGCATTTTCAAGAGAAGCGACCGGTTTCCTCTCCAAATCGTTATCCATATTTTGCAATAAAGATCGAATGCCTTTCCCTAGTGCTTCTTTTTTTTTATTCGTTGATTGACTCATCGTCTGTAGCTAAAATTTTATCTTCTTTATTTATTTTAGTTGCATTATTTTTCTGCAAAATCTCTCTGGCTAAATTTAAGTAGTTAAGTGCTCCTTTACTATTAGGATCGTAAATAATGGCCGGTTTCCCAAAGCTGGGTGCCTCTCCCAAGCGAATATTACGATGGATAAGTGTGTCAAATACCATGTTATTAAAATGGTGTTTGACCTCGTTTATAACTTGTTTGCTTAGTCGGAGTCGACCGTCATACATGGTCATCAAAATTCCTTCTATTTCCAAGTCAGAATTCAGATGGTTTTGTACAATTTTAATTGTATTCAATAATTTGCCTAAACCTTCGAGTGCAAAAAACTCACACTGTACCGGTATGATGACTGAATCCGCAGCGGTTAAAGCATTTATGGTAATCAGACCTAAAGAAGGAGAACAATCAATAATGATAAAATCATAATCATCCTTAATGGAATTGACATATTTTTTAAGTACAGATTCCCTGTTGGGATGATTAATAAGCTCCAATTCTGCACCTACCAAATCAATGTGTGAAGATAATATCTTTAAGTAAGATAAATCCGAATCTAAAACAGCATCCTTAATAGGTGTATCATTTACCATGACATCATAAATAGATGCTTTTGCCTGATTTATGTCAATACCTAATCCGGTAGAGCTGTTGGCTTGCGGATCCGCATCTATCAAAAGCGTTTTAAATTCGAGGGTAGCCAAACTGGCGACCAAATTAATAGCCGTTGTGGTTTTTCCTACTCCTCCCTTTTGATTTGCTATGGCAATTGTATGTCCCATGTTTTCGTCTTTATTGAGACGCCCGACCGTGCGCCCTCACATCTTTTTTATTCTGGCGAACGGTCGTACGCCATCCCTTTCTTTTTTTGCACCATTGGCGGTGTGCTATGTCTTTCTCAATAGTTCAGACTTCAATCGTTTCTCCTATTGAAGGCAAATATAAGCTTATTCCTGCTTGCTTGAATTGTTTTTTGGCGTCTTCTTTATCTAATTTTACTAAATCAAAGGTATCATAATGTATGCCAACTACTTCCTTACATTGAATCATGTCTGTGGCTAAAACCGCTTCTTCTATTCCCATCGTAAAGTCATCTCCTATTGGCAGAATAGCATAATCTAAATCAAAGAATTTTGGAATAAGTTGCATATCCATCGTTAAAGCGGTATCTCCACTGTAATAAAAGGTACTTTCTTTTGACTGAATGACAAATCCTCCGGGATTTCCGGCGTATGTACCATCTGCAAAACTACTGGAGTGAATCGCATTGACAAATTTAACTGTGCCAAAATCAAAATTCCATTTTCCTCCATGATTCATCGGATGCCCGTTTTCTACTCCTTGATTAGCCAGCCAATTGATAATTTCAAAATTGGAAATCACTTTTGCTCCTGTCCTTTTGGCTATATCTACCAAATCCAGCGTGTGGTCCTGATGGCCATGAGAAACGAGGATGTAATCTGCCTGAATTTTATCCTTGTCCACATCCTTAGCTAATTCATTTCCGCTAATAAAAGGATCAAAAAGAAGTTGTTTTCCGTTGATCTTTACTGAAAAGCACGCATGACCATAATAAGTGAAGTTCATAAGCTCATCTTTTTGTACTCAAAGTAAGGACAAAAATACAATGAAAAGAAGAATTGGTAAACTTAATTTATTAACGGATGTATATTACTTATCCACTGCTATCTTTTACCTAACTTTGCAGCGGCTAAAAGGAAACTAATGATTACGATAATTTCAGGTACCAACAGACCGGGCAATCGAACCCAGCGTATAGTGAACGTGTATGAAAGAATGTTGGAAGATATGGGGCGACATCCTGAAGTGTTATTGCTGGAAGGCTTGGATTTAAATAAAAAAACCGAGGATTTAAATTTTGTGGAAGAAAGAATATTGCAGCCATCAGACAAGTTTATATTTATTTTGCCGGAGTATAACGGAAGTTTCCCCGGAGCTGTAAAAACATTTATTGATATGTGTAAAGTGCCGGAAGATTTTTATGGAAAGAAGGCATTGCTAACCGGAGTAGCTGATGGCAGAGCCGGAAATTTGAGAGGTATGGAACATTTTACCGGAATTTTGAATCATATGAAAATGATAGTTCATCCTAACAGATTGCCCATCTCTGTAATGAAAAAGCTTTTTAATGAGAAAGAAGAACTCACGGATGAGCCGACTCGATTGGTTATCCATCAGCAGCTGAAAGAATTTTTAGCTTTCTAGCTATTTAACAATTTTAAAATGAGAGGAAAAGTGACACTTTTTATTTTTATACTGATTTATATCCTGGTGGATATTTATGTTTTTCAGGCATTGAAATCTGCTATTGGTGTTTCATCCTCTTGGAAATATCTTATTTGGGGAGCCTATTGGCTTATTGCATTGGCTTCCTGGGTTGGTCTTTATTTCTTACCCCGAATGTATGAATATGGTCAACATCAAAACATTATTTTGGTGTTTTTGATATTGGGTTTATTCCTTGGGAAGCTTTTGGTGGTCGTCTTTTTACTTATTGATGATTTAAGAAGAGGTGGGATAAAGTTGTACGCCTTGTTTCAGAAAAAACCGGAGGAAACGAAGGCTGTGGTTCATGGTCTTACTCGTTCTCAATTTTTGTCTCGAGCCGGATTAATTGTGGGAGGAAGTTTTTTTGGCTTATTAGCTTATGGTATTTCCAATCGATATAATTATAAAATGAGAAGGGTAAAAATAAAATTCCCTAATCTGCCAGAAGCATTTGATGGATTGAAAATAGTTCAGCTCTCTGATATTCATTCCGGAAGCTTTGATAATCATGAAAAAGTACAGAAAGGGATTGATATGGTATTGGCTGAAAAACCGGATTTAATCCTTTTTACCGGGGATTTGGTGAATAGTAAATCCATAGAAATGGAAGATTATCTGTCTCAATTTAGTCAGTTGAAAGCGCCTATGGGCGTCTTTGCTACCTTGGGGAATCATGATTATGGCGATTATGCAGAGTGGCCCTCAGAAGAAGCCAAAGCCGATAATTTGCAATTGCTCAAGGATATGGAGACCGGTATGGGATGGGAAATGCTGAATAATGCGCATCGTGTTTTAGAAAAGAACGGACAGCAAATCGGACTGGTGGGCGTAGAAAATTGGAGTGCCAAGCCTCGTTTTCCCAAATATGGCGATATGGAAAAAGCTATGGAGGGACTGCCTGAACTTCCATTTAATCTATTGATGTCTCATGATCCCTCTCATTGGGATGCGCAGATACGTCCGGATTATCCAAATATAGATATTATGCTGGCCGGACATACACATGGAATGCAGTTTGGGGTAGAGATTCCCTGGTTGAAATGGAGCCCGATTCAATATTTATATAAAGAGTGGGC
>CAZLDH010000024.1:0-24449 GCA_964558275.1 uncultured Chitinophagaceae bacterium
AATAATAAAGCGGAACCACAGGGGCATAGTTTAAAACAATATTCTCCATCTTATGATAAAGTTGATGTCGGATACTGTCATTATTTTCAGTAATCGCTTGCTCATATAACCGATCAAAGGTTGCATTTGAAAAACGAGAATAGTTTGGAGGAGCCGGATTCTTAGCATAAAAGCAGGCCAAAAAACTTTCCGCATCAGGATAATCAGCAATCCAATCGGCTCTAAAAAAGGGAACCTGTGACTTAGCTGCCATATCCCTCAACATGCCGGCCTGTTCAATAGTTACATTTATTACCACACCAATTTGTCTTAACTGTGCGGCTACAAGATTTGCTACATCCGCATGTTCCTGTGTAGAGTATAATGTAATTGGCGGCAAACCTTCCCCATTGGGATAGCCTGCTTCAGCCAATAATTTACTCGCTTTGGTCGGGTTATAGCTGTATCCTCTTACTTCAGAAGTATCATAGGCCGGCAAACCATCCGGAACAAAACCTCCGTAAGCCGGTTCTACAATATTATTTTTTAAATACATAGCTATTTTTTCACGGTCAAATCCATAATTAATAGCCAATCGAACTTTGCGATTAGTTACCGGCGAGTGGATTACATTTGTGTTTGTCGAATCCACGAGAAAGCCCAGATATTCCGTATTCAAATAGGGCTTTTTTAACATAATAATATCATCTCTAAAACTTTTCTGTAGTCTTCCTGATTTTGTCAACAATTCGTCTTTATAGGATACATCCACATCATTTAGAAAATCCAATTCTCCTTGAACAAACATTAAAAATTCTGTCACTTTACTACTCACAAAGGTTACTTTTACAGCATCCAAATAGGGCAATTTATGTCCGCTACTATCCTGTTCAAAATAATGTGGATTCTTTTCTAAAATAAGTACTTGTCCTTCATTCCAATACTTTAACTGAAAAGGACCTGTTCCGCAGGGATGAGACCTGAAATCTTTTCCATACTTTTCTACCACTTCCCTTGGAACAATGGAACAATAAGGCATGGTTAAAATACCTAAAATAGGATGAAAAGGCTTTAACAATTTTAATTGAAAAGTAGAGTCATTTAAAGCAACGAAACCTACATCCGGATCTACTTTCCCGTTAAACACCCAGGCTCCGGCAGAAGCTGTTGCAGGATCCATTATGCGTTTGAAACTATACACCACATCTGAGGCTACCATTTTTCTTCCATTGCCTCCTCTAAAAGCATCATTATCATGAAAATAAACGTCATTTCTTAAATGAAAAGTAAATATTTTTCCATCTTCACTCACTTCCCAACTTTTGGCTAAGCTGGGAACAATATTTAATTGAGGATCTGTCTTTACTAATGTATTATACAACTGATGATCTACCCAAATAACCGTTTTGCTTTTAGCAAACGCCGGATCTGTCGTTTCCAATCCCTCGGCCATATTCATTTTAAAGACCCTAGCATCGCTTTTCGATTTCTCTTTACAAGACAAAAGACTGAACAATCCTATAAAAATAATTCCCAAAAAGAGCCATCTGTTTTCAATATTAAAAGACATGAAGAATGTTTAAAAATACTTACCTTTCCACCCTAAAGGATTATCAATGAAAATGAAGAAAATACCCTTATTTGCTTTACTGTTTGTGATTTTTACTTATACCACTCAAGCACAAAACAAAGACAATAACTTATTCCCCAATCATTCCTCCGGTCAATTTACGCATGCTGATACACTACGTGGCAGCAATACTCCCGAAAGAGCCTGGTGGGATGTTTCCTTCTATGATTTGCATGTAAATATAGATATAAAAAATAAAAGCATCACAGGATACAACAGAATAAAATATAAAGTAATAAAATCTATGTCGGAAGTTTCTGATGGAGAGATGCAAATAGATTTAATGAAGCCTTTACATATTGACAGTGTAATTCAAAATGGGCAATCATTAGCCTTTCGGAGAGAGGGAAATGCTTATTTTATAAAGATGAAAGCTTCGCAACCTTTAAAATCTTTGAAAGAGATAACTATTTATTATTCAGGGCATCCTCATGTCGCAAAAAATGCACCTTGGGATGGTGGTTTTGTTTGGGAAACAGACTCCTTAAATTATCCGTTTGTGGCTACAGCAGCTCAGGGGGTAGGTGCAAGTTTGTGGTGGCCCAATAAAGACTATCAGGGAGATGAACCTGATAGTCAGCGAATTACTGTAACTGTTCCGGAAAGGTTATCAGATATTTCAAATGGAAGATTGGTGAAAAAAAGATGGAATGGTGATGGCACCACTACCTATGTTTGGTTTGTAAACAACCCAATTAATAATTATGATGTCGCTTTAAATATTGGAAATTATGTCCATTTTAAAGACACATTGCAAGGAGAAAAAGGCACTCTTACTTTGAATTATTACGTACTCCCAAAACAATTTGATACCGCTTTTCAACAATTTAAACAAGCCAAAACGATGTTACATTGTTTTGAATACTGGTTTGGCCCCTACCCTTGGTACAAAGATGGTTACAAGTTAGTGGAAGCACCTTTCTTGGGAATGGAGCATCAAAGTAATGTAGCCTATGGGAATAAATATACTAACGGTTACCTGGGCAGAGACCTTTCGCATACCGGTCTGGGATTAAAATGGGATTTTATTATCATACATGAAAGTGCACATGAATGGTGGGGGAATAATATAACAACGAAAGACATTGCAGACATGTGGGTGCATGAAGCTTTTGCTAACTATGCAGAAGCACTTTATACGGAATGGCTATTTGGAAGAAAAGCAGGAGACAAATACTGTAGAGGTACGCGCAAGAACGTGCTCAATGATAAACCAATCATCGGATACTATGGTGTAAATGACGAAGGCTCCGGGGATATGTATTATAAAGGGGGAAACATGATCCTTTGTATTCGTGAAATAATCAGTAATGATAATAAGTTCAGACAAATACTGCGGGGATTAAATAAAAAATTCAGACACCAGACAGTTACTGGAAAAGAAATACAAAATTATATCAATAAAAAATCGGGAATAGATTTCACCAAAGTCTTTCAACAATATCTAACTACCACACAAATTCCGCATTTTGAGTATAAAATTAAAAAAGGAAAATTATACTATCGATGGTCAAATTGTGTTTCCGGATTTGATATGGCTATTAAGGTAACCACAGAAGATAAGCATCAATTTCAACTAATTCATCCTACTGAAAAATGGCAAACTACTCCCCTATCTATTTCTCAAAATAATTTTAAAGTGAATAAAAACTTCTATGTAAAGGTAGTAGAGAAATAAAGAATATATTAAATATTAACTTTTTTCAGCATTTTGGCTACCACTTTATCAATAGGCAAATCAACTTCCTTTTCAGAAAAAATTTCAAGAGGAATCGTCCTAAAGGATTGTCTATTACTCCCTACCCGATTGAAATTAAAGGGTTTTTCCGAAAGAGGAACTTTTAATGGTTCCAGAGGGTGAACATAATAATAAATAGAGATAATTTGACTTCCGTCACCGAAACCGGATTTTTGATAGAAGTCGGTGGTATAAAAATGTGTTTTTATCTCTATTTTTTGTTGAAGTTCCTCTATCCATTCTCTTTTTAGGCAATCATGTGTTCCTTCGCCATCTTCTAATCCCCCTCCGGGAAATTTGGTTATATTTTGTCCTTTAATTTTTTCATCTGAGACTAATATATTTCCATATTCAATATATAGCCCATACACTCTAACATTAAAATTGAACATAATATAACTTTAAAATTAAACATAATATTTTTGTTATACTTCGGATTGAGCTATACTAAATCGCAGACTTTCACCCGGTCTTTTTTGTGCTAAAACATCTATTTGTCTTTCCGGAATTTGTAAAATTCGAGGATAGCCACCTGTAACTTGCGCATCGCGCATCAAGACAATAAGGTGACCATCAGGAGTCAATTGTACCGTCCCGGGCAACACGGCATTGGTTAATATAGATTCTTCCTTTGAAGGAATGGTTTCCTGAAAAAGGAATGCCATTCTGCCACTATCCGGATTTATGGTAAATGATTCCTGTGCCAATTGTACTTTTTGATCTCTGGAAAGCAGATAAAACTCCGGTCCAGGAAAAAAACGTAAGCTACGCTTTTTATACCGCTGTTCATCAAACGATATGGTAGAATAAGAATCCGAAACATTCTCATCTAAAGATAAAACAGGCAATTCCTCTCCTTTAGATATAACTTTTTCAGGGGTAATTCCCTCATACATGCTTTGGCTGTTCAACACTTTTTCAGTTTGAAACCCATCATTAATAGCCAGATAAGCAAAATTTCCTTTTACCACCCTTTGAATATCCAAAATAGTACCTTTATGCACGTCATAAACCTCCTGCACCTCTACTTTTTTATCATTGAGATATGCATCGACTTCTATACCACTAATTACAATTTGATGATGAGCAGAAAACTGCAGTTTGGGACCTATCCGGGTTACTTCCAACACCGCCATGTTTTGAGGATTACCTACCAATATATTTCCCATACCTGCAGCATATTTGTCCATGGCGCCACTTTCCGGTATGCCATAGGCTGCACAACCATAGCGTCCCATATCCTGAACACTTGTGGATAATCCGGGTCGAAGCACTATTATTCCCATACCTCATGATTTAACTGGTAAGCATTGTTTTTTACTTTCTCCTGAATAAACTCATATTCTTCTAGTGAAACAGAACTGAATTTTAACTTATCAGCCGGCTGTAGGAGCGTCGGCAACTCCCACTTCAGATTAAATAAGGGAACCGGACAATTTCCAATAATTTGCCAGCCTCCGGGAGATGCCATAGGATAAATTCCCGTTTGTTCTCCTCCAATCCCTACGGCTCCTTTAGGTATTTCTTTACGAGGTTGTTTTTTTCTGGAAATAAAAAGTTTTTCTGAGAGTCCACTGAGATAGGGGAATCCCGGTAAAAAGCCTATAAAATATACAGTATATACCGAATCTGTATGCAGTCGAATAAGTGTTTCTTTATCAATCTTCTTATGCTTCATGATCATCTCAGTATCCCAACCTAATTTTTCATCATAACAAACCGGCAGGTAGTATAACTTTTGCTCCCGCTTAATTTCTTCCGGTGTTGTTTTCAAAATTTCAATTAATTTCTTCTTCTCCTCTTCTAATTGCTTAACAGGATATTTGTATTTAATCAAAATCGTATTATAAGTACTCAATACCTCAATGAGTTCCTCTTCCTTTTGTTTATAAATATGCGCTTTTGCTGCCAATAGTTTGGTTAATAATCCCTCTCCCACCTTTTCCTGCCAAGTCATCGAAATAACTCGTTCACTCATAAGATGTACTTGAATCTCCTTTGTTTCCATTATGCTTTAATTTCAATATTCCTCAAAGATAATTCTGCATAAAGATACCGTAATAACGCCAAACTATTTTCTGTATCACTATGTACACAAATGGTATCAAACCTCTGTGTTAAAACATTTCCGTCTTCCAAATTAATCTGTCCATGTTGCACCATATTTAATACCTGTTTCAAAACCTCCTCCTTGTTTGTCAAAACAGCACCTGCTTCCGAGCGCGGTCTCAGACTAAAATCGGCTTCGTAAGCACGATCGGCAAATCCCTCTACCTTGGTGTTTATCCCTCGCTCCTCTGCCAACTCTTTCACGATAGAATTCGGCGGAACATAGAGTGTTAAAAGCGAGCCAAGCTCATCTATAAGTTCAACAACCACTTGGGCTCTATCTTTATTTGTTTTCAAATCATTATATAATGCCCCGTGTGGTTTAATATGATACACGATTCCCTGCTGCCTTTCGGCAGATTGCAGTACTTTTTCAATTTGATCTAAAAGTGTGAGTTTCAATGCAGCAGAAGATATATCCATAGATTCTCTACCAAAATGTTCCTTATCCGGATAAGAAGGATGTGCACCAATTGATACATCATGCTGTATGGCCAAATCTACAGCCTCTGCAATACTTTCATCATTCCCCGCATGACCACCGCAAGCAATATTGCAGGATGAAATCAAGGGCATGATATCCCGCTCGTTTCCAACCCCTTCTCCTAAATCACAATTAAGATCTACTTGTTGCATATAATCCTTTCCCGCTAAGCTACTGATTTATTAGGAGCTGAAATAATAAAGTCGAAAAGAAAGTGGATAGCTTAAATATAAAAAAAACGGCAGATTACTTGTATCGCACCGCTACAACCTCCTACCCTTGCTACATTCCTGTCCTGGGGGATTCAGAGGGAGCTGGTCGTACAAGACCTGCCGCATGCAAATTTAGAACTTTTCTTTTTCTTGCAAAAATTTATTCTATCTTTTTCTACTATTCTTTTCCCATTTATTAAAAAGTTCACTCTCTGAAGGTAAGGTCACCTCTTTAAGATGCGTTTTTACGGGAATAACTATACTGTCTCCTAATGTTTTATCCCATTTTAATGAAACAGTAGTCTTTATTTTTAAGATGGTATCCTTGGGAGATAATCGTAAAGTATTGCCTTCTATATCTCCTGAAGAAGCCGTAATATGAATCATATTGGTATCCAAAGGATATATCTTACCATTACTAAAAGTACCCTCCACATTAAGATAGAAAGGAACCTTCTTTTTTATACTATCTGTATAAAGGTTAAACCTTACTGATTGCGGATAAGGAAGTTCTAAATTACAAACAAGCGTTGTATCCTGATATTTTATATCAAAAGTAATATTATGATTGTTATTCCAAACATGCTTCCTGTCATAGATGAGTATTCCTTTTTTTATTTTCCCCTGATTTGAATGAATTTTCAATTTTCTCCATCTTAAATTACCGGAAAGCAATCCTGAAGTTTTCTTCTGTGAACCATCACTAAAGGAGAAAATAAATCCAATAGGAACACGATTAAAAATTTCAGGCGCTGCAGTAGAATCAAAGTATCCCTGAACTTTTTCTATTTCTAAATGTTGTGCAGCCAAAGGACAGTTTATAATAACTATAAAAAAAATAGCAGCTAATAAAGAATATATATTAATTATTTTATTCATTATAAATATTATTGAAAAAACCATACCACTTTTATTGGTATGGTTTATGTACTATAAAACTTTCACCTATTAATATCCCATTGAAATGAAAAATATATTCTTAGTCACACTAAAATATATCAAACCTCACTTTGCTATAGATCAATATTTCCCCAAACATAAGACATATATAGATGAACATATAGAAAAAGGTGTTTTTATTTGTAGCGGAAGAAAAACCTTAAAATCAGGAGAATTTATTCTTTGTCAGGCTAAAAATCGCCAAGAAATGCAAAAAATCATTTCTAAAGATCCTTTTGATCAGTTTCAGCTAGCCATTTATGAAATTGAAGAATACAATCTTATCGCTTCAGATACTCGTTTTTTACCGGAAGTTTAAGCCTCCCTATTTTTCAGATTCATTCACTTAGCAACAAATAAATAGTTTATTTATTCTTGAAAATGAGATGCACTTTCATTCCCTTTTTCATATTCAGCGTAAGCACGTTATCATTTAATTGAAAAGGCACACTTATTTTAGAACGCACAATACGTACATCATCAGGAACAATCATTTTAAAACGGTGTTCTTTCGTTGCTACTAAAGTAACTTCTTCAACTCTTCCATTTTGCCAAGAAGCGCTAATTTCACCACCGCCTCTTACCCTGAATTTTCTAAAGTTTCCTTCCTGCCATTCTACCGGTAAAGCAGGGAGCAATTCAATATACCCGGTTTGGGATTGAACTAACATTTCAGCAATTCCGGCTGTTCCCCCAAAATTACCATCTATTTGAAATGGCGGATGTCCGTCAAACATATTCGGATAGGTGCCACCTCTGGAACTCTTTGCAATAGGCGTTAATAAATCTTTCAGTAATCTGAAACAGTGATTCCCCTTATGCAGTCTTGCCCAAAGATTTATCTTCCATGCCAGAGACCATCCTGTACTGATATCACCTCTTTGCTGCATTAACTTTCGAGCAGCTTTTGCCATAACAGGCGTATGTTTCAAAGAGATTTCATTGCCGGGGTATAATGCCCACAATGGAGACATGTGTCGATGGTGAGGTTCTGTTAATTGATAAGGTTTAAGCCACTCCATTAATCGTCCATTCTTATCTATTTGGTTCGGTGGCAGTCTTTTCTTTACTGAATCTAGGAGTTCAGTAAAATGCATATCTGTATCCAATATATTGGCAGCTTCAATAACATGATTAAAAAGCTCTCTAATAATTTGATTATCAATCGTCGGACCGGCACAAACGCTGGCAACTTTACCATTAGAAAGTTTAAAGGCATTCTCCGGAGAGCTTGAAGGGGCAGTAACCAACCATCCTTTTTGATTATTCGGATATTCTACCAGACTATGGAGATAAAACGCTGCTGAACCTTTAATAATTGGATAAATCTTCTTGAGATAATCTGTATCCAGAGTAAAAGCATAATGTTGCCAAAGCATATTAGCTACCCAGCCGGAACCCGAATTTGCCGATCCCCAGGAAGCAACCTCTCCTGGAGCAGTATATCCCCAAACATTAGTGATGGCATGAGAAACCCACCCTTTATTTACATCATAATATACTTTAGCGGTTTCATGTCCCGGTTTGACCAAGCCTTTGACCAAAGTATAAAAAGGTTCATTTAATAACGTTAAATTAGTGACATTCAAAGGCCAATAATTCATCTGAAGATTAATATTAAGATGATAATCTGCATTCCAGGGTGTCTTGATTTTATTAGCCCATAAGCCTTGTAGATTAGGAGGTAGCCATCCCGGACGAGTGCTACTAATCAAAAGATAACGACCAAATTGAAAATAAAGTACAGGTAATCCGTGATCAGTCGGGTCTTCTTGAAAGGCAATCAACCTCTCATCTGTAGGTAAAGCAGCATTTACATGATTCTCTCCACCCAAATTCAAACTTGCCCGGTTAAATAATTTCTGATAAGCCGCTAGATGTTTTGAAAATTCAACCCTATAAGGTTTATTCCATGCTCTTTTCAAATTTAGTGCAACATATTTTTTATAGTGGAAATCAGGTTTGTAAAAAGAGGTTGTTTTCTTTTCAAAAAAATCAGTAGCTGCAGAAATATAAATTGTAGCTTTATCTGCATGTTTAACAATTAAACCGGAATCATCCACGTGTAAAGTGCCGCGCTGATGTTTGATTTTTATCCGACTCAGATACTTTACTCCATTATTTCCATTATGACCATCATTCAATTGTCCAAACATGCGCAATTCTTTTCCTACTATTTTTGTTTTTGCATTTTCAGAACGATTCATAGATAGATGAAAATTAATAGCTCCCGGTTTATCGGCTTCCAACCTGATCATTATAACATCGTCGGCAAAACTTGTAAAATACGTCCTTTTATAATTCACACCATCTATAGAAAAATAGGTATGTGAGACCGCACTATCCAAAGAAAGATCCCTTCTGTAATCTTGAACGCTTGTTTGATTGGTGTTTTTTCCATAATTATATTTAAGATGTAAACGACCTAAAAGCTGGTAACTTCCATAAGGCGCATCGGAGCCATTTCCATAGGCGGATCCTTTCCCTTTACAAACAAAATATTTATTTACTAACGCTTCCGCTTTTTTGTTTTCACCTGCGAAAATAAGTGATCTTATCTCATTTAAGTGATTGGCAGCCCCTTTCTTATTTGCATCTTGTTTACTTCCCGACCACATGGTAATATCATTCAGCGTAATCGTTTCATTATAAACCCGTCCATCAGACAGAATACCTAAATGTCCATTCCCCAAAGGAAGTGCTTCATCAATGAGTGCATCCGTATTGGCAGGTTCATCATACCACAAACGAAGATTTTGCTGTGCATTTGCGAAAACAAAACAAAACAAGAAAAATAAAGAGGTCAAGAAAATAGATTTCATATTCAAACTACTTTTGCTGCCAAATTTATAACATTTTATATCATTTTTTTATCATCATATCATAAATTTGTACCGTTTATCAAACTATATTTTTTGTTATCTTTAACTTAAAGTTATGTCAGATCAATCAACTATTTTAGGTTTAAAATTACCCACTGATCCCCGTTGGGTGAATCTTGCATCTATTTCCCTGGAAGAAATATTAACAGATCACGCTTGGTGTGAACAAAAAGCAGCTACCTCTTGTATTTCTTTGATTCAGAAATATCCTTATAAAAAAAGGTTGGTTAACGAGCTTGCGCCGATCGTAACAGAGGAATGGGGACATTTCAGAATGGTATTGGCTGAAATAAATAACCGCAACCTTAGCTTGGGCGCACAGCGAAAAGATGAGTATGTAAATGCACTTCTGAAAAATAGCCAAAAAGGAGGCAAAGCAGAAGGGCGATTATTAGATCAACTGCTCATTTGTGCTTTAATCGAAGCCAGAAGTTGCGAGCGATTTCGTTTATTGAGTGAAGATTTGGAAGACGAATATCTAAGAAAATTTTATAGAAGATTTATGGAAAGCGAGGCCGGTCATTATACTTTATTCATTTCTCTTGCTAATGAATATCTCCCTGAGAATCAGGTAAAAAATCGTTGGAAAGAATGGTTGCAATTGGAATCCGATATTATAAAAAATTTAAAAGTCAGAGGTAATCGAATGCATTAGCTCAATCAATCTCTGACTTTTATCTACTTATTAGAAGCGTTACTCTTCCAGTAATTCCAGATTAACAGCAATTTTAATTGTATCGCTTACCACCATTCCGCCTACCTCTGTCAGCGCATTAAATTCCATCCCATAATCTTTTCTGTTAACTTTCCCTTTAATCTCAAAACCGGCGCGCTTTTTCCCTTCTTCTGCTGCAATCATTCCCCCAAATTCGACATTCAAAGAAATTTCTTTTGTTACCCCTCTCATCGTCAGATTTCCAATCATGGTAAATGCTTCATCATCTAGTTTTTGAACATTAGTACTTTCAAAAACAATCTCCGGATAATTTTCTTTATCAAAAAAATCAGAAGAATGAAGATGCGCTTCCCGCTGTTTATTTTTTGTTTCTATAGAACCAACACGAGCTTTAAATACTGCTTTTGCCGTAGAAAAATCATACTCCTCAGTAGTTACTGATACTTCAAAATCCTTTATTTCGCCAACCACAGTAGAAATCATCATGTGTTTTGCTTTAAACTGCACTTGTGTATGAGCTGCATCTTCTTTCCATTTAATCTCTGACATAAACTTAAACTTTTAAATGAATAATTTTGATATACAACAAAAAAACGGACTAAAGGTTTAGATAATAGGGATTTAAAAAATATTTAAATTCTTCACTATAAGAATTATCCGGATTCCTAATGAGGATTTCATCATAATCAATTTTATATTTTTTCTTCCTTAAAAACAAAAGGCTTCTAAAAGGAGGTTTTACTTTATTATTTTTAACTCTCGATATCTTATAGGGATAAATAGCAGTATTTCCGGCTTTATTTACCATATCCTCTTCAAATTCAAAGGGTACCATCAAACTACAGATACCATTAGGTTTTAGAAGCGATTCTATTCTACCTAATAGATCTTCATAATTCAAATGACTGGCATGCATAGCTTGTCTTTTGGCATTAGAAGAACTTTTCAAGGCATTTTCATAAAAAGGAGGATTACAAATAATGAAATCATATTGATAATCGGGCGCGTAAAAGCGAATATCGCCGAAGATTAAATGAATATTATTTCCTAAACTATTATCTGTGAAATTTTCTTTAGCTTGTTCAAAGGCATCTTTATTAATTTCAATGGCATCATGTTTTTCAAAAACACTATTCTGTGCAAGCATTAAGCTTAACAATCCGGTGCCTGTTCCTATATCTAAAATATTTTTTGGTGTATTATCAACAACCTCTTTAGCTGCCAATGCACCCTGCAAACAGGTATCTGTACAGACTTTCATGGCACAACGCTGCTGTTCTATTCTAAATTGCTTAAATTGGAAGTATGTATTTGACAAAGTTTTACCCTCAGTTTAACTTCTTAAATAAGTTGGGATAATCACTTACCAATCCATCTACTCCCATTTCTTTAAGACTTTTCATTCTTTCTAATTTATTTACTGTATATGGAATCACTGCAATACTCATTTCATGGAATCCATCTACCCATTCTTCGGATACGAGATGATAACTCGGACTAACCATTTGCGGTTTAAAACCCAAGGTTTCTACATATCCTTCTGCATTGTCTTTTTGTCCATTCCCAATATTATAACATATTTTCATATCCGGCCATTTTTTATGAATCATCCTTAAAGCTCTTTCATCAAATGATTGCATGATGGTACGTGAGGCAATTCCTTTTCTTAAAACGATTGCCATGGCAGAGTCCACATAGGCTTCAAGGCTTGGATAATATTTACCATCTCGTCCCGGGCTTGATTTAATCTCAATGCTATAATGATTGACATGATTTTTCCTTTTGGCATAAGTTTCTACAGAATCAATTAATACGCTGAGTAAGGGTTTGGAAACGCTAAAATGATTTTGCTTTGGAAAGGTAGGATAAGGTTTACTACCACAATCATATTTAGCTATACTGTCATAAGTCATCTCAAACAATACGCTGCCATGTCCCTCTTTTTCGGTCATCGTTTTTCCTTGTGGAGTCAAACAAAAATCAGCATCTATATAACCATCATGAGAAAGTAAAATTTTTCTATCTTTTGACATCTGAAGATCCATTTCTAAAATACAACCATAATCAACTGCAAGTTTTTGAGAAGCAATGGTATTTTCAGGTAACAGACCACGCCCTCCTCTATGAGCAAGTTTGTAAAAGTGGGGCTTTTTATTATTTCCTATTTTCTGAGATACTGCACAAGATCCTATAATAGTTAATGTGGCAACGATAAATAAATACCCAAGCTTTTTCATCATTATTTTTTATTTCCTTTTAAAATATAATTATTTTTCTTCTACTTTATGAAAAGAGGTTTTTGCATTTCCAGGGAGGTTAATAAATTTAGTTAAGAAAGCGCTGACAAAATATAAAATAGCTAAAATCCACATCACACCAACACTGCCAACCATTCCAATAAATAAACCTACAATCGCAGGACCGGCAAAAACTGAAAGTCCTGCCCCTAAGTTTAAAATAGCCATAGCTGCACCTTTATCCTTTTTTACTAAAGACGGCATCAAAGCTGAAAGTGGAACATATCCGGCCAAACATGCACCCCATAACACGCCCGGCAATAATATAAGCCAAAAATTATCACCGACCAGCTGCGGAGCATACAAGAGAAGAAGCGTAGAAATACCACAGCCTATACCACCAAACCACATGACTGTATTTCTCCATCCTACTTTATCTCCAACAAAACCAAAAATAAGATTGAAAACAATGTTACTCGTAAACATGATTCCCCATATATGTAGCCATTCAGAGGTGGATATGCCATAGTCTGCCATGTAAATAGGTAAGAATACAGGGAATCCAAATTGTCCGGATGTATTGATAACTCTTACGATTCCCCCGAGTAATATCTTAGGTTCTTTCTTCACAATAGTCAATCCCTTTACCAATTCATTCAATCTGGCTTTCATGCTTCCTTTATCGGTATGAAATTTATCTCTATTTAAAACCAAAGCAAAAAAAGCTCCGAGACTCACCCAAAATAAAGCACTCCAAAGGGTATTGATATGACCTAAATGCTCGATAGCCCATACCGAATAATACGCACCCAACACACTTAAACCACCGGTAAAAACAAACCAAAACCAACCTACAGCAGCGCCAAGCTTATTTTTAGGACTTCTATAAGTAATCCAAACTAAAAAAGAATAAGCAAAAAGCGGATATCCAAAACCACGTATGGCATAGGTTACCAACATCACCCCATAATGAAGATGGGGAACACCATAACCGACAAAACCAATACTGCCTAAAATATAGAGCAGAAATCCTAAAAACATTGTTTTTCTAATACCAAATCCTTCAGATAACACTCCTGAAAACCAAGATGATATAGCAATGGTTATTCCATAAACAGTATAAAGTGTTGCAGATTGTTGAATGCTTAATCCATGATCAACCAAATAGGGACTCAACCAAGCCAATTCAAGACCATCCCCCATCATAAAAATCAAAACACCCAAATACCCCCAAGCAATAGGTTTCGGAATTCCTACTTTATCCAACAAAGAATTACTCGATGATGGTAGATTCGTCTGATTATTTGCCATTTTTTAAATTTTAATTTAAGGTTAAAGGAGTCTTATTTCAAATATTAAGTGATTTATTTATTAGCATTTCCTTTTTCGTATTCAATAATTCGATTCACTTTCGGAGTTGATCTTCCCCCTTGAAACTCACTTTCTAACCATATATCCAAAAGATTTTTGGCCAATTCCAGTCCTATGACACGAGCGCCAAAACAAGCAATCTGTGCATTGTTACTTTTTCGTGCTCTTTGGGCAGAATAGGGATCATGGCACACTGCAGCACGAACTCCCTGAACTTTATTGGCACTCATACAAACGCCCAAACCGGTGCCACAAATAAGCACTGCTCTTTCAAACTCTTCCTTCGATACTGCTTCTGCCACTGCAAAGGCCACATTGGGATAGATGGTATCTTCCTTTGCTCCTACTCCATAATCTACAACTTCGTAACCTTTTTCCTCTAAATGTTCTTTGAGAACCAACTTCATGTCGTAGGCTGCATTATCACATCCTATTGCAATTTTTTCTTTTTCCATAATGTTTCCTTTTTTTTGTTATTTATTGTTCAAAATTTTTCCTCTGTAAGAAAGGTTTTTTCTATATTTTCTAAGCCTAAATAACTTTTATATTTATGTTTATAGTAATCATGTAAATCAGAATTCGGTTTATATACCTTGGATACCCCCATTTCCATAGATTTTTGTGCTTGTTCCATATTATCGTATATCTGGGCAGCAACAGTAGCACACATACCTGCTCCAAGGGCGCAGGCTTCTTGGGCATCCACTACCCTAATCGGCATACCAATAACATCTGCAAGTACTTGCATAATATAAGATGACTTTTGAGAAATTCCTCCTACCGCAATCACTTCATTCAAACCCCCGCCACTCCTTTGGAATTGCTCTATAAAAGCTTTGGCGCCAAAAGCTGTAGCTTCTATCAGGGACTTGTGAATATGTGGAGCCGAGCCGGCAAGTGTCAAGCCTGTTATTGTTCCTTTCAAATTAAAATTGGCATTGGGAGACCTACGACCATTTATCCAATCTGTCGCGATTACAGCATTATCCTCCGGCAACACCTTTTCCGCATAATCATTCAAAGTAGGTATCATATCTTGATGAACTTCTTCCATCAACTTTTCTTTTGTTTTTCCATCAAGAGTGGATGAATGTTTAACCATATTTTCAAAGGGCCAGAAGAGTATTTTTTGAAACCAGGCATACAAATCACCAAAACATGATTGTCCTCCCTCATAACCTATAAAACCCGGCAAAATCATATCTTCAGCTTGTTGAGGCACACCCACCACTTCTTTTTCATTTTTTGTACTCGGTGCAATAGTGATGGCCACCGTCGAAGTGCCCATAATCTCCACCATAGAATGAGCTTTGACTCCGGCTCCAATAGCGCCTGCATGACAATCTAAATTTCCTACAGAAACCAGAACATCGCTATCCAATCCGAGTTTTGCTGACCATTTTTTCGTTAAGCTGCCAACAAATTGGTCGCAAGTATAAGCTTGTGGGTCAAAGGTATCTACCAAACCATCAAGTGCAGGATCAACTGCCTTGAAAAAATTGTTGGGAGGATACCCACCCCATTTTTTGTTCCACATAACACGTGAAGAAGCTATTCCCATTCCCCGCTTAATTTTATCCGGTTGGGTACAACCTGTTAATTCTCCCGGTAGCCAATCGCTTGCTTCTACAAATGAATGTGCTGCTGCTTTTATTTTGGAATCTTTAAATATATGTAGCGCTTTGGTCCAAAAATGCTCGATTGAGTAACTACCACATAAATCAGAACGAGTATAATCCGTTTCCCATTGCTTTGAAAAGCTATTTATTCTTTCACATTCCTTCTGTCCACTATGGTCTTTCCATAGTACAAACATCGCATTGGGATATTCTGAAAATTGTGAATGCATTGCCAAAGGTGTTCCTTGTGCATCAACAGCAACAGGAGTTGAACCGGTAACCGCAATACTCAAGGCTACAATTTTGTGCTTGGCATCGGGAAACATTTCTAAAGCAGCATGCACTACATCTTCCATTGCTTCCAGATAATCTAAAGGATGTTGTCTAAAAATGGATTTTACAGGATCACAATACAAGCCCAGTTTCCATCTTTTGTAATCTTTCTTGGCACAAGCCAATTCTTTTCCTGTCTCTGCATGAATCAATACAGCCCTAACTGAATCAGTTCCAAAATCCAAACCAAGAACGATTTTTTTAGATCGTGTTATCACAATACTCCTTTAAATATTATTAAATTTAACCTAAATAAATTATTCATAAATATAATTAAAAAGGTTTCCTAATTCTTTTATACTTGGCAAAACCATATCTATAGCTGGAGTAGCTTTTTCTGCATCCTCCAATTCGGCTTCACCGGAAAGCACCAATATCCCTAACGCTTTTGCATGCTGTGCCATCTTCATATCGGTATAAATACGATCTCCTACCATGGCAATCTGTTCAGGTTGTAGCCCTTTAGCGCTTAGAATCCCATCTAACATTTCCGGTCGGGGTTTACCAAGTACTTTATCAGGCTTTCTTCCTGTTGCGGCTGCTATACAAGCATATATAGATCCGCAATCCACCAGTACAACCGGTTGATCGGTAGGGCAAACCCAATCAGGATTGGTAGCGAGGTAGGGAACACCCTCTTTTGCCCACCATGCAGCTCTACACAATCTAGAATAAGTCAAACTCTTATCAAAAGCCACTATCAAGGCATCCGGCACATCTTCAGAAGAATCCAAAGTAGAAATAAAATCGTTTTTTTCAAATTCTTTTATCATACTTGGCGTTCCTAATATAAACAAACGCTTCCATTCGGGATGGAAATGCTTCAGATAATCCATTGTAGCTTGTGCAGAGGTGTATATTTCCTCTGCCGTAGCCTCAATCCCTAAAGATTTCAATTTTTTCAAATAATCTGTTGTGCTTTGGGATGGGTTATTGGTAAGAAAGGAGTAACTAATTCCCAATTTTCTCAACTTTTGAAGAAAATCAACGGTATAAGGAAAGATTGTTTTCCCATTATAAATAGTTCCATCCATATCTAAAGCCACATGTTTGATTTTCTTTAGTTTCTCAACAATGTGTGAGGACGCATCTTGTATATTCTCAATATAATTCATCTATCCACTGGTTAAGATATCCTGTTCTTACTGCCACATCCAAAACGGTAAACCTGGTTCTTATTTTTTGTGCTTTATAAAAAGTCTTCTTAAGCCTACTTTTTGTAATACCGATGTGTTCACATTCCACTGGTGCGCCTGCCAATGCTAAAGCTTCTTTGGCTTTATGGTAAGGAATAATTTGTTCTTTCAGACGTTCTTTTATTTCAAGCCAATTCTCTTTCAACATATAAAGTTGTTTTTCTAAGGCATCCTTCTCTATATACTTTCCTGTTATTTGTTCAGCTGCAAACTTTCGAGGACCTTCTTCTTCAAACAACTTATTAACCTCTTCTATTTGATTTTCTAAAGGCTTCCATAGAGCAACCGCTTTCTTTACATCTAATTGTTCAAAAGAAGTTTCAAGCACTCGTTCATACAGTGCGGTAGTGGTAAGTAAACCTATGCCCACTTTAAAACCATGAGACGGGACTTGTTCGTCTTGTTCCTTATACAATCCATATTTCCGTGCCATTTCTCCTTTGAAAGTGTGATGCTCCATATCCCAAGTATGGCTAAACTGATGCTCTGCACCGGAAGCCGGACGACTGGACTGATACGACTGCATCGCAAATCCTCCAAGCATAAGTCCTTCTATTAAAGGCTCAATAGCAGAAACAGTTCCTGCTTTTACACCACTAGGATCTTTCAATGCATTACTTAACCCATCTTGAACAATATGCCAAGATTGATAATCTAAGGATTCTTCTCCTAAGGCATCAGCAAATATCCAATCGGCGCCACCGGGTATTTTGGCATATAAATCTGCATAGCCCGAGGCATTATTAATAGCAGGGGCTGCACTAATAGTATTTAAGTCCCCCACAATAACTTGAGGTGCAGAACATTTCATAGTCTGTTTTGCACCCTCCTTGGTAATAGAAGCACCAAAAGCAGAATACCCATCCATGGAGGCTGCCGTGGCTACACACATATAAGGTCTGCCCAGCTCTGCACTACTAAGTTTTGTTAAATCGTTTATCACACCTGATCCAACAGCGATGGCAATTCCGTCAACTTGTTTCAAATATTCCTTCACTTGTTGAACAAAATAATAATTTGCATACAAATTAGGATCATCAATAACCAAAGGATCACATGCTTCCAAATCTTTATCGGATAAAAGACGATGAATAGATTTACCTGCTACTGCATAGGTATTTTTATCTGCAATAAGCATACTTTTTTTTCCGGGAAATTGTGTTTTAAAAATTGTAGGGATTTCCCTGACAATATCCTTTCCTATTTTTAAAAACTGAGTTTCTCTTGCAAGGTTTAGTGCGTTTTCTAAACTTGTTTTTGGCATAAAATATTCAATTCTTTATTTTTCTAACCTTTTAAAGACAATATAACTTACATATACTTTCACAAACTTACGATTATTTTTTATTTATTAAAAAATAACTTTTAAAATCTATTGTGGGATTGGTTTTTAAAGATTATGAATGAAAGGGGCATTGATAATTGTAAGGCTTCAATTCTTCGCTCTCGACGGATAAGTTTAATCCATTGATCTTGAGAATATCCACTATATCTGGGTAAAGTAACACCTGCTTCTGACATGTCTAATCTTGCCCTTGTCCTAACTTGATTAATACAGTCTTTCGCCAAATCATCTATCTCATTTTGCATAATTTTGGCTTCTGCATAAGTTAGTAAAACTTCAGCATAACGAATTAATCCAAATTCAAAATCATAAGAAAAAAATGAAGGTTTAAGAAAGTTTTCGAAAAAAAAGATATTTCAGAAAAAGATAGCTATCTCACATCCCCTTTTTTACGACCTTTGTCGTACTTTTAAGCCTTCATTAAAGGAATGATTATGAAGAAAATACTTGGTCATCTCTATGCCTTCTGGCTATTAATTTGTTTTGCATTAACCTTAATTTTAGTGGCCATCCCCACTGCCATTTGTCAATATACCATCAAAGATGAGGTTAAAAAGACAGCTGCTATACTCCGTTGGTACAGGATATGGATGAAGATTTTAATGACTTTGGTTTTTTGTAGAATAACCGTAAAGGGTAGAACACATTTTCAAAAAAATCAGAATTATATTGTCACAGTAAATCACAATGCACTTTTTGATATTCTCGTATCCACGCCTAGTGTTCCATTTGCGAGTAAAACCCTGGCTAAGGCAGAGCTGGCCAAGATTCCTATCTTCGGCTTGGTTTATCGCAGCGGCTCTATCTTAGTGGATCGGAAAAATGCGAAGAGTAGGGCAAATAGTATGAAAGAGATGACAAATACTTTGCATCAGGGGATGCATCTTATTTTATATCCGGAAGGCACTCGAAACAAAACATCAGCTCCACTGAAATCCTTTCATGACGGTGCTTTCAGTATGGCCATAGCACACCAGAAACCCATTATTCCTGCTCTCCTATTTAATACAAGAAAAATACTTCCTCCGGGAAAGAAATTTTTTGCAGTTCCTCATGCTGTAGAAATGCACTTTCTCCCCCCTATTCCTGTAAAAGGATTGACATCTAAAGATGTTCCCGAATTAAAAGAAAAAGTATTTAAACTAATGACAGAATACTATATACATAGTATGAGCACAAAATAGAGAAAATTCAGCAACCAAAGAATACAACATCATTCCACATTCATCATTAATAATTCATCATTAATAATTAAAAAGTCATCGCTTTCGCCCCCCAAAGACATCATAGAACTGTCGATTTCTAGAAATTTTAAGGTCATGTAATAATGCTGATGTCGGGCTTATTGTAATACTAAACGATTTATAGAATCCCATTGGAACAATACTTATGTTCATACGCCAGCAATGCAAATCTCTAGTGAGGTTAATCGTTGTATAAGTCAATTTTTTGTGAATAAAATCAAAACCACTGCTTAAACTCACCTTCCATTTTGGCGTAAGATTAAAACTACCGCTAAAACGTAGAGATTGTGCATAAATAGTGGTATCCCTTTTATAATCAGGTGTTCTGGTTTTCCTGAAATTTAAACTATAAGAAAGATTTACAGACCAAGGGATATCAAAATCTACATAATCACCAGGATTTTCTCTCCTGCGCAACATTTCTTCCTGGGTGTTTTCTAATGGATTATTATTTAATGGATTATCATCTTCAACATTTTCTTGTTCTGCCTTTTTTTCTCCTTGTTTTGATTTGAAATTTGTACTCAGACTAACAGAACCATTTCTAATTTGACCGATACTAAAGTCACCCTGTTCCCAAACATATTTATCAATTCTTCTTCCATATTGATTGTGAACATAAGGGTCGATTGTTGCCCGGGCAGAGATATTCATTTTCTTAAATAAAGTCGTTCTTGCATGTAGGGAGAAATTAGATAAATTAAAGGAATCTGCAACAAGGTTATATGATCCTGAAACACCAAATCCCTCCAGTAATTTAACCTTCTTGATTCCCCCATTTGCCGTATCTTTATCGCTATGCACCTTCATTTCCAAACTATTTTCTAGACTAAAAGAAACGCCACCATAACGCCCTTCAGAGAATGGACCATTCCCAATATTATCAAAATAAGAAAACCGTTGCATAGGTACATGCGCACCAGTATCTACTCTGACAGAGTAATAATATTGCTTATTTAAGTCAGGTTTATAACTTAAGCTTATGCTGGGACGCATTACATGACGAATTGCCTGAATTTTAGCATCTTTATTTTTTTTATTAAATTTAAACATTCCATAAACGGTAGAACCTAAGGAAACTCCGGTAGTCACCTCTCTTGCAGTATAAAAGCCATGTTGTAAACTTGTATCCAATCTATTTTTATCAGGATCAAAAGACACCGTTCTTTTTTTCAAATACCAACGTTCTGTATAACTTACACTGGGAGAAATATGTAAAAAATTAAATGCAGGCAACGATAGAGAGATAGGAACGCGATGTTGTATTCCGGTTTTAAATTTATTGAAAAAATCAGGTCCTAAAAAATCTTTTTCCTTTACACTTACAGAATTCCGCATACTCAAAGAATACCCAACTCCTATTTTTTGATACCATTTTGGAGTGCCTACGAAGTCTTGTGGTTGAAAAGGGTAAATCGTGCTCATATTGAAAGACAAAGAAGGCAATGTCAAGTTAATTCTCTTTGTGCTGGTATTCTGACTGTGGTTGGCATTTAATGTCAAGTTAAAGGGAGAACCTTTCCATCGTTTGGAGAAGGAAATAGAAGAACTGAGAATATTATTCAGTCTTTCATTTGCATCTCTAACATTATATCTTGTATATGAAGAAGTTCCGGCATTCACACTGGCTGAAAAGGAGACACCCGGATGTGCTTTTGGATCCATCCGATGAGACCACCTAATCCTAAAATCTTTAGACTTTGTAAAATCGGTCGTTTCAGGATCACCAAAACGAGTAGAGTTAATACTAAGATTTAAGGACCCACTATATTTATATCTTTTATAATATCTGGGGTTAAATCTAATCCCCCAACTACCATAGGAATAAATATCTCCCCTAACAGTCAGATCCAAATGCTCTCCAAGACCAAAATAATAACCACCATTTGTTAAACCCAATCCTTTTTGTTGTGTCACTTCATAGGTCGGAGGAAGTATTCCTGTTCGCTGACCATTAGACAACGGAAATATAGCAAATGGAATGAATAGTGGTGTTGGCACGCCTTCAACAACAAGATTTGCGGGTCCAGAAATAAGTACTTTATCAGGAATTATTTTTACTTTTTCCGCATGAAAGCCAAAGTGAGGGGGATCAACGTCACAGGTTGTAAAAAAAGCAGAGTGACTATTGATTGAGTTATCAGGTAATCTTTTTACTACATCCCCATAAAGAAACCCTTCTCCTTGTTTGGTAACCGTATTATATATTTTCCCTTTTTTACTCTTAAAATCATACAACATAGAATCCGACTGAAATGGTTGTTGCCCTTTTTGAGAGAATATTGGTGATCCTATATGTTTAGCAGAATCTATAGCATATTTAGCTTTTAACATATTACTGGATTGATCAAAATCAACTATAGCAGCTTTTAAATCTATATCATTAAATTTGGTTGTTGTTTTCCCATAAAGATGAAATGTTTTGGTAGGTACATCCAAAACCATAGAATCTTCGGCTTCATATTTCACCAATCCACTCAATGTATCTTTTGATATGGGCATATTTATTTGATATCCTGTTGTATCTAGAGAATCCACCAACGTGTCTGATGCAAGAGAATCTCCCACCACAGTAAGCGAATCTTCAGTTAATATTGTCGTATCTTCTTCCTGAAATCCGCTATTATTAATTTCTATCATTTCGTTATTGGGGATAGTGTCCATAATAATCATTAATTTTTTGTTAATTAACGGCTTATAACTATCCTTGGTAAAGTAGTAGGTATGATGATTCAGATGTATATCATGAGCGACCGCGACAGTAGAAGATACTGTAACCAAAGCCACTAAACACAGGAAAAACCAGCATTTTGAAGACTTTGTTTTATGATAAAAGTAAAATGTATCCAAACCACCCATATTATTAAAGCGCAAACCTACAAGATTTCCTTCATTTCTCCTGCAAAATAAATAGGAAGTAACTAAAAAACAAGTACTTTTTTTATTAAAAACCCCTTAATTTTGCTCGGTATAATTATCAGAGATTTTGTAAAAGCATTTTTGGTTCTAGACATGAAATCATATAGAAAAATATTTATTGCAATAGCCGTTCTATTTTGTCTTGGGGGGATTTCTTTCCACAGTAATGCACAAGGAGTTCAACCAAAAGACGAAGATGATCCTTTTATAGTTATTATTGATCCGGGACATGGTGGATTTGACCCGGGAGCCAGAGGCAGTTATTCAACGGAAAAGGAAATTGCTTTGGACGTTGGTTTAAAAACGGGAAAACTTATTGACAAAATTCCGGGCGTAAAAGTGATTTACACCAGAACTACCGATATTATTCCCGGTCATAAAACCAACAAACACGATGGATTACATTATAGAGCTGATTTTGCCAATAAGAAGAAGGGAAATGTTTTTATATCTATACATTGTAATGCAGCTGCTAATTCAAGTGCAAAGGGTACGGAAGTTTACGTTTGGGCTTTAAGAAAAAGTGATAATAAAGCAAAGGTACTAAGGCAGAATAAAGAACTAGAAGAGAAATTTGGAGATCCTACTGAAGCCTCCGGGCCGTTGGATGCGATATATTGGAATTCTGTACGACACTCTTACATGAAACAAAGTCTTAGCTTGGCAGCAGATGTAGAAGACCAATTTGCAAAACTTCATCGTATAAATCGCAGCGTAAAACAGAGAAATGAAATAGGAATATGGGTACTCCATGCAACTGCCATGCCGAGTATTTTAATAGAAACTGGATTCATCACAAATAGAGAAGAAGAAGATTACCTGAATAACCATCAAGATCAGATTGCCGAATCAATATTCAAAGCCTTTGTTCAATATTTATCCGGTATTAAAGGGGTATCCAAAAAACAATTGCTATCAGGGGTAAAAGTTCCAAAAGATCAGACTAAAGCTTATGGCAATTATCATTACAAAATTCAGCTCTTTGCCAGCAGTAAAAAAATGGATACCAACAATTGGAAATTCAAAAAGCTCGATGATGCTGTAGAGCGAAAAGCCATAAAAAACAAAGCAGGTAAAAGACTATACCGCTATTTATTAGGCAATTATTCTACTTATCAAAAAGCAACAAAAAGATTGAAACGAATAAAACCGATGGGTTATCAAGGGGCTTTTATCGTGACTTACAAGGGCGATAAAAGAGTAGCATTCTAATACAAACAAAAGTCTTTTAAAGTGTCTTTGCAAAAGGTCAGTTTATTTGTATAAATTTGCTTCAACAAAACTAGTATATTTTGAAGATATCTAATGAAACCAAAGTAGGCGTCTTAGTCGTAGTTGCTATCGTACTTCTCATCCTCGGATTTAATCTTTTAAAGGGAAATAATATATTCTCTTCGGATACTACGCTTTACGCTGTTTACGACAATGTCGACGGCTTGGCTCCTTCCAATCCTATTATCTTAAATGGCCTACAGGTAGGATCTGTTGGGGCATTAAATATAATGGATCAACAAGCAGGTGAAATTCTTGTAGAAC
>CAZLDH010000025.1:0-23359 GCA_964558275.1 uncultured Chitinophagaceae bacterium
ATATTATAAGGTTGAATGAGCGGTTTGCCTTCTCGATTAAGAGAAAAATACCAATTCCCTTCCTGGTCCATCCCGTGCGCTAATAAGAATTCAGCACCTTGACGAGCAAAATTCAGCCACTCCTCTTTTGGCGATACCTGGTTGTATAGCATGGAGAAAGTCCATACTTGTCTGCATTGTAGCCAGATGAATTTATCCGTGTCAAAAACTGCACCATCTCTGTCAATACAAGTGTAATATCCACCATATTCTTCGTCTCCTGAATGCTGTAGCCAGAAAGGGATGACATTTTCTAATAAGGCAGTTTTATATCTTTCTTTTGTCTTACTTATATTCATGAAAGCGATTTAAAAATTCATTTTGTATTTCTCAAAATACAAAGTTAGCGCTTGTATATCGAAATATTAAGAAAACGAAACATTTTATGTCTAACTTAATACAATATAATAAATAAAAAGAGATAGGCTTACATTTCTTACATTTGCAGCGAAAATTTCAATAAGTACTTATAGAATGCAAAAGTTAAACATTAAAAAAGTGTTCTTCTTCCTGGCCGTATTGAGCTTTTTTTGCTCTTCTGTTATTGCGCAGGATCAAGATCCCGAAATTCGGAAGGCGGAACAAATTAATCCTACCTCAGTAGAATTGTATCTGTCTAATGATCGTCAGATTATCATTGATTTTTATGGTGATCATATTTTTAGACTTTTCAATGATAGTCTGAAAAATGAAATCAGACCGCCACATGCTGAGCCGCCGGCACAAATTTTAGTGAATAATCCAAGAAGAAAGGTGACTGATTTGAAATTGAAGAAAGAAGGCAATACTATCACTATTTCTACCCCCAAAGTAGCCATAAGTTTTGATAAACAAAGCACGCTTTTTAATATTAGAAATGTAGTGACCGATGAAGTGATTGTTAAAGAAGTAAAACCCATTGAGGTAAATAACAAACAAGCTACGATGGTGTTGAAAGAACATCCGAATGAATATTTTTATGGAGGCGGCGTGCAGAATGGTCGTTTTTCACATAAGGGAGATAAGGTCGCTATTGTGAATGAAAATAGCTGGACGGATGGCGGTGTAGCATCTCCGAACCCATTTTACTGGTCCACCAAAGGCTATGGGTTGATGTGGTTTACCTTTGAGCCGGGCGAATATGATTTTAGCTCCACAAAAGAAAACCAGGTGATTCTGACCCATAAAGCTCATTATCTGGATGTCTTTTTCATGATTGATGATGGGGCTTCCCATTTGTTACAGGATTATTATCAATTGACCGGGAAGCCGGTATTGTTACCTAAATTTGGCTTTTATGAAGGGCATTTAAATGCGTATAACAGGGATTATTGGAAGCAGGATTCTTCCGGGATTCTTTTTGAAGATGGAAAACGTTATGTAGAAAGTCAGAAAGATGACGGAGGGATTAAAGAGTCCCTTAATGGAGAAAAAAATAATTATCAGTTTTCGGCACGAGCTGTTATCGATCGCTATGCGCATTATGATATGCCATTGGGATGGATTCTGCCAAACGACGGATATGGCGCAGGCTATGGTCAGGCGAGTACCCTGGATAGTAATATTGCTAATCTTGCGGCTTTTGGAGAATATGCACGTAAGCATGGCGTACAATTAGGTCTTTGGACAGAATCTAATTTACATCCGCAATCGGGTGTTGAAGCTTTGCTGCAGCGTGATATTGTAAAAGAAATCCGTGATGCAGGGGTGCGCGTTCTCAAAACGGATGTGGCCTGGGTTGGCGCCGGATATTCCTTCGGCTTGAATGGCATCTCTGATGTGGCAGGCTTGATGCCTTACTATGGAAATAATGCGAGACCCTTTATCATTAGTTTAGACGGATGGGCGGGAACGCAACGTTATGCAGCTGTATGGTCAGGAGATCAAACAGGTGGTCAGTGGGAATATATTCGCTTTCATATTCCTACATTTATTGGCGCCGGACTTTCCGGAGAACCTAATATTACATCTGATATGGATGGTATCTTCGGTGGCGGAAACCCCATTATCAATGCCAGAGGATATGAATGGAAGACTTTTACGCCTATGCAGCTGGACATGGATGGCTGGGGCTCCAATCCTAAATACCCACACATTTTTGGAGAACCAACAACTTCTATCAATCGCACTTATTTAAAATTGAAATCCGAGTTGCTTCCCTATACTTATAGTATTGCCCATCGAGCAACTGCCGGATTACCAATGATTCGTGCCATGTTTTTGTCGGATCCTAATACTTATACTTTAGGGAAAGCGACGAAATATCAATTCATGTATGGTCCATATTTTTTGATTGCGCCTATTTACCAAAATACGAATATGGATGAACAGGGCAATGATGTGCGTAACAATATTTACCTCCCGGAAGGGAAATGGGTAGATTACTTTACCGGACAGCAATATACCGGGAATAAAGTAATCAATAGCTTCGACGCCCCAATTTGGAAGCTCCCTGTTTTGGTCAAAAGAGGAGCGATTATTCCGATGTACAATCCCAACAACAATGTAACTCAAATTGATAAAGGATTACGTATCTATGAAGTGTATCCGTATGGACATTCTTCTTTTACGGTCTATAATGATGATGGTAAAACTTTGGCTTATAAGAATGGGGAAAGCAGCTCCACTGTAGTAGAGTCAGATTTGGAGAATGGAAACGCTGTAATTACCGTGCATCCTACAGAAGGAGGTTTTGACAGTTTTATTAAAGATAAAATGACGGTTTTTATGGTGAATGTAACAGAAGCACCGGATAAGGTAAAGGCTTCTGTGAATGGAAAGAAAAGGGGTTTAGATGAGGTTCATTCTCTAGAAGATTTTATGGCAGGAAAGAATGTGTATTTCTATAATGAAGCACCTGATTTAAATAAATTTTCGACACCCGGAAGCGAATTTTCTAAGGTGAAGATGATTAAAAATCCTCAAATTTGGATAAAAATAGCACCGACTGATGTCACTGAGAATGAAGTAAAAGTAGATATCAAAGGTTATGTATATGATCCGCAGAATAGATTGAAATCCAAGACCGGAGATATAACTGCGCCGGTGCATGTTGCCTCAATGGATAGCGTGACGACAGCTTACACCATAGGCTTAAAATGGGATGCAGTGGCAAATGCAGACTACTATGAAATCAAGTTTGACAGCATGTTGTATAGCACCATTCGGGAGCCATACTTTCAGTTTAATAATTTACAACCGGAACAGACTTATTCTTTCAAGTTAAGAACGGTGAATAAATCCGGCGTTTCTGATTGGTCTCAGAAAAAGATAACCACCGGCAAAAATCCACTTGAATTTGCTATTAAGGGAATTGCGGCTAAAGCTTCCTTCCCCGCTCAGGGTGGAAGAGGCATTCAGAATCTGGTTGACTTTGATGAGTCTGATATCTGGCATACAAAATATGATTCTACCACACAGCATTTTAATGTGGTATTTGACTTGAAATCGATTAATTCTCTGGAGAAAATGGAATATCTTCCTCGTCGTAGTGGCGTGAATGGGATGATTCTTCAAGGAGAGGTTTATTACAGCATGGATAAAGCCAGTTGGACTTCTGCCGGTAAATTTACATGGGAGCGGACGCATGCAAAGAAAGTCTTCTCTTTTGACCAACATCCTAAAGCTCGATACGTGAAGTTGGAAGTAACTAAGAATTATGGAGGATATGGTTCGGGAAGAGAGCTCTATATCTTCAAAGTGCCTAATACTGCCAGTCAGCTGCCGGGAGATGTTAATCACGATGACAAAGTGGATGAAAGTGACTTGACTTCCTACCTGAATTATACCGGATTACGGAAAGGAGATGCCGACTTTGATGGTTATATCGGTAAGGGAGATTTGAATCAGAATGGATTGATTGATGCATATGATATTTCTAATGTAGCTACGCAATTAGCCGGTGGTGTTGTGATTGATTCTGCCATTAATCTGAAGGGATCAATCTCTCTTCATACAGACAAAAAATCATATCAAAAAGGAGAGACCATAAAAGTGATAGTACAAGGGGCGGATATGAATGATGTGAATGCTTTAAGTTTTGAATTGCCTTATAATACATCTAAGTATAAATATATGGGCATTGAAAAACTAAATATGAAGGCAATGAAAAGCTTTACGAAAGACCGTCTGCATGATAACGGTCAGAAGGCTTTGTGCCCTACTTTTGTGAATATCGGAGAAAAGAAAACCTTATCCGGTAGTCAGACGCTGTTTATTCTGAAATTTAAAGCGAAGAAGGATCTAACTTTTGATCTGCAACTTCAAAATGGAATTATAGTGGGGAAAGATTTAAGCTTTCTGAAGTACTAATAAGCGATAAATATTTCCTTAAAAAGCTTCGATATTTCATTATATCGGAGCTTTTTGATTATTTCACTATATTAGAGCAATCAAAGATCAATAGTTTTCTCATGCACATCTTTTATTCTGAGTATCAAAACGATTATTCTACTTATACTTTTTCTTATTGTCCTTATTGTGTATGTGAGACTGTAGATGAAATTCCGGTTATATATGCTTCAGGATTTCTTCCTTATTCCGGAAATCCTAAGTTGCATCAATATGTTTATTATATGGCAAGAAGCCTCCGTATTTCATTACAGGAGTTCTTCTTTACTTCCGAAAATAGGAGAGTAGATAGAAAGTTTGAAAGATTCAAAATAGAGAAGAAATGGATTCCTATTACTGCTTTTGATATTGAAGATAGGAGGTTTTTAGACTTTTGTCTCAATTATTGCAATGCAAGATTTAGTCAGGGAGAAATGAATGAAAGTCGGTTGCGGTATGTTTTGAAATCTCCTTTTTTGACTGATATTATTTGTTATTATATTGATGAAGTAGTGGCGGGATATGTTTTTGTCTCTATGCATGGAGGGGTAATTCATTATTGGTATAGTTTTTATAATCTGGAGAAATTTATCGAGATACCATTGGGCAAATTCCTGATGATGGATGTTATTAGGGAAAGCAAAAAAAGAAGGATGGAATATATCTATTTGGGTACTTGTTATGGAGCTGAATCTTTGTATAAAGTGCGGGACTTCAAGGGCGTTAAGTTTTTTGATGGTGAACGTTGGCGCTCGGATATCCATACCCTAAAAAGTTGGTGTAAAGCAGATGAAGAAATTAAACATGCTGATAGATTTAAACAATTATCTACGGAACAGGTCAATCAAAATTTCGATAAGAGAGGTTGGTGTTAAAATTGAAATGTGATTAAAAAAAAGTAGAAGGCATGTAGAGCAATATCTAAAAAAATAACTAATTTATTAGAAATATTGACGAAAAAAAGGAGTGTTTTTGAATTTTATTAATTTTTTTTAAAGAATTGATAACGTTTATTTTATTTCCAGCTATTTCCTTAGTATTTTTGCCGAATTCAAAATGAAAATCTCATGTCACAGAAGCTACAGTTGAAAGATCCTAAGATAAAAGTTCTTCCGGATGAATATTTGGTACAACTTGCAGAAGAGTTTAATGCGCCCTTGTATGTATATCATGCTGAGCGTATAGAACAGCAGTATAAAAGACTTTGCAGTGCTTTCGATGCAACTCATACGCGTTTCTTTTATGCCTGTAAGGCGTTGACGAATATCAATGTGCTAAAGTTGTTGCATGGACTTGGATCTGGTTTGGATACGGTTTCTTTACAGGAAGTAAAACTCGGATTAAAGGCCGGTTTTAAACCTGAAGATATTATGTTTACTCCTAATTGTGTGGCACTGGATGAGATTGTTGCTGCTAAAGAATTGGGGGTGCATATCAATATTGATAACATTTCTATCTTAGAACAGTTTGGGAATTTATTTGGCAGCAGTTATCCAATATGTATTCGTTTGAATCCACACATTATGGCCGGCGGAAATTATAAAATCTCAACCGGACATGTTGACAGTAAGTTTGGTATCTCTATCCATCAAATTCGTCATGTTGAACGTATTCTTAAAAGCACCGGGCTGAAAGTGAATGGTTTGCATATGCATACCGGTTCTGAGATTAAGGATGTAGAAGTGTTTTTGCGCGGGGTGGATATCATGCTTGAAATGACAGAACATTTCCCAACTTTAGATTTTGTTGACTTAGGAAGTGGCTTTAAGGTACCTTATAAAAAAGGAGATCCGGAGACGAATGTTGAATTACTGGGAAAGAAAGTATCTAAGACTTTTAAAGATTTTCGTAAAACATATGCCAATAAAGACCTTCAATTATTCTTTGAACCCGGGAAATTCATTGTCAGTGAGTCTGGTTACTTTTTGGTGAAAGCTAATGTGATAAAGACTACTCCGGCGACGGTTTTTGTAGGTGTAAATTCCGGTTTTAATCACCTGATTCGTCCGATGTTCTATGGTGCGTATCACCATATAAGAAACATTTCTAATGCTAAAGGAAAGGAACGTATTTACACAGTTGTCGGCAATGTCTGTGAAACCGATACTTTTGGTTGGGATCGGAAGTTAAATGAAGTGAGGGAAGATGATTATTTGGTTTTCTATAATGCCGGAGCTTACAGTTTCGAAATGTCTTCCAATTTTAATTCCCGACTGAAACCTGCGGAAGTGTTGGTTAAGGATGGTAAAGCACAGTTGATTCGCAGAAGAACCACTTTGGATGACTTATTACAACATCAAATTGAAGTGCTTTAGCTTGCATTAAAAGTGCTTCTTTGAGGACTTTCTGCCATTCATCCTGTATCTTTGTTGTATGCAATTATATACTATCAATGCAGGTTATTTGAAAATGGATGGAGGTGCCATGTTTGGCGTTGTGCCAAAAGTTTTGTGGAGTAGGGTAAAAGAGGCTGATGAAAGGAATTACTGTACCTGGATGATGCGTTCCCTTCTGATAGAGCAGGAAGATCGGTTGATTTTGGTTGATACCGGAATGGGAAATAAGCAAAGTGAAAAGTTCTTTAGTCATTATGAACCTCATGGACCTACCATTACTGAATCTTTAGCAGAAAAAGGTTTTTCAAGAGATGATATTACCGATGTGTTTTTAACACATTTACATTTTGATCATTGTGGTGGTTGTATTAATCTGGAGGATGGGAAGTTGGTTCCTGCATTCAGAAATGCAACTTATTGGTGCAATAAAGAGCATTGGCATTGGGCTGTAGAGCCTAATGCAAGGGAAGGAGCTTCTTTCCTAAAAGACAATATTCTTCCAATGGAAGAAAGCGGACAATTGAAATTTGTGGATGTAAAAGAAGGCATAGCATTTGCCAAGGATATTCATCTGCGTTTCTGTTCCGGACATACGAAAGCAATGATGCTTCCGCAAATACAATATAAAGGCGAAACGATTGTATTTATGGCAGATTTATTGCCCTCTACCCATCATATTCCGCTCCCCTGGATTATGTCTTATGATATGTTCCCAATGGATTCTTTGAAAGAGAAAGAAACCTTTTTGAAAGAAGCGCTAGAGAATGACTATATATTATACTTCGAACATGATCCGGATAGAGAATGTTGCCGGCTGAAAGATACGCCTAAGGGTATTCGTGCCGGGGAAGGCTTCGAAATTTCGAACCTTTAAAAGCATTTCTTTGGCAGATACGGCAACATATACGATTTCATTACCTCAATTTGAAGGTCCTTTTGATTTGCTGCTTTTCTTTATTGAAAGAGATGAATTGGATATTTATGATATTCCAATCAGTAAACTTATTCATGACTTTACGGACTATATTCACGAATTAGAAGAACTGAATATTGAGCTAGCCAGTGAATTTATTTTGTTTGTATCGGTGTTGATGCGAATCAAATCCAAAATGTTACTTCCCAGAAAGGAATTGGATGAAGAGGGCAATGAGGTAGATCCTCGAGAGGAGTTGATTCAAAAGCTTTTGGAATACAAAAAATACAAACAAGCCGCAGCCGAATTGGCAGAAAAAGAGGCAGAGCGCATATTGAGACTGAAAAGAGGAAATATTGAAGACGAATTGAATCAAGTTGGTCTCTTGTCCGGAGAAGGAACAGAAATGCAGAGTCTATCACTATATAAGCTGTTGAATGCTTTTCAAAAGGTGGTGAATGAATTAGAAGTACGGCAATCTAATCCTGAACATGTCGTGTTTAGATACAACTATACGATGGAGGAGTCCAGAGATTATATGAAGACTTTGGTACGTCGTGAACGTTCAGTATCTTTTGAGCATATATTTACCCATTGTCAGGATCGACTGCATGCTATTTTTTTATTTTTGTCTGTATTGGAATTGGTTCAACAAAAATTTATGAAAATCATGCTGGGAGAAGGGAGGAATAATTTCCTGCTTGAATATGAAAATTCTGAAAAGTGAAATGATATAAATATATAGAGAGGGGCTGTTTTATATAGCGCAAAGAAAACCCTTTGGAATAGGGTAAACCCTATCCCAATAAAAAATAATGAAGTTTTAAAAGATTAATCTTCTACCTTCAATTTTTTCACTTCGTTAACAAATTTCTTCGACGGTTTGAAGGCGGGAATATAATGTTCCGGAATTTGTACGGCTACGTTTTTCTTGATATTTCTACCTACCTTTGCAGCACGTTTTTTCGTAATAAAACTACCAAAACCGCGAATGTAAATGTGCTCTCCCTGGGATACATTGTCTTTGACCTCTTTGAAGAAAGCTTCCAGCGTGACCAAAACATCAACCTTGGGAATGCCGGTGTTTTCGGCAATATTGTTAATGACATCTGCTTTTCTCATATCTTATTATTTCTTTTATTTCTCAAATATAGTTATAAAAAATTAAAAACCAATAAATTATTTATGTGTGTTTTTAATCCTGTATAAAGCAATAAGTTAATGAATGCATCTAAACAAAACAAAAGTAATGGTTTATACACAGAAAAGGCTGTATTATTTAATCAAAAATTAAAGAAATGGCATGTGTCTCACAGGCGTTTTTTCCCCTGGATAGGAGAAAAAAATCCATATAAAGTATGGCTCTCTGAAATTATTCTTCAACAAACAAGGGTGGAGCAGGGATTGCCTTATTATGAATCCTATTTAAAATATTTTCCGACCATAAATGATTTGGCAAATGCAGAGGAACAATTGGTATTTAGGCTTTGGCAAGGATTAGGTTACTATAACCGATGTAAGAATATGATTAAAACGGCAAGAATTGTTGCTGCTGAATATCAGGGGATATTTCCAAATACTTATGAAGAAATTATTCAATTGCCGGGTGTTGGTCCATATACGGCTGCCGCTATTTCTTCCTTTGCATTTAATCTTCCACTGGCTGTTGTAGATGGAAATGTGGAACGCTTCCTTTCACGCTATTTAGGTATTGAGGAAGAAGTGAATACCGCGAGTGGGAAAAAAGTGTTTACGCAGGTGGCTTCCGATTTTATGGATAAAAATACTCCTGCCGACTTTAATCAGGCCATGATGGATTTTGGTGCTACTGTTTGTATGCCGCGTCAGCCTGATTGTTCAAGTTGTCCATTTAATATGGATTGTGTGGCTTTAGAAGAAGGAACTATTGATAAGCTTCCGGTTAAAAAGAAAAAAAAGAAAGTAAAAAAAAGGTATTTAAATTACTTTGTTTTACGATGGAAAGATAATTTGTATATACGCAAGCGTCTTGCTGGGGATATTTGGCAAAATTTGCATGATTTTTTACTTTTTGAGAGCGATCATCGACTTTCAGAAAAGAAAATGAAAGAAGTTGCTGTCCTTCAACAGGCCATCCCCAAAGGAGAACAGCCTTCATTTGTTGCACTTTTTTCTTGTGTTCATTATTTAACGCATCAAAAATTGTATCTTCATTTTGGAGTAATCGAATTAGATAAGCCGCCGTGTTTAGCGGATGATTTTTTTCCCATAAGCCTAAAATCCAAAGATAATTATGCATTTCCTCGTCCTTTGGTAAGGTTTTTGGATAGAATGGAGCAGCTTTAGATAATTCTTCATTTCGAAATGATAAAATAAATATTTACTGAGAAGTTGAATTATGAAAAGTGTAAATAAAGTAATATTGGTAGGAAATTTGGGACAAGATCCCGAAATGAGGTATTTACCCGGAAATATTGCAAAGGCAAAGTTCTCTTTGGCAACAAATCAGCGCTTTAAGAATAAAGCTGGAGAATGGGTAGAACAGACGGAATGGCATCGGATTGTAGTGTGGCGCAAACAAGCTGAAATAGCAGCAAAATTTTTGAGGAAAGGGAGCAAAATCTATCTCGAGGGACAGCTGAAAACGCGTAGTTGGGTGGGAAAAGACGACCGTCAGAAATCAGTGACTGAAATTATCGTCGATGAGATGATTTTACTGGATAGAAAAGAAGAATAGGGTGTGGATTTTATTATCAGGATTGGGAAATATTATTTATATTTGATAAAGTAGTAGATTAACTAAATTATAATAAATCTTTGGAAATTATACTCATTTTATTGCAAAGCCTTGGGAAAATAGAAGCAACTCCTCCGGTGGTGATTATTTTAATCTTCTTTTGTCTTCTGTTTTTTTTCATCTCCGCTGTTTGCGCAGGAGGAGAACAGGCTTTTTATTATCTGGATAATCAGGATTTTAAAAGGATTAAGTCAAGGGATGATAACGAATCCAGAAAGCTGAATACGCTTTTGGATCGCCCTCGGGTATTGACAACGACCTTACTTATTTCCCGAACGATTAGTAATGTGTTGTTGATTTTTATACTTAATGCATTAATAGATTTTCTTGTCAGTATTAAAGTCTTTCCAACCTTGTCAATAACCATTAAGATCATCGTCATTTTTTTCTTATTGGTCTTGTTATGTGAAACTATGCCCAGGGCATATGCTCGACAAGAAAAATTGAGAATGGCTTTCTTTGCTGCGCCGTTAGTGAGTAGTTTGGTGAGTATTTTTGAATCTGTTGCCGTTTCCCTGATTGATATGTCTGATTGGTTGAGTGTGAAAGTATTTAAAAAGAGTAATGAACTATTGACCGTAACGGATTTAGAGGAAGCTTTTGCCGGAACGCCGGAAACGGGGGAAGAAAAGGAAGAAAAGGAGATTTTAAGAGGATTGATTGGTTTTGAGGGGCTTACGGTTCGCCAAGTGATGAAAAACCGTATGGACATTGTCGGCGTTTCAGATAAAAGTACTTTTTTAGAATTGTTAGAAATAATTAATAGAGAGCAACGTTCTCGAATTCCTGTGTATTCGGGAGATATGGATCATATTATTGGTGTCATAAATATTAGAGATCTTATTGGACATCTGGGAGACAATGAGTTTGATTGGCAAACGGTGATGAGTCGCCCCATGTTTGTGCATGAACAAAAATTAATTAAGAACCTGTTACAAGAATTTCAACTCACACATGCTCATTTAGCAGTTGTTGTGGATGAATTCGGTGGAACGAGCGGCATTGTAACGATGAAGAATATTATGGAGGAGGTAGTAGGAGATATCGGGAATGAAGTGGGTCGAAATGATATAAATTATAAGCGCTTGAGCGATAAAGAATTTATTTTTGAGGGGAAAATTGCACTTACTGAAGCCATCAGAGTTTTAGATTTACCTTTAGGTTTTTTTAACGAAGTAAAGGGTGACAGTGAATCGCTTGCCGGATTAATTTTGGAGATGGCCGGAAGCTTTCCGGATGAGGGGGAAGAACTATCTCAAGAAGGGTTGATTCTTATTCCGGAGGAAGTGGCGGATCTTAGAATTACTAAAGTGAAAATTATTTTACCTTAGCACATCAATTTAGTAAACTGTTGATGAATGAAGTTAGAGAAAACTTGCTGTTGTATTTTGCTCTTGTTGATAACGGTAATTTCGGCATGTAATTCTCCTGTAAATCCAAAGCCGCGAGGTTATTTTAGAATTAAATTTCCTGATCGGGGATATCAGACTTTTGATAAGCCCGGTTATCCTTATACCTTTGAATATCCGGTATATGCAACTATAGAAAGAGATACTTCTTTTTTTGGAGGGAAGCCGGAGAATCCCTGGTGGATAAATATTGTATTTCCTCAGTTTGATGGTAAAATATATCTGAGTTATAAAAAAATAGGGAATCAATATACCATTCAAAAATTGGTGAATGATGCCTATAAAATGACCTATGAAAATGCACTGCGGGCAGATGGAATTGTGACAGAAATGTTTCAGACCCCTAATGATGTAGGTGGTTTGATGTATAAAGTGAGTGGTGATGCCGCTACATCACGGCAATTTTTTGCAACGGATAGTGTCAAAAACTTTCTCAGAGGAGCCTTATATTTTCATCATACGCCGAATGCAGATTCCATCGCTCCGGTAGTCGATTTTTTGAGTAAGGATATTTGGCATATGCTGGAAACGCTGAAATGGAAAGAGCCAGCGAAATAGCTTGTATAAAAGCAGACTTACATGCTTGAATGAAAGTCTGCTTTACGTTTTGCAAAGTTTAAATGATGTCTAATTCTTTTCCTATTTTAGTAAAAGCATTAATAGCTTTATCTAAATGTTCTTTTTCATGTGCTGCACTCACTTGTACACGAATACGGGCTTCTCCTTTTGGTACAACCGGATAGAAGAATCCGATAACATAAATACCTTCTTCCAGCAGCCTGCTTGACATCTTCTGAGATAGAACTGCATCATGCAACATAACGGGAACGATAGGATGTTCTCCCGGCTTGATATCGAATCCGGCAGCAGTCATCTGTTCTCTAAAGTATTTAGTGTTTTCTGCGAGCTTATCTCTGAGTTCTGTTGTTTCACTTAACAAGTCCAGTACCGCAATGGATCCACCTACTACACTGGGAGCTAAAGTATTGGAAAATAAGTAAGGACGTGAGCGTTGGCGCAGCATATCGATAATTTCTTTGTTGCCACTGGTAAATCCTCCGGAAGCTCCGCCTAGTGCTTTTCCCAATGTACCTGTAATAATATCAACTTTTCCGACTACGCCGCAATATTCATGTGTTCCACGACCTGTTTTCCCGATAAAGCCAGTGCTATGGCTGTCATCTACCATAACTACTGCATCATATTTTTCTGCCAATGCCACAATTTTATCTACTTGCGCAATCGTTCCGTCCATGCTGAAAGTCCCATCGGTTACAATCACCCTGGTGCGTGCATCCTGCGACTCTTTTAGCTTTTCTTCCAAATCAGCCATGTCATTATTCTTATAACGATAACGCTGCGCTTTGCATAAGCGAACTCCGTCGATGATAGAAGCATGGTTTAAAGCATCAGAAATAATAGCATCCTCTTTATTGAGCAAAGGTTCAAATACCCCGCCATTGGCATCGAAACAGGCAGCATATAGAATGGTGTCTTCGGTTCCAAGAAATTTAGAAATCTTGTTTTCTAATTCGCGATGAATGTCTTGTGTGCCACAGATAAAGCGTACACTACTCATCCCGTATCCTCTCTCATCCAAAGTGTTCTTTGCCGCTTCCAATACCTTGGGGTTGGAGGATAGTCCTAAGTAGTTATTCGCACAGAAGTTAATGACCTGACGATCACCTACTGTTATCTCTGCTCCTTGTGGGGATTCTATGATGCGTTCCTCCTTATACAGCCCGGAGGCTTTGATTTCTTCGAGTTCCTTAGTTAGCCTTTCTCTTAATGTCGTATTCATAATGTTTGGGATTTAACTTTCAGGTAACAAACTTAAAGAAAAAAGTAATCAGGATAAATTTTGTCTTTGTTTATCAAAAAATACTTAACCAAAACGTAACAACAACTTCATTTTTTCGTAAAACCTGCAGAATACTTTTGCCGCAGTATAAAAAATATAATATGAAGAAAACAACTTTAAGAAGTCTCCTTTTGATAACGCTTAGCTTATTGGTTTTTTCCGCCTGTAATTCTTCAGAATCTTCTAATGATTCAGAAACGGAAGCCATTAAGGTGAAGGGGTCTGATACCGTTTTGCCCATTTCCCAAAAAGCAGCGGAAGCTTTTAATAAAAAGCATCCGGACAGTCTTGTCTCTGTCACGGGAGGAGGAAGCGGGGTCGGAATAACAGCGCTCATAAATGGCACTACCGATATTGCCCAGACATCCAGGAAGATGAAGTTTATAGAAAAGCAAAAAATAAAAGACAACGGACAGAAGGTGAAGGAAACAGCTATCGCTTATGATGCTTTGAGTCTGGTGGTACATCCTTCGAATAAGGTAACACAATTAACACGTAAGCAGTTAGAAAAGATTTTTACCGGAGAGATAACCAACTGGAAAAAGGTTGGGGGAGCCGACATGGAAATTATTCCTTATGCCAGACAAACTTCATCCGGAACCTATGAATTCTTTAGAAGTCATGTCTTGGATAATAAAAGCTATGTATCAGGCATTATGAGTATGGCTTCAAATGGAGCTATTATTCAGGCTGTAAGTCAAACTGAGGGGGCAATTGGTTATGTGGGTCTTGCCTATGTGAATGAAAGCGTTCAGCCGGTAAGCATTTCTAATGATGGAGGGAAAATCTTTGTGAAACCCACAATTGAAAATGCTAAAAACAATACTTATCCCTTGGTAAGACCGCTGTATTTCTACTACCTAGAAGGAAATACTGACAGAGTTGGCGCGTTTGTCCATTTTATGCTTTCGCCTGTAGGTCAGGAAATAGTCTCCAACATTGGATTTATTCCGGTTAAATAATTGATGAAATGCAAAGATAGGGATGAAAAAGATCAGTAAGCTTGTAGGCCGGTTTACGGAAGGAAGCCTCAAATTAAGTAGTGCAGTAACGAGTATCGTTATTTTACTCATTGTCATCTTTTTATTCAAAGAAGGGTTTGGGTTGTTTAGCTCTCAAACCGTAACGAAGGGATATGCTTTGTATGTGAATTCGGAAAACACAGTAGCTAATTTGGCTCCCTATGAAATAAAAAAAATCTTTGATGGCGAAATAAAAAACTGGTCTGTTGTAGGCGGAAAGAATCAAAAGATTAAAATTTTCAGGTTTGAGCAAATCTTTTCGCTCTATTCTGAAGCTGAATTAGGTACAAACTACCGGTTTTTACCACAAAAACTAAATCAGATTGTAGCGGAAAATGAGGCTATTATTGCCTACTTCCCAAAAGAATATATGACAGAGGCTTCGTCTAGGGTAAAGGAATTGCCGGTGAGAAATATTAGTTTGACTGATTTTTTCCTGGGGAAAAAATGGCTGCCCACGGCGAGTCCGTCTCCTTTATTTGGCATTCTTCCGCTCATTACGGGTACTTTGTTGGTGAGTTTGTTAGCCATTTTAATTGCGCTGCCTCTGGGAATAGGCGTGTCTATATATCTTTCGGAATTGGCGGGAAGCCGGATGCGGAAGCTCGTCAAGCCGATGATAGAATTGCTGGCAGGGATTCCTTCGGTTGTCTATGGCTTTTTTGGATTGGTTGTTCTTGTCCCTATTGTACAGAATTTTGGAAGTTTAAAAGTTGGTCAAACTGCCTTTACCGGTGGCGTTATCTTGGCGATTATGGCATTGCCTACAATTATTTCAGTGTCTGAGGATGCGATGAGAAATACACCTGATGACATGCGGCAGGCAAGCTACGCATTGGGAGCTACGAAATGGCAAACGATTTATAAAGTAGTTATTCCTTATGCCTCTTCCGGAATATCCGCTGCTATTGTTTTAGGGATTGGTCGCGCGATAGGAGAAACGATGGCGGTGTTGATGGTAACAGGTAATGCTGCAATTATCCCTCATTCTATTTTTGAGTCTGTAAGAACAATTCCGGCTACAATTGCAGCAGAGCTAGGAGAGGCTCCGGTAGGAGGTGCACATTATCAATCTTTGTTTATGTTGGGTTGTGTGTTGTTTCTCATTACGCTTGTTATTAGTGTATCGGCAGAGATAATTTCTAATAGAAAAAAGATGAAAAGATGAATTTATATGATAAAAACAATAATGTAAATAAATGAAAGGATTAAGTAAAAAAGCAAGTCAGCAGATTGCATTTGCTGTTTTTCGATTATTGGGGCTCCTGGTAGTGGGCATTCTTTTCTGGATTTTAGGCTTTGTTGTGTATAAAGGAGCCGGAGTGATTAGTTGGGATTTTATTACTTCTTATCCTGAAAAGGGAATGACGGAAGGAGGTGTATTCCCTGCAATTATAGGAACGCTTTGTTTAACATTGGGAAGTATGATTTTTGCTTTCCCTCTGGGCATTATGTCGGCTATTTATGTGAAAGAATATGCGAAAGATAATTGGTGGGTACGCTTTATTCGGGTGATGACAAATAATTTGAGTGGGATACCTTCAATAGTGTTCGGATTATTTGGGATGACATTGTTCGTTTATACCCTGGATTTTGGAGATTCTATTTTGGCCGGTTCACTAACCTTGGGGTTGTTGATTTTACCTATTGTTATCCGAACAACAGAAGAAGCTTTGGGAGCCGTTCCTGATTCTTATAGATCAGGGAGTATAGCGTTGGGCGCATCCAAGTTGCAAACGATAAGAAAAGTGGTGTTGCCGGCAGCTTTTCCCAATATTGTCACCGGATTAATTCTCTCTATTGGCAGAGTTTCCGGGGAAACAGCGCCTATTTTGTTTACAGTGGCTGCCTATTTTATGCCAAGTCTTCCGGATAGTATTTTTGATCAGGTGATGGCGTTGCCTTATCATCTGTATGTGGTGGCAACCAGCGGAACAGATATTCAGTCATCACTGCCAATGGCTTATGGAACTGCATTGGTTTTAATTCTTATCGTGTTATTGATGAATATAGCTGCAGGACTATTAAGGAGATATTTTGGGAGGATTGGAAAAATAAAAAAGTAAAGAGATTATGTTAGAAACGCGAAATATTGATTTTTATTATGGCGACTTTCAGGCGATTAAAAATGTAAGTATGAAAATAGAAGCCAATTCAGTAACGGCTTTTATTGGTCCTTCCGGCTGTGGAAAATCTACTTTTCTGAGAATCTTTAACAGGATGAATGATGAAATTCCTGAAGCCAGAATTTCAGGAGATTGCATGGTGGATGGAAAGAATATTTATGAAAAATCGGTTCAAGTTGATCAGTTGAGAAAGCGTGTAGGAATGGTTTTTCAAAAGCCAAACCCTTTCCCTAAAACCATATTTGAAAATATTGCTTACGGATTGAGGGTGAATGGTGTGAGGGATAAGCATTTCATAAAAGAAAGAGTAGAAGACTCGTTGAAAGATGCAGCCTTGTGGGAGGAAGTGAAGGATAAATTGAACAAATCTGCGTTTGAATTGTCCGGAGGACAACAGCAGCGACTTTGTATTGCCAGAGCCCTGGCGGTGTCGCCTTCTATTCTGTTGATGGATGAACCCGCATCAGCCTTAGATCCAATCTCTACGAATAAGATCGAAGAATTGATACATAAACTTAAGGAAAAATATACGATTGTTATTGTAACGCATAATATGCAACAAGCTTCAAGGGTGAGTGACAAAACAGGCTTTTTTATGTTTGGCGAGTTGGTAGAATATAGTGATACCAAAAAGATGTTTTTGAAGCCTGAAAAAGAGAAAACGCAAAATTATATTACCGGACGATTCGGATAACCATAAAGTTAAAATGATGAGACATTCAGAGATTAAAATTCAAGGCCTGAAAGAAGAGGTGAAGACCATGTGGAAGCTGGTTGTTTCTCAATTAGAAAAAGCAAAAAAAGCGTTGTTAACAAATGACGCTTCATTGGCCGCAGAGATCATTAAAGTGGAAAAAGAGGTGAATGACTTTGAGCTTCATGTGGAGCGAAATTGCGAGAATTATATCGCCTTAAAAGCACCTGTTGCAATAGATTTACGACTTGCATTATCTTTGATTCAGATGACTAACGCCTTAGAAAGAATAGGCGATTTTTCAGAAGGAATTGCCCTACATGTTCAAGATAAGGATTGTAGTGGGTTGCAAGGAAATTTGTTTGAAGAATTGGAGTTAGAACGTATGTTTGATATTTTGTTGGAAATGTTGTTGGATGGTTTTGTTTTATTTGATTCTGAAAACACCTCTATTTCCAATAAAATAATTACCAGAGATAATCAGGTAGATGAAATCTATCACAATGCTTTTGGTATTTTAGCTCAATATAATCAAATTCATCCGGAAGATGCTTACTGTGCACTGAAATTAGGATTGTTGATTCGGAAACTTGAACGTATTGGGGATAATTGTAGCAATATAGTAGAAGATATTGTATTCTATGTAGATGCTAAAGTGCTTAAACATAAAAAGAGTAAAGATTCCGAGGATTAAGTAATAATAAGTATTTTTGTAATCAATAAAATGAAGGGGTAGCTAGCCGTTTAATCCTTTAGAAATAAGTATGGAACATAAAATTTTAATTGTAGATGACGATAAAAGTATCTGTGAGATTTTAGCATTTAATCTCAAAAGCGAAGGTTATCATATTGGAATAGCACATTCCGCGGAGGAAGCGCTCAAGCAATTTTCGGATGAGGTGTCTTTGATTTTATTAGATGTTATGATGGGCGGCATCTCCGGTTATAGGATGGCAGAAAAACTTCGAGAAAATCAAAATGATGTTCCTATTATTTTTTTGACAGCTAAAGATACGGAGAATGATATGCTGACCGGCTTTTCTGTAGGTGGGGATGATTATATTGCTAAACCATTTTCTGTTAAAGAAGTTACTGCACGAATTAAGGCTGTGATTGGTCGAGCAAAGTCTGCTTCAGTTAAGAAGAATAAGAATCAAAAAATAGAATTGGGGGAGCTGGTAATTGATCCGGAAATAAAAGAAGTGAGTGTGAATAATGAGTTAACACATCTAACCCGAAAGGAGTTTGAAATACTGCTTCTATTAGCACAAAGCCCGCAACGTGTTTTTTCGAGAACTCAAATCATTGATCACGTTTGGGGAGAATCTGGATATGTGACGGAGCGGACGGTTGATGTGCACGTTGCGCGTTTGCGAAAAAAACTGAAAGAACAAGGAAACGCGATTAAAAATAGAGCCGGGTTTGGCTATCGGTTTGATGATGAATATAGTGTATGAGACTGCAGTTTAAGCAAAGGTTGTTTTTATATTTTACGATTATTTTTTCCATTTTTACCTTTGGAATTTATCTCTTTGTGCATTCCCGAGAAAAGGAGACGAAAACAGAGGCTTTAGAAGAAAGGATGGACATCTATGCAGAAACTGTAAAAGAAAAATTAGCTTCGGATACGCTGCAGTTTAAAACATTGGATCATCTTCTTTCCCTGTTTCCTCGTTCTGTTAGACTCACACTGATTAAGGCGGATGGAACAGTATATTTTGACAACTTTATTGCTGATTTATCTGCTTTAGGAAATCATTCTCAACGACCGGAGATCGTTGCAGCTCAGAAGAAAGGAAAAGGCGTAAATATCCGAACTTCTGTCTCCAATCAACAAAAATATTTTTATTATGCCATAAAGAATGGGCGCGGATTTGTTCGGGTCGCCATGCCCTATAATATTGAGACCAGAAAATTTTTAAAGCCTGACAATGGATTCCTTTATTTTTTATTGATTTTCTTTTTTTCAGTGTTGGTATTGATTAATTGGGTCGCCAATAGGTTTGGGAAATCCATTGAAGGATTGCGAGATTTTGCCATTCATGTAGAAGATGAAAAACAACCAAAGAATCTTCATTTCCCAAAGGATGAATTAGGAGAAATTGGTGGTAAAATTGCTGAAAACTTTCAGCAATTAAAAGAAAACAGGAACGAGATAGAAATTGAAAAGGAAAAGCTTTTGCAGCATGTGCATACTTCCCGTGAAGGGATTTGCTTTTTCACATCAGAAAAAAAAGTAGAGTTCTATAATGGGTTATTTATTCAATATGTAAATATCATTACTGATGAAGCGGAAAGTAACCCTTCTGTTATATTTAGAGCGAAAGCATTTCATGAGCTTCAAAAGTTTCTTCAAGATATTCCGGAATCTTATGCAGAATTTAAGTTAAAGAGTCAAGGGAAGTTGTTTTCTCTTCGAATTACTGTCTTTGATAATAATAGCTTTGAAATTATTCTGAATGATGTAACAAAGCAAGAAAAGAACCTGCGGCTTAAACAGCAAATGACCAGTAATATTGCGCATGAATTACGAACGCCAATTACGGGAATAAGCGGGTATTTGGAAACCATTTTAGCACAATCTTTAGATGAAAAACAACGCCTTCATTTTATAAAACAAGCCTACCGACAAACAAAACTTCTAGCCGAACTGGTGCAGGATATGAGTCTTATTTCAAAGATTGAAGAAGTAGGATATACCTTTGCAATGGCCGAAGTTGAAGTATATGCCTTGCTGCTTAGGATAAAGGAAGATTTATCCTTTGTTTTGGATGAAAAGCAAATTGATTTTGAGGTAAATATTCCTCAAGATCTGAAAGTTTACGGGAATACGGATTTGTTGTATTCTGTGTTTAAAAACTTGTTAGACAATGCCATTCGTTATGCCGGGGAAAACATTAAGGTCTGTCTGGATTGTTACAAAGAGGATAAAGATTTTTTCTATTTCTCTTTTTATGATACCGGGATTGGTATTGAAGATGAGCGGCATCTTCCCCGATTATTTGAACGATTTTATAGGGTGCAGGAGGGGCGAACACGAGAAACCGGAGGCACGGGACTCGGTTTGTCTATTGTTAAAAATGCAATATTGATTCATGGCGGCATTATTAGTGCTAAAAACAGAAAAGAGGGCGGACTGGAATTTTTGTTTCAAATTAAAAAACGTGGGTAAGCAGAACTGTAGCTAAATTAGTATTGTTTTTGAAAAGTGTAGAAAAATGGATACTTTGTATTGAATATTATTTTTATGGGAAAAGATAAAGCCAGACAACAGTTGGAAACTCAGCTTGTCAATTTGATTGAAAAAGCACAGGCGCATCTCACATTAGAACGTGCTGTAACCGGTGTAAAGTCGGAGAATGTGGGAAAAAAAGTAGAAGGCTTGCCTTATACCCTGTGGCAATTGGTGTCGCATCTTATGAGAACACAAGCCGATATCTTAGAATTCTCAAGCAATCCAAATTATAAAGCCCTGCAATGGCCGGAAGATTATTGGCCGAAAGCCCCTGCTCCGGATAGTATTACCGAATGGAGTCAGTGTATTAAAGCGATAAAAGAAGATCAGAAAGCTTTTATTCAACTATTGAAAGAAACAGAAGATCTTTTCGCCCCTTTCCCGCATGGGGATGGACAGAATATGGTGAGGGAAGCCATGCTTATAGCCGATCATAATGCCTATCATGTAGGACAGATTATTGTTGTTCGACGTTTATTAGGTGGATTTTCATAGGAATTGTAATTTTGTTGTGTGACTACAACTTCGCCTTTTATTGCTTTTCATCCATCTTTTGTACATGCCCTCCCGGAAGGACACCGGTTTCCAATGCTCAAGTATGACTTGCTGCCACAACAACTGCTTTATGAGGAGGTGGTTGAGAAGGATGATTTTTTTCAACCTTCTTGTTTGCCTTTAGATTATCTAAAAGGGGTACATGAAGATACTTATTGGAAAAGATTTATTTCACTCACATTAAATAAAAAAGAAGTCCAAAGAATTGGTTTCCCTCAAAGTAAAGAGATTATAAATAGAGAATTACGTATTGCACAGGGAACAATAACAGCTGCTGAAATTGCTTTAAAAAAGACCGGATTGGGGTTTAATATTGCAGGAGGAACACATCATGCAGGAAAAGATTTTGGAGAAGGTTTTTGTATGTTAAATGATCAAGCCATAGCTGCACATTATCTTTTGGAAAAGCAAGGACTGAATAAAATTCTTATCATAGATTTGGACGTTCATCAGGGGGATGGTACTGCAGATATCTTCGAAAAGGAAGATAGGGTGTTTACCTTGTCTGTACATGGTGAAAATAATTTTCCTTTCGAAAAGAAAGTTTCTGATTTGGATGTGGGTTTGGCTGACGATATAAGCGGAGATGAATATCTTTGCATCCTAGATAAGACGCTTAAGCGGTTATTTAATATAGTGGAACCTGAATTTGTGTTTTTTCAATCGGGAACTGATGTCTTGCAGACGGACACCATGGGAAGAATAAAATTGGATAAAGAAGCTTGTCGCCAACGAGATCAGTTAGTTTTCAATTATTGTAAGAACTATCATCTTCCTGTTCAAGTGAGCATGGGTGGTGGTTATTCCAAACAAATACGAAATATTGTAGATGCTCATTGTAATACTTTTAAAGAAGGAATAGGCTGTTTGTTTGGTTGATTTGGTTGAATGCCTGCCCGCCGTAGCCTTAGCGTAGGCGGGGTTGATTGTGGGGGGGCGATGGGATTTTCAATACAACAATATAACAATATAGCAATCCAACAATTTGACAATTCACCTTCTTTTGACAATTATTTTACCTATATACAGAAAGTAAAATCCTTTATTTGCTTTTTCTTCGTACAAAAAATTTACTTTTTCACCTTTGAATAAATAAAAATATGAATATTATTGCAGGGGATATAAATTCTGTTTATAAGAAAAAGAAATCAGTTATTGCTAATAAATAAAGTAAATATTATCTATGGAACCCATACGGGGAACACGATGATGCTGTCGGATGAGGTAGAAGAAAAGGTAAGTGAATTAGGGTTTAACACTCAGGTAGAGGATATGGAGGATTTTGAGATAGAAGATCTTCCGTATGTTCAGGTGCTTTTAGTGTTGGAAAGCACGGATGGTGAAGGGAATCAGCCTTTGATGTCTGAAGATTTATTTGATTACTTAAATGAAAACGAACCGGATCTTAGTCACATTCATTTTAGTGTGCTTGCCTTGGGAGATACGAGTTATGATTTTTTCTGTAAGGCGGGGAAAGATTTTGATGCTTTGTTGGAACGTCTGGGAGCAAGAAGAATAGCTGATAGGATTGATTGTGATGTAGATTATGAAGAGGACTATGAAGTTTGGGTGGAAAATGTGGTCAATGCTTTAAAAGAGCTGCAAGAGTCATAATGTTTTTCTGATGAAAATTTGATAAGAAATCTCCAAAAGGGTAGATCTCTTCTAATAGCTTTCGGAAGTTTAATGCTTCTTCAACCCAAGATGTCGCCTATTGGAGATCTGAATTAACCCTTTCCCCATTGATGCCAGTAGCTGATAGCCCTGTATTCTGTTTATTTTCCGAGTCTCCATTAGGCTAGTTTATACATATAGGAAAATCAATTTTGCTCTGCCATAGATATCTTCGTATCTTGTTGTCTCGTAATTAAGTTTGTTCTTAAATTTTTACAGAATGAAAGATCTTCTTCAGTCTTATCAATCTGTTCGTCAATGGACACTAGATATCTGTGAGCCATTGGAGACAGAAGATTATGTTGTTCAGCCTGCGGCTCATGTGAGTCCTCCCAAGTGGCATTTAGGTCATACCACATGGTTTTTCGAAACTTTTGTTTTAAAGCCATATAAGGAAGGATACAAAGAATT
>CAZLDH010000026.1:0-23291 GCA_964558275.1 uncultured Chitinophagaceae bacterium
ACAGATCAATACTGTGGATATTGTTCTTATGTCAATGAAAATAAAAAAACAATTCTACAAAAGATTTATATACTCCCTGATTCACAAGGACTTGGAATTGGTAAAGCATTATTAAAAGAAGTCATTCTAAGAGCACGTCAATCCGAGGCAAACACACTCCAATTAAACGTTAATCGCTATAATAAAGCAGTAAATTTCTATCAAAAACAAGGATTTAAAATCATCAGTATAGAAGACAATCCGATTGGGCAGGGATATTACATGAATGATTTTGTAATGGAACTGCCCTTATCATAAAAAAATTATGACTATTCTGTTGTATCCACTACCTCATTTATAGCTTTTAATAAAGCATACTGACCCGGCGCATCCTGCATAATTTCCCAAATCATAATTCCATTCCCACGTTTCAGCGCCAGACGTGTTTTAGCTTTCATCGTTTTAATGCCATTATAATAAATACTATCATACACATCCGCATAAGGATCGGCTCCTTCTTCTAACAATTGCTTATATCCCATCCCTTTCCCATTTCCTTTCCCATAGAAGGGAACTCCCATAATGGCTTTTTCTTTAGCTAATCCCCTATCATTCACCCAATAATCAAAACAACGTATATCTAACCAATAAGGAGAATGAGGAACATGAGCACCACCAAAAGTATTATAATCATCGTCATACGCCATGATATTTAACCAGTCAGCAATACTAAATATCTTATCTTTGATACCATACCCATGAAGATCATGATAGGCCACAATAGCAGCTGTCAGTTTTTTGTTTACAGGATGCAGACTATCTCTTAATTCCTTCATCAGGAGCACAAAATTCGAAGAGGAAGGTTCAATCGGATCCGGATATTCCCAATCAATATCTGCACCATCCAGATTAAACTTTCGAACGACATTCATCACTGAGTGTACAAAAGTAGTTCGGCTTTTAGTACTATTAGATAACGCTTCAAAACGAGTATCGACACCTCCCCCATCTCCTATATTCCATCCTCCGATGGACAATAGAACCTTTACTCCCTTTTGATGAGCCGTTTTAACTACTTCCCGCAGAAATTCAGGTTCAGGAATAGGCAATAATGTCCCATCTCCCTCTTTTGACGGTATGCCAAAAGCATAGTTAATATGCGTTAAATAGTCAAATGGAACAGAAGCCATAGGCACCGGATTGGCAGTAAGGTATCCAATAATTTTAAAATCACTTTCTTTTTTTACAGCTTGTTCCCGATTTTGCGAATTAGCAGGAGAACAAAAATATAATCCTAGCGCCACCATAAATCCCAGAAGTGCAATTTTTCTCATAATATAAAACATTTAGTTGCCATAATACGGTTATAAAGATAACCAATCTCTCCTTTTCAACATAATGATTACCCAAAAGGAATTACAAATTACATATCTCCACATGAAAAATTTATCTAATTCATGTAATCTGCAAAATAATTAAAAGAGAAACCACAGAAACAAATACCCACAGCGAAATACCTAAAATTAAAGGCTTCCAACCGACAGCTTTAATCTGAGATAAAGACATACCGGCTCCCACCAAAAACAACGTCAGTACCAACAATGCTCTAGAGGCATAAACAATAGAGGAAGTAAAAAAATTGGGAAGATTGACATAAGTATTCAACAACATGGCAAAAATAAATAATCCAATAAACCAGGGAATTCTAATCTTTTTGCTCTTGCTTTTAAAAACAAATGCACTGATGAGTGCAACAGGAATAATCCATAACGCACGTGCCAACTTCACAGTAGTTGCAATTTGCAAAGCTTCTTTTCCATAGGCAGAAGCAGCGCCAATAACAGAACTTGTATCTTGAATAGCCAAAGCACTCCACAACCCAAATTCATATTGAGACAGATGTAAGGTATGCCCAATAAGCGGAAACAATATAAGCGCAATGGCATTGAGACCGAATATTACCCCAAGTGCCACCGACATATCTTTTTCCGTTGCATTCACCACCGGAGCCACAGCCGCAATAGCACTCCCGCCGCAAATAGCCGTTCCGGCAGAGAGTAAATGCCTGGTCTTAGCATTAATTTCCAGCAACTTTCCTAATATAACACCTAGTAATATTATTGAACCAACTGTAAAAATAGTTAGCTCAAAACCTTGCATTCCTTCATCCACAGCATGCCCCATATTCATTCCAAAACCCAACCCAATGACAGAAATTTTCAATAACCAATTGGTTGCCTGATGATTATACTTCGCAAATGGATTTCCCCAAAAACAAGTAAACAAAAAACCCATCACCAAAGCAATTGGTGAACTAATCACAGGTGTTAAACACAGAAACATAAGTACACCAAAACCTACTTTTTTCAAAACATTTTTATCCATATCTTTTAATCATTTCACGCAAAGATGAAATGATTAGGGGGATAAAATTCATCACAAAAAGCAATCTACTATAACTAAAAGTTATGATGCAAAAGACAGAAATTTTTAAACAAAGAATGCAACTTGCTGTGTTCCCCGTGCAAAGTCACAAATTGAAATGTACGCGCAATATCCACTCCTTCTATATCTATCACTTTTAATCGATGAGTAGATAATTCATCTAATACCGTATGTATAGATACGAAAGCAAAAGCATCAGAATGGAACAGATAGGTCTTTAAACTTTCGGAACTGCCCAATTCCATTTCTACATTTAATTCTTTTTCAAAGATGTTATTTCGATGCAACTCCTGAAGTAATACTGCCAAGGTACCGGAGCCTTTTTCTCTCAACAATAAAGGAAGTTTTTTTATTGCTTCCTTTTGAATAAAATCCTGTTTCAGCTTATTATTATTCTGTCGGGTAACCAAAACGATTTCATCCCGAATAAAAGGTTCATAATGTAGTAACTTATTGGTAGCCTTTCCTTCAATAACCCCTACATCTACACGCTGATCAAGCACATGTGCTTCAATTCTTTTGGTATTCCCATTCAACAAATGCAAATTGATATCCGTATAAACCTCTCTAAATTTCGCCAGAATAGCCGGCAAAATATATTGTGCAATGGTTGTACTTGCACCAATCCTTAAATCTCCCGATTGCACATGCTGCCACTCATTAACCTCCTCATTCATTTCCCGATACAAGGAAATAATCTTATTGGCATATTCCAATAACATCTCTCCTTCCGCAGTTAAGTTAACCTTTCTTCCTTCCCTGGAGAACAAAGGTTTCTGCACCTGTTTTTCCAACTCATTGATGTGTTTGGTAACAGAAGGTTGAGAAATATAAAGTTGCTCTGCCGCTTTTGTAAAACTAAGATATTGAGCAACTTTTTGAAATACCTGAAGGCGAAAATCAATAATCATCAGACCATCTCCTTCTCTAAAAATTGTAATTTCTCTTCCGTAAATTCTAAAAGGGAATTCAGCTTCAAATCTCCAAGTGAAAAACGAATATCCGCTCTGTCAGATAACTCTGGAATAACAACCGTTGTCATCCTGGCTGCTTTGGCAGCAATTAATCCATTCAGAGAATCTTCAAAGACTAAACATTCGCTTGGAGAGGTCTTTAGTTCCTTCGCACACGAAAGATACACACTAGGATGAGGTTTTCCATAATCCTGAAATTGTCCGGAATGACAAGCCATGAAATACGAACTAATCTTAAAATGCGACAGCACTTTTTGTATCATTCTCATTGGAGAAGAAGACGCCAGTCCAATTTTAAAATTTTTTCTTTTGAAAAATTCCAAAATATAATCTACCCCTTCCATCAGTTTGCCTTTTTCGACAACCAATGCAATCACTTCATCCAAAATTTCTCTTTCCAGATTTTCAGGATCTACATCTTCCCATTTAAAATAGTCACACCAGAAAGCCACAACTTCACTGGTTCTTAAGCCCATTGTTTTTTTATAGTCTTCAGGTTCAAGCCGGGCTCCTAATTTGGTAAACACCTTAGCCATTCCTTCTCTCCAAAGCGGTTCACTGTTTATCAAAAGACCATCCATATCAAATATGACTGTATTCATTTCTTCATTTTATTTGAATCTGCAAAGATAAGGGGTATAAAGAAGTATTTCTACCTGTTTTGTTTATTTCTCCCAAGATAACACTCATCTTGATAAATTAAACTTTCTGTACGAACTTTGCAACATATACGACAAATAATTCAACATGAGGGTTTTTAAGTTTGGAGGCGCCAGTTTAAAAGACGCGGCAAGGGTTAAGAATGTAATTTCTATCATAGAAGAAAATCAAAATGAGCCAATGGTAATTGTAGTATCTGCCATTGGCGATACCACTAACCGACTAGAGAAAATCGTAGAACACTTTTACCGACATCAAAGAGAAACTGCAGCTCAATTACTATATAGTTTACAGCAAAAAAACACCGAGATTGCTAAAACACTTATTACAGACGAGCAACATCCGCTATTTCATGATTTAAAGCAACTCTATTCTGAAATGGAATGGCAACTAGGTGAAAAAGCTTATAAGCCCTTTGATTTCTATTACGATCAATTGCTCAGTCGTGGTGAACTTATTTCTTCCCTGATAATAAATGCCTGCTTACAACAAGATCAGATAAAAAGTCATTGGCTGGATGTAAGAGGCATACTCAGAACAGATCATACCTACAGGGATGCAAAAATTAACTGGAAAGCCTCTCAAGCGCAAATGAATGAAAAGGTAAAGCCGCTGTTAAAGAAAAAGGCTCTGATTGTTACGCAAGGTTTTATTGCATCAACACCCGGAGGACATACCTCAACCCTAGGTAGAGAAGGTAGTGATTTCTCTGCTGCTCTTTTTGCCAATATGTTGGATGCCAAAGATCTTACTATCTGGAAAGATGTAGAAGGATTAAAAAATGCAGACCCTCGTCTTTTTAATGACACAAAGGATATTAGCCAAATCAACTTCAATGAAGTTATTGAGATGGCATATTATGGAGCCAATGTTATTCATCCCAAAACCATCAAACCACTTCAAAATAAAGATATCCCACTATATGTCAAAAGTTTTTTAAATACCAAACACCCGGGAACAGCCATTAGAAAAGAAGAAGGAATTCAAAAACTGCCACCTATCATTGTATTGAAAAGGAAACAGGTTTTAATTAAAATAACCACTAAAGATTTTTCTTTTATTTCAGAAGAAAACCTGAGTATGCTTTACAATATTTTATCCGGAATAAATATAAAAATTAATTTAATGCAAACAGGAGCTATTAATTGTTCATTTTGTATTAACCAAAGAGCAGATAAGATTGAAGAACTTATCAAAGCATTGCATCCTCATTTCAAAATTACTTATAATGAAGGCTTGGAAATACTCACTGTTCGTCACTATAAAGAAGGTATGGTCAAAAAATTTACAAACGGTCGTCTAGTTCTCCTGGAACAACGATCTCCCAAAACAGTACAAATTGTGATGCGTTAATACCACTAATTTAACATAGGACCATCTTTCATGGCCTCATAATTCTTTTTGGAATAGTTTTTTCGAATAGCAGTCTGTTTTCTACTCTTTTTTACTACATAATCTCCATTACCATCGTACAAAACCAAAGGTAATTTATGCGTTTTATTAAAATAATGATAGGCTATTTTTAGTTTAGACCAAAATTCCCGAAGCGGATGGTCCTTTTCATAATTTTTATCCAAATATTTAATTGATTTATTATTATCAAAATCTATAGGAAGTACGTGTACGGGAATAAAACTTTGTCCGGCATTTCTAGCCAATACAGCCAATAAATACACTTCATCAATCTGTTCATTCCTGATAGGAATGCAACCTACTGTCACACAGCTTCCATGAATATAAATTCCCCCACCGGGATCTTCATAGGGGGAGTTTTTCAAATCTGAAAAATTCGGATAATTTATTTTTAATGACAAATGATAGGCGCTGTTAGGCTGAAAACGATTGATATAATAAAATCCCTCAGGTACCTGCGAATCCCCCTGCTGTAACTTTCTTCCCATATACCCGGACAATGCACAAATATTATAATTCTTAAAAAGTTGAAAAGTATCAGCAGCCTTATCTTTAACCCATACCTCTAATCGGCTATCATATTTAAAAGATCGAATAAAAATATAATTAGCAGGATAAGTCAAACCTTTTTTTTCAAATTCTTTCTTCAGTTTATCATTATTTAACTCATAATCCGTCTCAAAACGCGGATTCCTTAACTGCTTCGCCAAAAAAGATTGTGCAGAAGCAGAAAGTGTAAATAAGCAACACAAAAGTGTTATAAATAAAAAGGTTTTCCTCATAATTCAGAAAAAATGCAAAGGTTTACAAATCAACAAAGATAAGGCTTTATACAAACAGAACCTATCTAAATCCTTTTTTTAACAATAGTATAAATAGTAAATTAAGTTTTTAGGATATTCTTATTCAAATACTGCAAGCTTTGACGAATGCTATCAAAAGGATTTCCGGGCGTTTCATCCTGTTCTACAAAAAAATGTTTTAAACCGGATTCTTTTGCTTTAGCAAATATTTTAGGCCAGTCAATCAGCCCGTTGCCAACCTCGGTAAAACTTTTATCCTTCTTTGCAATATCTTTTACATGCCATAACGGAAATCTCCCCGGATGTTTATCCAGCAGGGCAATCGGATCCTTTCCGGCTCTTGTAACCCAATAGATATCCATTTCCATTTTTACTAATTCGGGATCAGTTTCATTCAACAAAATATCATAAGGTAACTTCCCGTCAATCTTTTGAAATTCAAAGTTATGATTATGATAACAAAATTGAATACCGGCTTTTTTACAGACTTCCCCTGCCTTATTAAACTGTTCCACACGTTTTTTATAATCATCTATAGTTTTTCTTCTTTCTTCAGCCAACCATGCACAAACCATATAATTTATTCCGATCGCATGCGCATCTTCCACAGCTTTATCCCAGTCACTTAAAATAGTTCCTTTTATGTCAGGAGAACCTAAGGCATAATGCCCACTCGGTATCTTCAGCCCATTCTTTTTCAGAACGGATGAAAATTCAGTCCCACTCATTCCATAAAATTTCTCGGTACCGGTATAAGTTGCAGATTCCATCATTTTGTACCCAACTTCAGCTACCTTGGCCAAGCTGCCTTTAGGATCTTTTTCCATTGCTTCCCGAATAGTATATAACTGCAATCCGGGTTCATAAGCATATCTTTTTACCGCAGGATTAGAGCAGGAACTTAAAATCCCCGGAACGGCTAAACTTCCCAAGAAAAAGCCGGATTGTCTAAAAAAATCTCTTCGTGTTGACATGGATTATATGGTTATATTGTTATATTGCCTGCCTATCGAAGTCCTTTGGACGCAGATAGGTTATATGGTTAATGATAACAAATCAAATCATTTCCTTTACTACAACTAGGCAAACGAATCAAATTTGTTACTGAAAACTAATCCAACGCTGTTTCTAAAAATTTCAATAATGGATTCAGTTCTTTAAAAATACCGACCACCTTATTCACTAACCCTTTATTTACTACATCTTTTTCTTCTAATGTACAATGCGCTATTATACTTTTTAATTTCAAATAATCTATTGCCGGATTATTTTTTTCATATCCTCTGGGAGGGCGCTTAAGCTTGTCGTTGGTGTCTAACGCCCCAAACATTTTTTTAAAAGTATTTTTCTCAATAATCGCTCTGAATTCTTCAGTATTATAATCAATCTCCTGACGTATTTTATACAAAGCTTCTTTATCCGGACGCCAAATTCCACCCCCTAAATAAAAATTTTCCGGTTCAATATGCACATGAAAACCGGGAAAGTGAACTTTTTTTCCGCCTTTGTTTATTCCGGCTGCCAGATGCACTTTATAAGGCGTTTTATCCTTACTGAAACGTATATCCCTATAGATTCTAAAAACACAATCTTTTACACTCAATTTTCCATAATCTGAATCCAGCGCCGTCAACTCCAATAATAAACGTTGAATAAACTGTTCAAAATCTTTTTTAGCATCCAAATAACTTTCTTTATGATCTTGAAACCAAGGTCTTTCATTATTTTGTTTGAGATCATTTAAAAATTGAAGCGTGCTCGGTTTAATCATACTAGTTACGTCATTTTTCAATCCAAATATAGGCTAAATAAACTTCCTTTTCTAATAAAATTAAAATAATCTAAAAACATATAATAAACCAATATTCTCCAGATTAACAATTATATAAAACAGATAAAGCAGTTGATATTTACGCCGAAATGTAAACATCTACCAAATATTTATTGTTCCTTTGTTACTGATGGCACATTCACACACACATACGCATGAGCCGATTGGTTCCTCTTCCAAAGTAGGAAAAGGGCTTATCATTGGAATTACACTCAATTTGATATTTGTTGTAGTGGAAGCCGGCACCGGATTTTGGCAAGACTCTCTATCCTTATTAGCTGATGCCGGACATAATTTATTTGATGTTGCCAGTTTGGCATTAGCCCTGTTGGCTTTTAAACTAGCAAAAGTAAAGCCCAATACCAGATTTACATACGGCTATAGAAAATCTACTATCCTGGTCGCATTATTAAATGCTGTTATTCTACTCATTGCAATCGGCGGTATTGGCTTTGAGGCTTTTCAAAGAATATGGAATCCTCAACCCATTGAAGGTGGTGTTATTGCTATTGTAGCAGGAATAGGTATCCTGGTGAACGGGTTTACTGCTTTTCTTTTCATTAAAGAAAAAGATAAGGACCTCAATATCAAAGGCGCATACTTGCATATGGCTGCAGATGCTATTGTTTCCTTAGGAGTTGTGATTGCAGGACTACTCATTATGTGGACAGATTGGTATTTATTGGATCCCATCATTAGTTTTGTTATCATGATTGTCATCCTTATTAGTACCTGGGGCTTATTGAAGGATAGCCTGGTATTAACCTTAGACGGTGTCCCTAAAGGAATCAATCTAAAAGAGGTAAAACAAGCAGGCTTAAATATTTCAGGAGTAATCGATTTACACCATATTCATATATGGGCTATCAGCACAACACAGAATGCGCTAACAGCCCACTTGGTCGTCAAAAATGGAACACCTCTTTCCGATACAGAAATTATCAAAGATGAACTCAAAGAAAAATTTTCTTCCTTGAATATTCAACATTGCACCTTTGAAATAGAAGCCATAAAGGAACATTGTAGTGAAAAGAACTGTGAGTCTGATGAAGACAATGCCATTCCCGAAACACATCATCATGGGAAATAGCCAATTAGAGAATTAGCCTTTCTGTATTTGATGTCAAACGTTTAATCCCCCATTACCGGATAAAGCGGAAATTGCTCCATATATTTATTCACTTCTTCCTTCACTCCTGCAATTTTTTGTTCATTATCAGCATCTGTCAACAACTCATCAATCCAATTTACAATCTGAGGCATATTTTCTTCTTTAAGCCCTCTGGTAGTTACAGCAGGAACGCCAAGACGAATACCTGAAGTAATAAAAGCAGATCTATCGTCAAAAGGAACCATATTCTTGTTGGCAGTGATATCCGCCTGAACCAGCGTATTTTCCGCTTTCTTACCACTAATATCTTTGTTTCTTAAATCAATTAAAAGCAAATGATTATCCGTTCCCCCGGACACAATATTATAATCCTTTTCATTAAATGCTTTAGCCATTGCCTGTGCATTTTTAATGATTTGCCCAGCATATTGGGTATAATCATCAGATAATATTTCGAAGAAAGATACTGCTTTAGCAGCAATAACATGTTGAAGAGGTCCTCCCTGTACACCCGGAAAAACTGCTAAATTCAGCAATTTACTCATCATTCGGGTTTTCCCTTTCTTTGTCTTCAATCCGAAAGGATTTTCAAAATCTTTTCCCATCATAATCATCCCTCCTCTGGGACCACGTAAAGTTTTATGCGTAGTAGTTGTCACAATATGACAATGTTCAAAGGGGGAATTCAATAATCCTTTCGCAATCAATCCGGCAGGATGCGCGATATCTGCCATCAATAAAGCACCCACACTATCTGCAATTTCCCGAATACGTTTATAATCCCAATCGCGACTATATGCAGAAGCACCGCAAATAATCAACTTGGGTTTTTCTTTCGCTGCCACTTTTTCCATCTCGTCATACTCAATTAGTCCGGTTTCTTTATTTACGCCATAAAAACTGGTTTCATAATTTTTTCCTGAAAAATTTACCTGAGAGCCATGCGTCAAATGCCCCCCCATGCTTAAATCCAACCCTAAAATCTTATCTCCCGGATTCAAAGTGGCTAAGAAAACAGCCATATTAGCTTGTGCTCCGGAATGAGGTTGAACATTTACATACTCAACACCAAATATTTCCTTCGCGCGATCAATAGCCAATTGTTCACTCTGATCTACTATTTCACAACCTCCATAATAGCGATGTCCCGGATAACCTTCCGCGTACTTATTGGTCATTACATTTCCCATTGCCTGCATCACCTGATGGCTTGTAAAATTCTCAGAGGCAATCAATTCTACACCTCTACGTTGACGGTGTAGCTCTTGATTAATCAATTGGAAGATTTGTTCATCTTTCTGCATAAAATATTAAGTTTATGGGTAGGATTAAATTTTGGCACAAAGATAATTCATTAAAATTGTATTATTAAATATAAACGCACATAAAAACAGCCTTTCAATAAAGATAAACTTTCAAAAGGGCCGGCATACCATACTGCATTTATCACAGGAAATAATTTATCCTCTTTGTCTGTTTTCTTAAATTTTATGTACTTTAACCTCCTAAATTGGATTTAAACTCATGGCATTAAACGTTATATTTTTTCTTTTCTTCATTCTCTCCTTTCTCGTAGCGCTATACAAACTCATTTTTCTCGGAGATGTCAATATCTTTCAAGACATCGTAAATAGCACATTTGAGTATGCTAAAACAGCAGCACAAATTTCTTTAGGCCTCATTGGGATTATGGCTTTATGGCTCGGAATAATGAAGGTGGGAGAAAAAGGAGGTGTAGTGAAAGCAATGGCTAAAATAGTGAGCCCTTTTTTCAATAAATTATTTCCGGAAGTACCCAAAAATCATCCTGTTTATGGCTCTATCATGATGAATTATTCCGCCAACATGCTGGGGCTGGATAATGCGGCTACTCCGCTAGGGCTGAAAGCAATGGATGAATTGCAAGAACTTAACGTGTCTAAAGACACTGCCAGTAATGCCCAAATCATGTTTACGGTTTTAAATGCATCCAGCTTAACCCTTATCCCTGTGAGTATTATGGCTTATCGTGCGCAGGAAGGTGCCGCCAATCCATCAGATGTATTTATTCCTATTTTATTATCAACTTTTTTCTCTACCATTACCGGTCTGGTAGTGACCTCTATTTATCAAAAGATTAATTTATTTAATAAAACAATACTTGCTTATGTCGGCAGTATTACGCTGATAGTAGGTGCTCTACTCTATTATTTTTCCACTTTATCACAAGATCAGATTCAAACGATTTCTTCCGTGGCAGGAAATGTCATCATTTTCGGAATTATTATCCTATTTTTAGTCATGGCATTCAAAAAGAAAGTCAATGTATATGATGCTTTTATCGAAGGTGCCAAAGAAGGATTTAGGATTGCTATCATGATTATTCCCTATTTGGTAGCCATTCTTGTGGCAGTGGGGGTTTTTCGTGCTTCAGGTTGCATGGAGTATCTTTTGGATGGATTAGGAGCCGGATTTTCTGCACTAGGGGTCAACACTGACTTTGTTCCCGCCTTACCCGTTGCATTGATGAAACCTTTAAGTGGCAGTGGCGCTCGCGGACTGATGGTTGAAATCATGCATAATTATGGTGCAGATTCCTTCCCGGGTATTGTTTCGTGCCTGATGCAGGGATCTACAGAAACTACATTTTACGTCATAGCCGTTTATTTTGGTGCAGTTAATATTCGTAAGACAAGACATGCAGTTCCTGCTGCCCTTATGGCCGAAGGAGCAGGAATCATCGCAGCTATTTTTATTGCTTATTTGTTCTTTCACTAAAGTAACGGAAACATAGTGCCTACTTTGATAATAAAAACAGACTCAATCAGATAACCAGGAATTCATTCCGCTACCTGAAGACAATTCTCGTCCATCCGACCCTTCAGAAGCCACTATACTATCGTAATAAAGTTTAAAATCAATGAATTAAATTATATCCTAATACTAAAATTTTCAACCCCAGTTCTTACTTAATTGACTTCGTCAAGGTAGCAAAAAGACCACCTATTGTAACTATTCAGACGATTTGTTCGTCTCCTTTGGAGATGTAGAAGCGGAGGGTGTTATGTTTTTTTTCAATATAGGGCATCTCTGATGTTCTTTTTCCGGGTATAATTCCGATGACACTAAAATATTGCCAATCCTGAAAAGTTAATTCTTTAGAAGTTTCAGATAGAATCGCAGAAGATCCAAAGGAGTTTTATGTGATTAACACATATCAAACGCAGTGCAGATTCTCCGTCCTTTTGTCTTGAAACAAAAGGATCAAAAGTTCAAGACTGACGGAAAAAAACTAAAAATAGTCTCATTGGGCTAAAATAAAATATGCTTCTCTTTTTTCTACTCAACGAGCAAAATGAATGGTCAATTCTAAGCTTCGAAATCACTATCTGTTTTAGCATTTTATTTTTGACGCCCACTTCGCCTATTTTCTTCACGTTTTTTTCCTAAGGTCATGATCGCGATGCAAAGCTCAAAAGTCAATTCTTTAGGAGTTTCAGATAGAATTATTGAAACTCCGAAGGAGTGTAATGTGATTAACCCATATCTGCACTGCGTTTGATATGGGAGAAAGAAGCAGAACGAGATAGAACCCAGAAGTGGGTTCAACATCACAAGATCATTATTTTCAGAATGATTGAATAGTTACGAGATGAGAAATAGCTTAATTTCTGAGTTGCGCATTTACTTGTTTCACCAATTCTTTTTCTTTAACCCCACTTACTCTTATAATCCCTTCAGGATCTATAAGAAAATAAGAAGGAATCAAGCTTGAATAATATTTTTCAGCTACCGGTTTATCTTTATATAGATTGGACAACTGTAACCAGTTTAAGTTATATTTCTTGATGGCACCCAGCCACTGTTTTTGGTCGGTGTCTAAAGAGATACCGATGATAATCAGGTTATTGGCTTTGTTGGCTTTTTGTATTTCTTTAAGATATTTAGATTCAGATAAACAGGGAGAACACCAAGAAGCCCAGAAGTCGAGTAAAACATATTTCCCTCTAAAATCTTTTAAGGAGTGTAATTTTCCTTGAGTATCTGGTAAGGTAAAGTTAGGCGCAATTTGTCCAATACCAACCTTGTGATTCCTTTGGACTATTGTATTAACCTGTTTTCCATAACGTGATTTTTGAATTTCAGGAGGCATTCTTTGAAATAAAAAAGCAATAGAGTCCACGGAGATATCATAATGTAATAGCGCTAATCGGAAGACACTCACATAGGAATTCGGGTGGTGGTATATAAAGTCATAAATGATATTATTTCTCTTCTCTCTGTTTGCACCTCCAATTTTCGTATGAAGAGCCTCTCTTTCGTTTTGAGATTTAGAGCCTTTAATAATTCCTTTGTCGAAATTTTCGTAGTGAAAAACACCTTGTATTTTATTGGCTTCTAAATAAAATGCAAGACTTTGAGAAGCCGGCTTGATGTCTCCCATTGCCCTTACTCTAAAGAAAGAAAGTGTTGGTTGACTAACCATTCCTGTAAATTTAAAATGGCCGTCTTTCAGTCGGCAGCTGTCAAGCATCGCCCCGCCGGCTTTATTGTATTCCAAATAAACCATGGCAGAATCTATCCCTTTTATCTCTCCTTCAAAGATAAATTCACCTCCTCTGTGGGCTGAAGAAGATGCACAGAATCCTAAAAGCAGGAAGGATAGAAATATCAAGAATATCCTTTTCAATATATTTATTTTTGGGTGGAAAGAGAATTTGACAAAGAGTTCTCCCCTCAAATATAGCAAAATTTTGTCAGGAATTTTCTTTGCGTCCTTAGCGAACATCTTTGCTGCCCTTTGCGTGAACTAACATGCGATAAAAGGAGCAAAATGCCCTAATGTCGTAGCAAACCTGTCCTAAAGGGTTCAGTAGCATTCTTTTTATAGTCTCTTTGAAATCCGAATAAGGTATGTTTTCCTAAATATCCGGCACTTGCACTCCCTGAAAATCCATCAGGAAATGTTACTGAAAAAGAAATAGCCTTCAAGTACCCCTTCTTATTAAATTTCAAGTTATTATAATCTAACTGAATATCCCATTTTGCCAGTCCTGATTTTATCGCTTGAAGACTGTCTCTATTCAGTCTTTTATTGAAGACCACACGGATAACCGGTTTATGCCGAACCGAGATAGAATAAATATCTTCCGGTTTGATATTTTCTTTAAAATAACTCTCCTCTACCTTTTGCCCATCTACTATATATTGAGCATTTGGTACTTTCTTTATAGTGGTCTTTTTCCTTAGTCCGGGTGGTGGCGTTGGTGCTGCCGGAAGATTCCCATATTGATCTGTAACTCTTTTCATCTCAGAGGGATTGGTTAGATGAACTTTTTTTTCAGTTCCATCTTTAAATCTAAGGATGGCTATGGTAGGTTTACCCGTTTCAATAGAAAGCGTACTCCAGGATACGCCTTTTATTAAGGGATTTCTTTTCAGAAAATCCGTGTAATCTTTTGGGAGATGCGCATCACTTTTCTGATGTGATTTTAAACTTTTGTCGGCATGAAATTGCTCTGATTCTCCTTTTGGAAGGATAACACTATCGCCCTTGAGAACAGTAGGAGGAATATATTTTGGCTGTTCAGAATTAGAGATAGTCTTTATTTGAGAAGTAGATGCTGTTTGCGGTGATTCCTTCTGGCTCTCTTCTCCTCGGGAAGTTGTAAACGCAAAAATAGCTACCGCCACAATCGGTGTTAAAATTACATAGCGAAGGAGGTGTTTTTTGGAGGATTTACTTTTATTCATCATTTTGATTCGATTTTTGAGATGAAAAAGATTGAAATGATTAGTGAGCTGGTTTTTGGATAATCCGGTGGTGGAACGAAGTAAGCTGTATTGATATTGCTTGGGGTTCATGCCGGCCAGAAGAATTTTTTGATCCGCAATAAATTCCAAATTTTCTCGGATAGCCGTTTTCATCATCCATGCTCCCGGATTAAACCAGTAAAAGATATTATTGATTTCTCCAATCAAAATATCAATAGAATGCATCCCTTTTACATGAATTTTCTCATGAGTAATAATCGTTTCAATCTCTTCCTTGTTATACAAAGTAGGATTTAGATATATGTTTTGAAAGAAGGAAAAAGGGTTCATTTTTTCACTCAAATGATAAATCCCTTCCTTTTGAAGGCATTCTTTATGAGATCGAGCATGAATCCGAATGAGAGAAAGGAAATGCATAAGAAGACGAATAGTCATTACAGCTACGCCGATAAAAAAAACATACTCCACCACATTCCATACTGTTAAAGTCTCCGGTTGAATAGCGGCGACTTGCAAGGTTTTCCAGTTCGGAGAATAAGTGGTAACGACACTAGAAAATTCTTGATGCCGTTGAACAAAGGATGAGAAATCTATCAATGGGAATAGCGCAGAAAACGCAATCCCAAAAAGTAAAAAGATTCGGTTTAATTGATAAAAGGTCAACCTTCTTAATACCAATCTATACGCTAAAAAAAAGAGCGTTAGCGCTATGTTGGCTTTGATGAGATAGATAATAAATAATGGCATGACTTTTTATTTTTCAATCATTTTCAAAATTTCTTTTAATTCTTTGGGATCTATATCTTCTTCCTCTACGAAAAAAGACACCAATTCTTTATATGAGTTTTTAAAATAATCTCTTACAAATCCTTTCATGAATTTATGCTTATACTCTTCTTTGGAGATAATGGATTTATATTCGATGATAGGACCAAGCTTTTTCCCTTTTATATATCCCTTATGTTCTAATTTTTTGACTATAGAAGCTAAGGTGGTATAGGGTGGTTTCGGGTCTTCATATTGAGCTAAAAAGTCTTTAATAAAACCGCTTTCTGACTGCCATATAATTTGCATGGCCTTTTCTTCTTGATGAGTTAATTTTTCCACTTTAAAACTATTTAATCGTAAATGTACGAAATATTCGTATATATTCAAAAAAAACCTCTGTTTTATAATTATTGCCCCCCATATTTCTACCCCAATTGAGAGCCCCGCCCTAAATGTAACTAACCTATAACCAGTCCAGTTTGTAAAATTTTCATCCTCAGTAGCAACCATTCATCACAAAAGGGTAAAATTCTCAATCTTTTCTCAAAGAATTAATTTTCATTTTCTACATTTGCATCGTGAAGTTGATATCACTCATATTGTCTATTTACATTTTAATGCTGGGAATCATTCCCTGTGCAGATGCTGCTAGTCATACTCATCAGGATAGTCAAATTTCAATATCACAATCTCATACTAATCACCACCAACAACAAGATGAATGTACACCACTGTGTACCTGTTCCTGTTGCCAGATTAGCATTGATCAGCCACAAAACGAGTTTTATATCCTCCCCCCTGTTCTACAAAGGAAATATAGTACCAACCTACTAATAAACCCATTAGAACGCCCGTTTTCTATTTGGCAACCCCCTAAGATATAATATTGACTACATAAAAAATCCGGTTTTTTCGGATCAAGTATAAAAGTTGGGGACTAAGCGAAAATATTAGTGAGTCTAAATAAGAAGAAAGCCCTATCTGTTACACCTCTAAATTGGGTTCTAAACTTTTTAATTTTAGCATTAAATGATTCGGCAGCAGCATTGGTGCTTCTATGATTAAAATAGTTTATGATATCATTATAGTGCAAGGTAAATGTCTTTAGCAGGGTATTAAAAGATTTAAATCCGGCTTTCTCCACATCCTTAAACCAGTGTGCAAGCTTAGTCATAGCTAAAGGTTTGTTCAGTTTTAAATTGTAAACACTTCTCAGGTTATTGGTCAATTGGTAGGCTTTTGCTATATCAGGGTAATGTCTAAAGAGAATATTGGCTCTGTGCTGCTGACGTTCTGTCCATCTATGCGAACTTTTATACAGTAAATATCGGCTTCTGGCAAGTAGTTGTTTAGGCGTATCTCCATTGGAATAGGTTTCAGCAATATAGGATTTTCCTTTTGCTTTAGCCTCACTCATCCTATCATTCTCTTGATCAATAGCTTCCCAGCGGTGTCTTATCCTGATCTCTTGTAAAGCATCCCCTGCTAATTGTTGTACATGAAATCGGTCTATCACCTGAGTCGCTTTAGGGAAACTTTTTTTGGCTATAAGCTTCATGGAACCCGCCATATCTAAGGTGATTTCTTTCACCTTTAAACGCAAGTCTATATTTATTTTTCTGAGGTGTCTTATGACCGTATCCGAAGCAGTGCCACTAATAACAGCTACTAAGCTTCCTTTCTTACCTTTAGCTTTTTTGGAAGTAACTATGGTGTAAAGTTCTCCTCCTGAAAGAGCCACTTCATCTATAGATAACGAATCTGAAATATTCTCAGGAAATAGCAACCATTGTTCTGCATGAGGCTTTTTATCCCAAGAAGTAAACTCACTTATCTTTTTCTTATATTGCCTTTGAAATTTTTTCCCTTTAATACCGTACATCTCTGCCACGGTGTGGCAATCCAAGGCCTTAGTATCCACGGACTTCTTTTAAAAAAGCGGCAAAACCTGCCGTCATCTTTGTGCCTTTCGCTACTAAATCCCAATCTCGTTGAAGTATCTCTCCTGTCTGTTTATCTGTCCAACGCCTTCGTTTTATATGAAGACGAACTGCTTTGCCTCTTATAGGAAAATCCTCTATCGTTATCCCGTTTAAAAAACCTTTGGATTTATAACTACGACCACTAAACTCTTCAGGAATCATATTCTTCTCTTTAAAGTCGATATGAAGGGTTTCTGACTCCTCATAGAAGTCGGTAAGGTCAAAATATTTTATCAGGTATTCCGGTAGCAATTGCTTGAGTATCTCTTTGTATTCCATCTCCTACAAAGTTACTTCTTTTAGAAAAAGTCCCCAACTTTTGAGACTGATCCGTTTTTTCCCATTCAACATATATGGTATTTAGAGAATCTAAGTATCATTCCGGGTTGGTTAGTTTTCTTTTTCAAAGTCAATATTTTATCATTTATGATTAATAAGATTATTTCTTTTTCAATAAAGAATAAAATCATCATAGGGTTGTTAACGCTAACCTTAGTTGGTTTTGGTATTTTTTCCATGACAAAAATGCCCGTAGGTGCAGTACCTGACATAACTACCAATCAGGTTCAGGTCATCACCACCTCCCCCAATCTCAGTACTTCAGATATAGAACAATTTGTTACTTATCCTGTAGAGCTGGCTATGGCCAATCTTCCGGGAGTGACAAACATTCGTTCCATCTCCAGATTTGGGCTATCAGTAGTCACCATAATATTTGAAGATGATATGGGAACATATCTTCCCCGACAACTAGTAAATGAAAAATTAACAGAAGTAAAAGAAGAGATACCGGATAACTTCGGAACACCTTCCATGGGACCTATATCTACCGGATTGGGAGAAATTTATCAATATTACCTGGAAATTGAACCGGGTTACGATTCCATATACAATGATATGCGGCTTCGTACAATTCAAGACTGGATTATTAAAAGACAAATGGCTATGGTGAAGGGCGTGGTGGAAGTAAACAGTTTTGGAGGACATATTAAACAATATGAGATTGCCCTACATCCCAATCAACTTAAGAACATGAACATTTCCATAGCGGATGTCTATAAAGCCATTCAGAAAAATAATGGAAATACGGGGGGAGCATATATAGAGAAAAATCACAAAGCCAACTATATTAGAGGAGAAGGGCTGGCCACTTCTATTAAAGATTTAGAAAATATCGTCATCAAAACAGTTAATGGATTACCCATTTTAGTCAAAGATGTGGCTAAAGTTCATTATGGGAGTGCTGTTCGTTATGGCGCTGCTACAAAAGATGGTGAAGGAGAGGCCGTAGGCGGTACGGTAATGATGCTGAAAAATGCTAATTCTAATGCCGTAATTAAAAGAATAAAAGACCGGATAGCACAAATTCAAAAATCACTTCCGGAAGGAGTACATATTGAATCTTTCCTGGATCGTTCAGAACTAATCGGAAGAACCACAGATACCATAAGCAGAAATCTGATAGAAGGTGCTTTGATTGTTATATTTGTTCTTGTTCTCCTATTAGGAAATTTCAGGGGAGGGCTTATCGTAGCTTCTGTTATTCCACTGTCCCTTCTTTTCGCCTTCATCATGATGCATATCTTTCATATCCCGGCCAACCTGATGAGTCTGGGAGCTATTGATTTTGGGATATTGGTGGATGGTGCTGTCATTATCGTAGAAGGAGTCGTCCATTTGATGGATAAATACATACGCAAAGAGCCCAAAAACAAGATGACCCGAAAAGACATGGATTCCATTACTTTTCAATCCGGGAGCAAGATGATGAATTCTGCTTTTTTTGGACAATTGATTATCCTGATTGTCTTCTTTCCTATACTGACACTAACCGGGGAAGAAGGAAAAATGTTTCGTCCCATGGCACTCACTTTTAGTTTTGCCGTTATCGGCGCCATGATTTTGTGCCTTACTTATGTACCCATGGCAACAGCACTTTTCTTAAGAAAAAATCCAAAGAAACAAGGAAAACATAATTTTATAGAAAAACTCAGTAAACGTATTATCGCCGGAATTGAAAAAGTTTATTTTCCTATAATGCAATGGGTCTTAAAAAAATGGCAATGGGTCTTAGGCTTAGCTATTCTATGTTTACTTCTTGCCGGATTTACTTTTAGCAGAATGGGGACAGTATTTATTCCAAATCTCAATGAAGGAGATATTGCTATGCAAGCTATCTTAAGTCCAGGAAGTAGTTTGAGTGAGACCATTAAATCCAGTAATCAAGCAGAAAAAATTCTATTGAACAATTTTCCTGAAGTAGAACATGTAGTTGCTAAAATCGGGGTTTCTGAGATTCCTACCGACCCTATGCCCATGGATATTGCAGATATGTTTATCATTATGAAACCAAAAGATGAATGGACTTCTGCTGCTAACAAAGAAGATCTCATTCGGCAATTTAAAGAAAAACTTGCTGTATTATCAGGTATAAATTTCCAATTCTCACAACCTATTGAACTGCGATTCAATGAATTGGTGACCGGTGTCAGAGAAGACATCGCGATCAAAATTTATGGCGAAAACTTAGATATACTCGCACAAAAAGCGAATGAATTAGCAGGAATTATTCAAAATATTCCGGGAGTTGGAGACTTAAAGGTTGAAGCAACAAAAGGTCTTCCTCAGCTCACTATTGATTATAATCGTCAAAAAATTGCCCAATACGGCCTCAACATAGAAAAACTTAATAATGTTGTTGCTACTGCCTTTGCAGGAAAAAAAGCAGGTCAAATTTTTGAAGGAGAAAGACGTTTTGACCTCGTATTACGTTTGGATAAAGCCCACAGAAGAGGAATTAATGATATCAAAAACCTGTATATCACCACACCAACCGGTAACCAGGTTCCGTTAAAAAAAGTTGCACATATTAGCTATCAGCCTGGTCCCATGCAAATATCCAGAGATCAAACGAACAGAAGGATCTATGTAGGAATTAACGTAAGAGGCAGAGACGTTGAAAGCCTGGTTCATGAGATTCAACAAAAGCTGGATACACAATTAGAACTGCCGGCCGGATATTATGTCACCTATGGTGGTGAGTTTGAAAATCTTCAACGTGCCAAGAAAAGATTAGGACTTGTTATACCTATCGCGCTAGCACTTATTTTCATACTCTTATTCTTTGCATTAAACTCAGTAAAAGAAGCTATTATGATCTATATGGCCATTCCGCTGGCAGCCATTGGCGGGGTATTTTCTCTCTATTTCAGAGGAATTCCATTCAGTATTTCTGCCGGTGTAGGATTTATTGTTCTCTTTGGGGTTGCCGTTCTTAACGGACTGGTATTAATAAATAGTCTCAATGACCTCAAAGCCAAAGGCATTACCGATATTAAAGAACGAATATTGCAGGGTACAAAACAACGCATTCGGCCTATTTTGCTTACGGCTACAGCTGCCATTATGGGATTTACCCCTATGGCGCTATCTACCTCTGCAGGCGCGGAAGTACAGCGTCCATTGGCAACAGTTGTCATTGGCGGACTGATAACCGCAACTTTATTGACACTTATTGTCATTCCTGTGCTTTACTATTTGATAGAAAGTAAGAGCGAACATAAAAAGCGAAGTAGAATAAAACCGGATGTTCCTATCCTCCTGTTTTTTATATTTTTGGGTAGTCTTTCCCTTCTTCCTAATGAGACAAGGGCGCAGGAAAAGGCTGATGCATCAGTGATTTCAACCTTAAAGGAAGCTGAACAGGCTGCACTACAAAATAATCATACCATAAAAGCATCGGAATTAGGTATAAAAAGAAGACAGCAGTTACAGAAAACCGGTTTCAATTTACCAAAAACTAATCTTTATTATGGAAAGGAAGAATTTGGACATCAGGTATCAGGTATTCAATCCTATGGTATAAATCAAAGTTTCTCCTTCCCAAGCGTCTATGGAAAACGTTCAAACCATTTGGAAGCACAAACCCGAGTAGCAAAATCAGCGACAGCATTAACCAAAAACCGGCTGTTAAAAAAAGTGCATTTTGTTTGGTATCACTTGCTGAATGCGAAGCAAAAATTAAAAATTTATACCCGTCTGGATAGCTTTTATCAACGTTTCTATAAAGCAGCTAAACTCAGATATCAAACAGGAGAAACCAACAAATTGGAATTTCTGGCAGCAGAAGAACAAAGAACAAAGATCAAATTTAAGAAAAAACAAATTTTCTCTGATATTCTTGTGCATAAACAAGAGCTGCGTACTTTATTAAACACAACAAATAAAATCAATCTGTCTCATGCACCAACAAAAGCCATATTATCGCTTGCGATTGCAAATACAGACACACTAACACATAATCCAAAGTTGGCGCTGCAACGACAACAGATTGAACTTGCACAAACTAAAAGTAAGCTCGAAAAAGCGAAATTACTTCCTGACTTCAATGTAGGTTATGCTCTGCAAACAATAGATAATCAAACAGTCTATCATTCATTTGAGGTAGGTATTGATATCCCTTTATGGTTCGGAACACAAAAAAATAAAATTCAGGCCGCAAAGACAATGGTAGCTATTGAACAAAAGCAGTACGAACAAAAGAAACTTCAAGCTCAGGCCAACTTAGAAAAACTTATAACGCAATATAAACAAGCAAAATCCTTTCTGAAATATTATAAAAATCAGGGCTTGAATACGGCGCATGAGATTATGAGGAGCAACAATTTGGCTTTTAATAATGGAGAAATAAGCTATGCCGAATATATCCAAAATATCAATCAAGCCATCGATCTTCAAAACAACTACTTCAAATATTTAAAACAATATAATGAGGTAGTTATTGAGTTAAACTATCTTCAAAACACTCCATCGAAATAAATAATTTAAATAACACCAATATAAAAAACAAAATAATGAAAGCGAATATAAAAACCATTCTTACCTTATTGGTTTGTAGCACAATACTTTATAGTTGTCAATCCGCCACTAATGAACACTCGGAAGAAGGGCGGCTTGAAGAAACCAGCCATGACCATGAAAATGAATCTCCTAATGAGGTTATTCTGACGCAACAACAACAAGATGCTATCGGTTTAAAATTGGGAGCCATAGAAAAAAGACCTTTACAAACGTCCTTAAAAGTTTCGGGAATACTGGCAATACCTCCTCAATATAAAGCGGAGGTAAGCACTTTCATTAGTGGCAATGTCAAAAATATTAGTGTAAGAGAAGGAAATTATGTAAATAAAGGACAAACGCTGGCCATTTTACAACATCCGGATTACATAGAATTGCAACAGAATTTTCAAAAAGCCGCCAGTTCTCTAACTTACTTAAAAGAAGAATTTGAGAGAAAACAAACCCTATTCGACAAGGAAGTAGGATCTGCCAAAGATTTTCAAAAAGCAAAAGCCGACTATCAGACTGCTCAATCGAAATACCACGGATTAAAAGAAAAGTTGCAATTGCTTGGACTCAATCCACAACAAATAAAAAACGGGAAAATATTTTCGTCTATCTCGCTAAGAGCACCTATTAGCGGCTATGTTACTTCAATTCATGTCAGTACCGGTCAATACGTTACTCCTCAGGAAGGTTTGATTGAAATAAGTAACAACAGCCAAATATTTG
>CAZLDH010000027.1:0-8758 GCA_964558275.1 uncultured Chitinophagaceae bacterium
ACAGTTGTACCCAAGATATTTACGACATTTTTCTCTAAATATTCTTCCAGATTAATGGACGTTTGTCCGCCAAATTGAACAATCACGAACAAGGGCTTCTCTACATCGCAGATATTCAATACATCTTCCAGCGTTAAAGGTTCAAAATACAACTTATCGGCTACCGAAAAATCTGTAGAAACAGTTTCCGGATTGTTATTTACAACAATTGCCTTATATCCAAGCTCCTGAATGGCCTTTATTGAATGAACTGTAGAGTAATCAAATTCTATTCCCTGCCCTATTCGAATAGGACCGGAACCTAAAATAATAACCGATTTATCAGATTCCTGTTTAGATTCATTTTCGGTTTCATAAGTACTGTAGAAATAGGGTGTTTCTGCTTCAAATTCACCGGCACAAGTATCTACAATTTTATAAATGGGCGTTACTTCCTCTTGTTTTCTAAACTGTCGGATGGTGGCTTCAGATTGCCCGCTAAGCTTAGCAATTGTTTTATCAGAATATCCTAGTTTTTTTGCCTTAAGTACAATATCCGCATTTAAAGTTTTTTCCCTAAGGACTTTCTCAAATGCTATAATGTTTCTCATTTTTGCCAGGTAAAAAACATTAATTTTTGTTAATTCCTGAATTTCTTCCAATTGCACCTCTCTGCGTATCAACTCGGCTAAATAAAACAAGCGATCATCTTTAGGTACGGTCACATAAGCTTTTAATTCCTCAATATTTCTTTCTTTCAACACATCCATCAACAAATCATCCTGATCAATTTCTAATGAACGAACTGCTTTTTGAATAGACTCCTCTATATTTCTACCAAGTGCCATCACCTCTCCGGTAGCCTTCATTTGCGTACCAATCGTACGATCTGCTTTTGAGAATTTATCAAAAGGCCAGCGTGGAATCTTACAAACTACATAATCCAATGCCGGTTCAAACTGCGCATAAGTTTTATTGGTAATGGAGTTTTTAATTTCGTCCATATCCATACCTACGGCAATTTTAGCTGCAAATTTCGCAATAGGATAACCCGTAGCTTTGGAAGCCAGTGCTGAAGAACGACTTACTCTGGGATTCACCTCTATCACCACATAGTTACTGGTTTTGGTATCTATCGCCAATTGTACATTACAACCTCCTTCAATTTTCAGTGCACGAATAATCCTCAAAGAAGCATCCCGCATCATTTGCACTTCTGCATCTGTCAAAGTCTGAATAGGAGAAAATACAATAGAATCACCTGTATGCACCCCTACCGGATCAAAGTTCTCCATATTACATACTGCCAGTGTACTATCATTGGCATCTCTCATTACCTCAAATTCGATTTCTTTATACCCGAAGATACTTTGCTCAATCAAAACTTCCGTTGCGGGAGAAGCTTTCAATCCTCGTTTCACAATGGTATTCAACTCTTCAATATTATGAGCAATTCCGCCGCCGGTTCCCCCCATGGTAAAGGCAGGGCGAATAATAACCGGAAAGCCCACTTCTTGAGTAAAATCTTCTGCTTCTTTATAAGTATGCGCCGTTAATGAAGCCGGAGTGGGTTCTCCCAGCTTCGCCATCAAATTTTTAAATTCCTCTCTATCTTCTGCCTGATTAATAGATTCTAAGCGGGTTCCCAGGATTTCAATATCCAATTGATTTAAAATTCCGGAAGCATCTAATTCCACTGCCATATTTAATCCGGTTTGTCCTCCCAGGGTAGGAATAATGGCATCCGGATGTTCTTTTACCAATACCCGCTTGACAAAATCCAATGTAATTGGCTCAATATATACCTTATCGGCTATATGCTTATCTGTCATGATGGTTGCCGGATTAGAATTAATCAAAACAACTTCATAACCTTCTTCTCTAAGTGCAAGACAAGCTTGGGTTCCTGAATAGTCAAACTCTGCAGCCTGACCAATAATGATTGGTCCGGAACCAATAACCATAATTTTCTTTATATCTGTTCTTTTTGGCATCTTCGATTTACTTATTAATTAAAAGTTCTAAAAAATGATCAAACATAAAATCAGCATCGTGAGGTCCCGGTGTGGCATCGGGATGATATTGAACGGAGAACGATTGATATTTTTTATGTTGAACACCCTCTACTGTTTCATCATTAATCTCTACCTGGGTAATTTCTAAATCCGTCTTTTCAAGAGATTCTTTTCTCACTGCATAGCCATGATTCTGAGAAGTAAAATAGATTTTTCCTGTATCTAAATGTCGCACAGGATGATTAAATCCACGATGACCAAACTTCATTTTGAAAGTATCAGCGCCATTCGCCAGAGATAATAATTGATGTCCCATACAGATACCAAAAACAGGGTAGTTCTTTTGTAATTCCCGAATGGTGTCCAATACATCTTCATGATCCTGAGGATCCCCCGGACCGTTACTTAATAGAATACCCTCAGGCTCTAGTTCCTTAATTTGTTCAAAAGAATAATTTCCCGGAACACAAGTTACTTTCAATCCTCTTGTATTCAAGTGACGAACAATACTTTGCTTAAACCCAAAATCAAGCAGTACAACATGCTTTCCGGTAGCCTCAAACACTTCTACTTTATACCTGAAACTATCTTTCAATTGTTCCTTATCCAACTTCCATTCAGTAATTTGCTTCACTAAATCCGCATCCGAACTATTTACAATCACCGCTTTCATGTCTCCTGCATTTCTAATCTTTAAGGTGATTGCTCTGGTATCAATGTCATAGATTCCGGGAATGCCTTCTTCTTTTAAATAAGCATCCAGCGTTTGTTCACTCTGATAATTTCCAACAACTTCGGTAATTTCTCTGGCCAGCACACCTTTGGCTGTTGGTTTTTCCGATTCATTAAATTTTTTGGCAATACCGTAATTACCAATCATGGGCGCGGTAAAGTTAATAATCTGACCATTATAGGATTGATCTGTAATGGTTTCCTGGTAACCACTCATACCTGTTGTAAAGACCAACTCCCCTATTGTTTCGGTATCAGCACCAAATGCTTTCCCTTTAAATACGGTTCCGTCTGCTAAAATCAAAAATCTGTTCATTATGGTTGTACTAATTCAAATTTTGGGTTGCAAAATATCATTATTTTATTTTGGTGAAAGAAACTACGCAGATGCCATTCTCTTTCCTTTAATTTATATGCTATAAAAGATTGCTCTTTAATCAAAAGAAGCAGACAAAAAAAAACTTCTTTATTAAAAGAAGTCCCGGTTTTTTTAAAAAACGAATCTATTTCTACAAAGTTTGTAGCCAAATGGTTGGAATTTCTAGAATTTTTGAAGCATTTCAACAGAATGCTAAACTTCATAATGACATTCATAGGTGTTAAGTCATTTATAGATTCTAGAACGCAAAAATAGGAAAAATATTTTGTAATTTATAGTGACAGCCAAAAACAAATCCGTGCTTCAATAGAATTCTTTCTTATGCCTTAATAATTAAGGGTATAGCCTCCCATTTTTTTCGCACTTTTTAATCAGTGCTAAAAATTCGTTTAAAATCATCGCAGTTGCCCCCCAAAGTGGCACTTCATGAACATGCCAAAAGGGAACTTTATAGCTTGCATTGCTGTGTAAATGCCATTCTTCTACAAACTGATTTTTGCCATCCAAAAGCTGTTCTAACGGAATTGAAAAAGCCTCCTCCACTTCTTGTTTATTAATCATAAATCGTGGAACAAAATCTAATATCCCTACCACAGGAGTGATTAGATGATGAGAATATGCAACATACAAATCACTCAACTGTCCCAACACTGAAATAGCAGAACGCTTTATGCCAATTTCTTCTTCCGTTTCACGGACTGCTGTGGTTATTAGCGACTCATCCCCTTCTCTCCTTCCGCCAGGAAAACTCAACTCTCCGCCATGCTGAATATTTTTGGCACGCCGGGTAAACACTACATTTAATTCTTTTTTTGTACTTAAGAACAATAAAATCATCACACTGCTGATTTTCGCAGAATCAGGAGCCATTGACTTCCCGGCATCCGCTTGTTTATCTATCGGAACCGGAGACATAAATAATTGGCTTTCTCTATCGGAAAAACCGGCATCTAATTCTTCCTTCAGCACCGGAACAAAAATATTTTTTAATCTCTCTTTTGTCATTCTAATTAAGGGTTCCAATTATTTCAAAAATATTTCTTTTACCAATATATAAATCCCCATAATCAATACAAACCAACCAAAGATTGGTTTAAGCTTTTCTCCCTTTATCCGGTTAGATAAGTGACTCCCTATTAAAATACCTACAATGGCAATCCCGCTCACACTTAACATTAAACTTAGGTCTAAATTTTTTATTGGCAGAGAGAACAGGAATCCGAAAAGTGTGTTGATACAAACAATAACCAAAGCAGTGCCTACCGCTTTTTTCATAGGCAGCTTTAATACATGCACCAATACAGGAATAATTAGAAAACCGCCTCCGGCACCCAGAACCCCGGTAATCGTTCCAATCGCCAGCCCCTCCAATACAAATAAAAAGTAACCCGAATTAGTAGCAGCACCGTTTTTCTTCAAGTCTATTTTATTCTTTCTCATCATACTCAATGCGGAAAAAAGCATAAGTACAGCAAAAATCAATAATATAAAATTGTTCTTAACAATAAAGAAATCGCCAATCTGAAGAATATGCTGAGGAATAGCAGGAAGAACAAAGCTCCGTGAGAGAAAAACTGCCGCAATAGAAGGCATACCAAAAAAAAGTACCAGTTTAAAATCTACCAATTCCTTTTTAAAATAAGAATATGCACCCACCACGCTGGTAGTGCCAACAATAAACAAAGCATAAGATGTAGCTAAAACAACGTCTAACTGAAAAAGATATACCAAAACCGGAATAGTAAGAATGCTTCCTCCACTTCCGATTAATCCCAATACAATTCCAATAAAAATGGCAGCGATATATCCTAAAATATCCATTATAACCGAATATCTATTAGGAGGAAGTAAAAACATCCTCCTAACAAGATATTACATTACAACTGTTTATGATGTTCTAAATAACCAATGATTGATAGTTTCCTGCAACTATTTTCGTCCATTTAGGGGACGTATCCATATATTTCTATAACTTACTTTATGGTGATGATCCTGCAATTTTATTGGAGCGGCTCCATGCTTAATATAATACGGATGACCAACATAAAGCGTCACTCCTTTCAATACAGTATGGTTTTGAATTAATACCCCATTTTGGAAAGCCGTCACAGAAGCCGGACGTTTTAAAGACCCATCTTCATTAAATCGGGGCGCCATCCATACTACATCATAAGTTTGCCACTTTTCGGGTGGTTTACATGCATTCACCAAAGGTGTATATTGTTTATACATGCTTCCGGCCTGACCATTGGTGTAGGTTTTACTATGATAAGAGTTTAATATTTGTAATTCATAACCTGCATCATTTTTTCCTATAGAAGCAAGAAAGAGACCACTATTTCCATGATTTTGGCCTTTTTTATCTGGCTCAGTCGGTTCTCTAAACTCTAAATGCAATTGATAATCTCTAAACTTTTGTTTTGTCTGAATATTTCCGGTGCCGGGCTTTACAGTAAAATAACCATCATGAACAGTCCATTCGGCTGTTTGTGTCGTATCATCGGTGCTCACCCATTGCTTCATATCCTTTCCGTCAAACAACACTATGGCGTCGGAAGGGGGAGCAGAATTGACAGCTCCCGGAGTAACTACAGGAGGAATCGGTTCATAAAACTCTGTTTCTTCATGGGTCATATTTTTATTTTCAGAAGGCTCTCCTATCGTGTAAGAAACGCCATTGAGCTCCTGACTATAAGAGCTATCAGACTTCGCTATATGATGCGAAGAATTACAAGCCACAAAAAAGAATGTAGCTAATCCTAATAAATAAAAGGATGATTTCATAGATTTATATTTAAATGAAAGATAAAACTGATTTTTTTATTAAAAGATTTCATTGTCATCATCGTCCATATCCAGACCCAAATTCATAATGGTATCCAGCAAGTCGCCAAATTCGGTCTCAGTGTCCAAAATTTTCTTACTAATTAAAGAAAAAGCTGCCAATCCATGCAGAACAAATTCTTCCCATAAAGCTATTTCCTGCTGATTATCTACTTTATCAATATACTTTTTAACCAATTTCTGTAATCCGTCAACCTGTCCCAGTTCCTTTTGCTTTTCTTTATCATGTACATCTCTATCCAACTGCAGTTTATTGCCTTGTTCGAACCATTGAACAACATTTTTATAAGGATTCTCCTGTATCGGGTTTTGATTTTTTCTGCGTTTCTTGAAAGCCTCCGGATTGGGGAAATATTTTAGAAATTGAGACCTAACTGCCCTTTCCAATAAGTTAATGGCAACCTGCTCAGGACCTTCCTGCTCCCCTTCATAGACCAATTCTATCTTTCCGGTAATGGAAGGAATAATTCCCAATAAATCCGAAACCCAAACTTGTGTTTGTTTTTCCTTGTTAATAATCAGCCTTCGTTCAGCCGTACTCAAAGCATTTTCATAAGCGGTGATGGACATACGTGCAGATACGCCACTTTTTCCATCAACAAACTCACTGGTTCTGGCTTCAAAAGCAATTTGTTCAATCAGTTGTTTCAATAAATCGGAAAAATAAATCTTCTCCCCGGATGCCTTTTCGAATCGGGCTTCTTGTTTAGTTATCTCCATCGCTGTCTCCAAAGATTTCGGATAATGCGTAATAATTTGACTCTCGATACGATCTTTTAAAGGCGTAACAATAGAGCCTCTATTGGTATAATCTTCGGGATTAGCAGTAAAGACAAACAAGATATCCAAAGGCATTCTCAATTTAAAACCACGAATCTGAATATCGCCTTCCTGCAAAATATTAAACAAGGAAACCTGTATTCTTGCCTGCAAATCAGGTAATTCGTTAATCACAAAAATGCCTCGATTAGAACGGGGAATAATTCCATAATGTAATACGCGTTCATCGGCAAAATTCAAATGTAAATTAGCTGCTTTAATGGGGTCGATATCACCGATTAAATCAGCCACAGTAACATCCGGAGTAGCTAGTTTTTCGCCATATCTGTCTGCTCTGCTAAGCCAAGTTATTGGTGTATCATCGCCCTTTTCAGCAATCATATTCCTCGCATGTATGGAAATCGGATGAAAAGGATCATCATTAATTTCAGAACCTTCTATCACCGGTATATAGTCATCCAATAAATCTGTTATCTGACGGGCCATACGTGTTTTAGCCTGCCCCCGCAGTCCTAAAAAAAGGATATTATGTTTAGATAAAATAGCTCGTTCTACATCCGGAATGACTGAATTTTCATACCCGATGATATTCTTAAAACTGGGTTCCTTACTTTCCAGCCTTTTTACCAAGTTCTTTCTCACCTCATCTTTCACCGTCTGAGGTTTATATTTCGATTTTTTTAATTCACCTAAAGTCTTAGGCAAAGTATCTTTATTCATTTTTATTTTCTATTTTATTGCTCATCCCTTCGACTCCGCTCAGGGCATCGCATTCATCATTAAACATTAGTCATTCATCATTAATAATTAAACATTAAACCCCTAACGCATATATTTCCTTTTATTTCGTTCAAAATCATAAAATACAAACTCTCCCAAATTATCCAAAGAAGAGAAAAAAGCCTTGCCATTGTTGGTCGCCGTAAACTCTTTCACAAATTTCTGTAACCAGGGATCGGCAGTAACCATAAAAGTAGTAATTGGAATTTTAAGTTTACGGCATTGGGCGGCCAGATTCAAAGTTCTATTTAAAATTTTGGGATCCAGTCCAAAAGCATTCTTATAATATCGCTTTCCTATTTTTAGGCAAGTGGGTTTCCCGTCAGTTATCATAAAAATTTGCTTATTGGGATTTTTGCGATGTCTTAGAATATTCATTGCCAGCTCCAGACCGGCGACCGTATTTGTGTGATAAGGTCCTACCTTTAAATACGGTATATCTTTCACTTTAATTTCCCAGGCATCATTTCCAAATACAATAATATCTAGTGTGTCTTTGGGATATTTTGTTAAAATCAATTCACTCAGCGCCATCGCAGTTTTCTTCGCCGGGGTAATACGATCCTCGCCATACAAAATCATGGAATGAGAGATATCTATCATCAAAACGGTAGAAGTTTGTGCCTTATAATCGGTTTCCCTGATTTCCAAATCATCTTGTCCCATTTGGAAACTTTCAATGCCATGGTTAATCTGTGCATTTTTTATGGAGTTTGTAAAATCAATCTGCTCCAGACTATCCCCAAATCGATAGGGTCGGGTATCAGCATTGGGTTCATCTCCCTTTCCGGGTACAAAACTGGAATGATTACCGGTAGCCGATTTTTTCAATTTCCCAAAAATTTCATCTAAAGCATTTTTTCGTATTGTTTGTTCTGTTTTAGGTGTCATTTTGAACTTCCCGGTGGCCATAGTTTCATCCAAATAACCTTCCTTTTTTAAATCTTCTACAAAGTCATCTACATCGTAATCCGATCCACCTAAATTATAATTATCTACCAACTGCCGGAGCCATTCAATAGCTTCATCAACCTCACCACTGGTATATTCCAACATCTTCAGAAACAAATCCAACATGCTTTCAAATGGAGATTTTTCTGCTTTATCCGGCTTATATTTTGAAAATAAAAAACTATTCATCACGCATTTCATGTCAAGTTACAAAAACTAATCCGTTTTCAACAACCCTTTTATTGTTTTTCAAAACTAATTTATTCTATAGATTAAACCATAAAAATTCCTTTCTGTT
>CAZLDH010000027.1:8858-22659 GCA_964558275.1 uncultured Chitinophagaceae bacterium
AAATTTGAAATTCAAAGACAATCATTAGATATTTCCAAATAATCTATTTTATTTTGTAGGTATCCATAAATCCAAATTAAATGAACAATATACTCAGAAAACCCATCAACCGATTAGGATATGATTTCATTGCAGAAAAACATATTCCGGAAGGGAAAGATGAATATTACATTAGACGTCGTCAAAATAAAAAACTTTTTGGGGAAAAGAAGGAATATCGACATCTCACGGCCGGAGAAATAGAAACTCTAGTTCAAAATGACAATACTTCTGAAGACTGGAATAAGCTGTGGGTCACCGATGCCTTCAACCCGGATTTAGTCAAACGCTGTTCTTTTTATGGCTTGGTGAGAATAGCAAAATTAGAACCCTTTTACTTAGAATTCAAAAGTGTTCGAATGTCTGTAGGTCTTTATGACAGCACCATTGTGTCTTGTGATTTTGGGGACAACGTGGTGGTGGATCATGTTAATTTTATAGGACATCATATTATAGGTGATGAATCTATATTAATGAATATTAATGAATTATCAACATCACCTCAAGCTAAATTCGGGCAAGGGATTTTAAAATCTGATGAAGAAGAGGATAAGAGGATTTGGATTGAGTTGTGTAATGAAAATGGCGGTCGGCAGGTTTTGCCCTTCGAAGGAATGCTTCCGGGAGATGCATTTTTATGGAGTAAATACAGAGGTGATGAAAAACTGATGACGAAACTTTTGGAACTAACAGAACAAGAATTTGACACTGCCCCGGGATATTATGGAAAAATAGGACATCATTGTGTAATCAAAAATTCCAAAAGCATTAAAGATGTACAAATTGGCGATGAAGTCTATATTAAAGGGGTCAATAAATTAAAAAATCTTACCATCAGAAGCAATGCCGAATCATCCACCCAGATTGGAGAAGGTTGTGAACTGGTGAACGGAATTATAGGCTATGGTTGTCGGATATTTTATGGCGTAAAAGCCGTCCGTTTTATATTGGCAGATTATTCTAACCTTAAATATGGTGCTCGTCTGCTCAACTCGTTCTTGGGGAGCAATGCCACTATCTCATGCTGCGAAGTACTTAATTCGTTAATTTTTCCCTCTCATGAACAACACCACAACAATTCTTTTCTTTGTTCTGCGCTGGTCATGGGACAAAGCAACATGGCTGCCGGTGCGACTATTGGCTCTAATCACAACTCCCGCCGTCCGGATGGAGAATTGGTTGCCGGAAGAGGATTTTGGCCGGGATTATGCGTCAGTCTCAAGCATAATTCTAAATTGGCTTCTTTTACCCTACTTTCTAAGGGGGATTATCCGGCAGAGATTAACCTTCCACTCCCCTTTTCCTTGCTGGTGAATGATATGAGTAAAGATAAATTACTCATCATGCCGGGATACTGGTTTTTATACAATATGTATGCACTTACCCGAAATTCATGGAAATATCCGAATAGAGATAAAAGGGTTCAGCGCGTACAATATCTGGAAACAGATTACCTTGCGCCTGATTCTGTAGAAGAAATGTTTACTGCACTTCAACTCATCGAGACTGCTACCGGTCTTGCCGTATCAAAGAATCTAAAATTAAACGATCGACCGTCTCAGAAAAAAATACAAGCCCTAGGAAAAGAATATTTACTGGAACATCCAAAAGAATTAGCCCCCTTATCTATCACTATGGATGCTATAGAAAATGCCAAGCGCCCGACAGAGTTGATTAAAGTTGCTGAAGGATACGCAGCCATACGGGAAATGATTTTTTACTATGGTATCCAACGAATAGTTAAAGGGTTTGAGAATGATTTATGGACTCGTTTTGGAGAATTAAAAGATAAAAGTCTCTCCATAAAAAAGCACAGCTGGGTTAATGTAGGAGGGCAGATTATCAGACAATCCGATATGAACCAAATGACAACGGATATTAAAGATCAGAAGATAAATAGTTGGGATGAAATTCATCATCGATATCAGACATTAGGTCAACAATACCTCACACAAAAGTATGAAGACGGACTTGCAGCGCTCCTGCTCATTAAAGAAACCTCTCCTCAGGACTTTTCTGCGCAAGATCTTTCTCAATGGCTTGAAGAAGGGAAAGAGATTAGTCATAAAATCCAAAAGAATGTAGAACAATCCAGGGAAAAAGATTATAGAAATCCTTTCCGAACAATGGTATATGACAATCAGGATGAAATGGACAATGTGATAGGTTCACAAGAAAAGGATCCCTTTATCGAACATACCCGTTGGGCCTCTAATAAATTCCTTAATAATATTTCCGCTATCCAGGAAGTATTAGACACCGAATAAATAGCACAATCAGCGTTATCTGCGTGCCTTCATAGAACGCTGATGACGCAGATGATGCAGATTCTCGCTGTTCTTTATATCAGTGATTATCAGCTCAATCTGCGTTATCAGCGTGCCATAATAGAACACAGATGAAGCAGATCCTCGCTGTTCTTTATATCAGTGATTATCAGCTTAATCAGCGTTATCAGCGTGCCATAATACAACCTCTATAAAAAACGAAAGCTCACCCACCCGAAGGTGAGCAAGCTTTGTTATCCATAAACCAAAAATCCAAAATTTCCGGGCTTAGCTACACCCTATCATTTAATTATAAACTATTCAACATCACGTCCACATTATCCAAATAGGTTTGAATAATCTCATTAGTTACTGAGGTATTATTCATTAACTTCCATCCGACACTTATGGCATCCTTAATCACGCCTTTTTGTTCCTGCGTTGCAATTGCTAATTTCTGTGGCAATACATTCACAATTGTATTTTGCAGATCAGGGATAGAAGACAATGTTCTGCGCGACAAAACATCTTGATACATGCTTTGCACTTTCGCTGCAGTCTTTCCTTTAGGATAGAAACGAGTAAAGGCAATTTTTCCGCTAAAGAAATTTTCACCTGCATCATCATCTGTTTCATTACACCCCAGACCAAACCACCTGTCAGCACCATAATATGGTAATCTATAGCCAGAATCATCAATCTCCACTTCAGCTTTCAGCTCACCATTCACATACATCCGGGCGGTCTTAGTAGAATAATTAACCGTACAAACTACATCATAATATTTCCCTGCTTGTAATTGCACATTTCCGATGGTATAATAATCATAAAAACCCTTATCACCACTACCTAATTTCATTGCCATGATGCCATTTGCATCATACTCTACAGTCATTCCTCCAAATTGCAACGAACCAATGACGGTAGCCACTCCGGTATTCGTTAAATCAGGCTTAAAGCAGACCTCAATAGTAAAATCCTGACTAAATTGATCGGAATAGGCAGTACCACCCGTAGTATAATTCAATTTATAGTACGTCTCTTGACTTGCCCCGAACGATGCTACATACCTGTTTAAATCTCCGTCATATACCAAAGTAGGCTCATTCGTTGGAGATTTTGCAGGCAAATCAAAAGCATAAGACGAATAATCTTTAGCACTATCTATCGTAAATGCTATATCAAAAAGAGAAGCCAAACTCAAGTCAGATCCGGGATTGGGAAACTTGGTCTTCAGTTGATTGATTATAATAGTGTCCTTTAAATCACTATTATCTCCATCACCTTGAATCATTAGATTATCCGTCCGATCATCAAAATAAGAAGCATCTACAGTAAAAGTATATTTCTTGATAAAATCATTAATAGCAGATGAATCCGATAGGGTAATCCACCAGGGATTTTTAAAATGGAAATCTTTAATATTATTTTCCACCTTTAAAGTAAAAGACGTGCTATTCAGAGAAACCTCTTTTTGGGTGACATAAAGAAAGGGCGCTGAACTACATTGTTTGATGTCTATCTTGATGGCTTCTACCCCCTCATCCTTCGTTTGAGGAGCGAGAATAATCGAAGTCTCTCGCGCTTGTTGACTTCTATTTTCTTTAATATGTACAACTAAGTTAGAATGTCGTTTATTTTTTTCAGGAACAACAACCCAATCCACTTCTGATACTGCGCTATACACTACATCTCCTTTTAAAAGAATAGTATCCTTTTGATCCTTATGAGAGTAATTTAAAGAAAACATGCTATCGGTTTCCAGTCTGAAAAACGAGGGAGGAAATCCTAATTCGTCTGCCCATGGCTGTTCTCTCTTCTCACAAGAATATAGCCCGGTCATCACCACGATGGCAGCTAACAATAATATATATATCTGTAAAATTTCGGTTTCATAATATACTTTTTAATTATTTTCTAACTATAAGTCATAAATTTCCGCTTCAAAATTTCTTAACCACGCACTACCATCCAGCCCCCAATCAGCTTTTACTTTAATCTCTAACCAGTATAATATGTTGGTAGCGATATCAGAATTAACGGGTACAATCGACAATGCTTTAGCCTCTTCCTCCGAGGGAGGAGTAACTGAACAAGGAACAGTTTGTCCCAAATTTTTCCAATCAAAAATTCCACCGAGGACGAAAGGACAATCATTATTAATACTATTGAGGAATACCCCTCCTGAAGCTTCATCACAAGCCCAAAATCCAACCAAATCATCAAATTCTTGTAATTGCGTGTAATCAGCCACACATTTATTAGCTTTCATGGCTGCATCACTTAGCGCCACATCAAACAATTTAATATTGTGAACATTCGTTTCTACGTAATCACCTCCGGCACCTTCCATCCAACCGATAGTCAAGGGATATGCACTATTGAGATTCGCATCAGCAGGCAAAGTCCCATCTGCCTTAAACGCTCCGTCTACATAAGTAGAAACCAGTCTGGAACCATCATTTTGCTTCTCTACAGTAAACCCAACCGTATGCCAACTGCTATTAAATAAAGTAGAAGTATTCGTTTTTACCTGAAATTTCGATCCACTCGTTGTATTAAATGTCCAAGTGGGATTATAATCTATTAACATAGAAAATCCGGGAGTAGAACCGCCATTCAAAGCCCATTTATTTCCAAAGAAATAGGGATAGGAGCCTGATTTATTTGACCCAAACAACACATCAAACTGAAGGGTAAAGTCTTCCTGAAAATCATAGACTCTTTCTCCATCAACCACAGGATTCATTGTTGCATAACCGGCATTGTCATTAGCCCCTTTAAAGGCCACCGCATTAAATCCGGCTTTTTTCACTTCTTCTTTCGTCAAGGCAGGGTTGGATAAAATCATAAATCCCGGAGCAGGTTGTGCGCTACTACCACCATGATTAGTAGTTAAGATAATCAACCAATCCTCTTTATCATAAGTTTCTCTGGCCTTCAATGCAGTCATGATATCTCCTATATATTGATCTACTTTTTGTACCGCACGCTTATAAGCAGGATCTGTTGCCATAAAACTGTTAGCATAACCCGCCAGCTCTACACTGTGAAAATCCACAAAAAGCAAACCCAGCCCCGATTTAGATTGCAGCAAAGAAACGGAAGTATCTTTTACCGCTGCATCATCCGCTACCGCAAGACTTTCATTCAGAATACGGGTATAGTTTGCCAAATTATCCCAAGGAGTAACCATCGCCATATTATACTGCGGCTTAGACGGAAGAATATGGGTGAAAATGGTAGGATAATGCGGAATAGATACATCTTCATTAAAATCTCCCAAGTTAAACATAAAGGAGCTGTCTGTAATCAAATGCTTGGAATAGCCTACGCCGGTCAACATGGTCACCCATGTGCTGGCATCTGTAGTTACCAACGAGGGTAACACATTATAGGAATACTTTCCATTAGTAAGCAGTTTCCCTACATTCGGCGGAGCTATTTTCTCCAAAGCCTTCCCTGACAGCCCATCAATACTAATCACCATCACTTTGCGCTGCTTCTGTCCTGTTGTATCTTTCCCATATTCCTCAAATACGGGTGGCGGATCATCATAGCGTTTGCAAGAATCCATAATAAACATGGAAACGAATCCCACTAACAACACTAAAAATCCAAATCTTTTATTCTTCATTCTTTAATCAATTTAAAACTTAAAATCAATCTTCATTTGTTTCATTCATTAAGGGGCAGTTACCCATACTTCGGCTAATGCTGCGAATTGGGTTCCATCATACACATCGTCAGTGCTACGTACCGTAAGTTTAAAATAACGGAAGGACTTAGTTTCCGGTAATACAATATCCTGTACAACATCCCCAGTAGTCTGTTGTAAACTGTACACACCTAGACTCTCCCAGTTCGTGTCATCATTACTTACTTCTATCAATATATTCTTAATATTTCTGGTTCCACTTGTTCTTTGGATAAAGTGAAACGCATCTACTGTTAATGAAACGCCCATATCAATTTCTAAATAATGGGGGGGTAAAGCAGCATTAGAAGACCATCTAGAATGCCAGTAAGTGCTCGGATCCCCATCAATAGCGGCAGCAGCATACCCACTTACAGGACCTTCACCTCCTGCTTCTTGAGATGAAAAAGAAATACTCCAATTATTGGGAGAGTAAGGTTCAAAGACTCCCGTACCTCCGGTATCTACTAACGGATTATAATTCCAAATCGTTTCTTTCATCAAAGGATAATTCCTTTTGGCAATGGTTTCCTTAGCTTGGTTACTGATTCGAATACCCCATGCGTTAAAAAAGAATCGCCAATCCTGATGCGAATAATCACTAATGGCTCTATAAACAAAATCGTGTTTATCAATATCATTAAAAGATGGCACTTCGGCATGACGTGCTCTGGAATATAAAAACGGCATAAAATCGAAACCATCTCCCCCACCGGTACTATCCTGTGCCTTTACAAAAATCTGTAAGAAAGGTATCAACCGATAAAACGGATTATCTATCATTTCATTTGAACCATCAAAACCACCTGGTGCACCTTCACTAACAAACTTCATAGGATTCGCAGAGAAATTACCATGCAGATTAGGGAAGAAATCGAATTGCGAAATCCCTCTTTCCTGTGCAACACGATGAGCAGCCTTGTATATGAACAGATTATTCGTTGTTTCTCCTAAGGTACTCCAACTCCAGATTCCTGTTTGCTGATTGTTATGTCCAAATTCGTGAAAAGTTCCCCAGGCATCCAAATCCTTAATAGAGGCATAATTAGCTACCGAATTAAACCAATACATGTCATTGACAAACATCACAGGAAAACCACTATGACCATAGCCTACAGAAATATCAATATCCAATACGGCACGAAAAGGCAGGAACGGTGCTTGATTTAATGGATCGGTTGCGTTTCTCGTCAATCCTTCCCATTCATAGTAATCTTTCAAGACTACATTATTCCAAAATTGTACTGCCTTTGTAGGATTATTCAAATGTTCTTTCAAAAACTTGGCTCTGGGCACCACTGCAATAAAGTTCGGACTTCTCAATTCAAGCCAGGGTACTTCATATTGCTGAAGAGTTGACCACCATTCCGCGGGATCTGTTTTTCCAAGTATAAAATCCGGAGATTTAACTGGTCCTGTAAAAACCAAATTGACGGGATCTTCTACCGGACGTGGGGACAGAATATAAATGTGACCTCCATAAAGGTTTCTCACATAATTGGTTCCCGGATGTAACTTCTTTCTGGAAACAATCACCGGATCTCGCCTTGGGTTCACCTTGTTAGACAAATTATCCGTCCATGCACCAATTTGAACCGAAAGATTACGCAAACCATCGGGCACCTCTATCTTCATTAATTCGCCCGGAGGCGCATATAATCCGGTACTAAACTGAGGTAATGGTGGAACACTGATCCTTAATGTTTTCCCAACAAAATGATAATCCAAATCCAGTGTGAGTTTATAATCTTTCACTCTGGGAACTTGTTCTCCTACCAATCCGGGAAATACACGAGCTGCGGAAAACTTACTTCTATCTACAGTGGACATTGAAGTATCCACAGTAATTTTAGCAGAATCAGCGCCGTGACCAGGGGTTCCATCTTCAAAATGGTAAGGATATTTCTTCCTACAGGCGAAAAGCAAAAGCAGCATAAACGCCATAACCGATAAAATTTTAATTCCTTTTAAATGCTTCTTCATCTGTAATTATTTTAATACTTTTTCTTACTGAATAGGGTTCTTTACGTCTGTATAACCAGTTACCCATGCTTTTCCGTCCAAATCCCAGTCTCTGTGTACATTAACTCCTAACCATTGAAAGATTTCATAAGGAATATCTACACTATTGGGAACCATTCTGTAATAAGCGGGAGCCGGAGCCGGACAAACGTTCATACTGACATTATTAAAAGGCATCCAAGCTATTTTCCCACTTCCACCAGCTTTAATAGTTGCATTATATGTAGGGTCTATCTGATTGACAAACTCATTACCTGAACCTTCATTACATGCCCAGAAACTCACTAAGTCTCCAATATAGGGATGTGTACTAGGTAGCATTCCCGGAACACAAGAATACGTTTTGATTACGTCATCAGGTAAGGCCACATCCCAAATTCTAACATCTTGTATTTCCATATTAATTGTTTGATCAGAAAACACGGTAGGATTAAATCCAAACGTCAGTTTGCGATCACTCTCGATAGAAGCTCCGGGAGAATATGCCTGTGAATTGTAGCCAATCAAAATATTGTCAATAAAGAATTTGACATTAACAACATCTCCTTCTTTCCATATCACTAAAGCAAAAGTATGCCAGTCATTATTGGCAACATCTCCACCTCTAATTTCTATCTTACTTGTTCCATCAGCAACATATGCAGTAACAGCGTTACCACTCCTATATAAGCACCAACCCGGTGTAGCTCCTGTTCTATTTGTCTTACTAATAAAGGGTGGCCAACTATACCCAAAAGAGCCGTCATCTCTTGGGAAAAACTTCACCTTGGCCTCCATTGTCATCGCACCCTGCTGAGGGTCAAAAATAGATTGATCTGCTGCCTCTACTACCGCATTAACGCCACTACTACTAGGATTTCCCCAAAGTTTTACCGTCTCTCCTTTAAACGGTCCTGCCCCGCTTGTATTGGCGGGTTTGGGAACATAAAAATCTTGGAATTTTGGATTATAAAACATCACAAAAGTATTTCTTCGTGCATCATCATAAGCAGTAGCACCGGCATCGGGTGTACTTGATGAAGTCTGACTTCCGCCTTTACCGGAAGCTACTACTACTAGCCATTTTTCATGATTATAATTTTCTCTGCTCTTTAAAGCATCCAACATTTTTCCAATTTGCGCATCTGCTTTTTCAATTGCATTCATATATTGTGGCGTATTGGAAGTATAGCCATATTGCTGACCGACCTGTTCTACTCCGGATAGTTGCGTCACCAATATTTTAACTTCCTCATCAGTTTCCAGTTCAGAAATAACTGCATCTACTGTGGCATTATCATCCTGAGCAAAACTTTTTGCTACAGTTGCATCACTCAGAAATTTATCTTTTAGGGCATCAGAAGAAACCAAAGCTGTGGTTTTCCAATCGGGATTAGATTTTTTTAAACGAGAAATAAAAGTCGGATATTGATCTAATTTATTTTCAGACCATATCGTATCCGTATTGGTTTTTGCCTGACTTACTCCGGTCAGCATATTCGCCCAGGCATTAGACACAGTAAAAGTATCAAAAGCATTTCTGTAATCGCCAATTCCATTGTATGTGTAAATAGAATGCTTGGCCATATCATCGAGTGTAGGTGTATTAGCATCCTGTGTTACCAATCCATTGGCGCCTGTCACCATGATATACAAAACCTTTGGGGTATTTCCGTGCACAGAGATAGAATCATTTCCAACGTTCTGAAGCAGATTGGGATAATCCTCATTACAAGCGAAGAACAGTACCGATAAAAGCGCTATTCCCATTGCTATTCCAAAATTCTTTCGCATTTTCATTCTTTTTAAAATTGAATAAACCATTCTTTATAGCCTTAAGGCTGCATTGCAATTTTTACGATATTGTTTACCTCTCTGTTATTAAAGAGAGAGAAATTTCCTACGATAATAACCCCCGGCTTACCCAGTGTAGTTTCTTCTTCTACAATCTGATTAATTTGTCCGACAAAAGCACCGGTATTATTATAATGATCGGCTAAAGTTCCATCCGGATTTAAAATCATAAAACCTGAACGGACAACATCATTATACTTTAAAAAACGACCGGAAACGATAATCAGTCCATTATCCAACTGCCCTGCATAATTGGCTCTGCCTCTGGTAGTCTCTCCAAATTTAAAATTGGTATCTACCGAGCCATCAGCATTTAACATCACAACACCGTTGGCAGGTACCCCGTTAAAATGATGGAAAGCTCCGGTTAATAAGAATTTTTCGGTTGTTTCATTATAAGTAATTTGACCAATAGCGCCATCTGCTCCGGATCCTATATTGAAAGTCATATCAACTTTTCCTGTTTTATCATCTATTCGACAAATTCTATTCACCGATTCTCCATTGAAAGAGGTAAAGTTCCCCACGACCACAATTTTACCATCCGTCGTTCTAACTGCATCCAAGATATAACCATTTCCTCCGGCTGCACTGGTTTCTTTAACCGGATCATAATTGAAAGAAGAATCCAAAGAACCATCACTTTCCAATTTTATGATTTGATTCATTTCCGTCAGGTGAACAATCTTCCCGCCTTTTGTCGATCTTCTATAATAGGTGTTTAAATATTTACTAAAGTTCCCTACCACATAAACTTCATCCGTTGGTTCATCGTAAAAAAGTTTCACCACATTCGTAAAAAGACCTCCGGCCACTCCGCCATTGAAGCTGGGTACCGTATCTGTTCCCGCATCGGGGGTCTCTTCAGGATCCAAATTAATCAAATCAACAGTCATGGAATCCAGACTGGCATTGGAATTTAAACGAGTAACGTTATAAATACCATCCCTTACATTGTAAGTTCCAAAAGTTCCCCCCACAAATAAATCTCCATCCACGGTACTTCTGGCAATGGTGTTCAGACTACCATTTGCCCCTTTTCCGGTCAAAAACCGACCATCCAAGAATTCGCATGTTTGAGAAATCGCTGCAATGTGATTGATATAAACTCTTTCATCATCTGAACTCACTGAAGCTGCAGCTATACCACCATAATCCGTAAAATTTCCAACAATAATATAATTACCCGGACCCGGGTTTTTAATGATTTGGGTAATACGACGATTGGCTCCCTTAAAAGCATCAAAAGATGTAGCAATAGACACCTTTCCTTCTACTGTAAAGACCGGTCCGTAATATGCCTGGCCTTCCAAAGTTACAGAAGCCGCACCTGAACTGGCTTCTTCAGGCACCTCCACAGTAACCGTAGAATCACTGGCAGAAAGCACCTTGGCTTCCGTCTGATTAATGAAGAAAGTGTAATCCTTGGAATCATTTAAGCCCGTCACTGCAAATGTAACAGCAGTTCCCGGATCTCCTTCCTGTGGTATGGGATCTATATCTTTAAACTGCACTAAAGGTTCCGGACCATTTGCATATGGGCTTTCCCCAATCATATTATCATCTTTACAGGAAAAGAGCGTCATTCCCATACAAAGCATCAATAAAATGCAGGTTCTTGTTCGTTTAAATCTCATTAAATTCATAATTTCTTTATATAAAATACAATACTGTTTTTAAGGTTTACCTATACCCTGTTCCTTGGCATTCTCTATGAAATCAGTGACACTAAATCCAAAATAATGATTAGAAAATCTTAAGGCATGAATGACTCCGTTGGTCGGCTGAATATTCACAGATGCGACCTGCGTGGTAAACCAAGCATTCAATGGAGAAGCAAGGGATGGTATATAAGAAATCATTAATTCCCTATATCCTGCGTATTCTACTCCACCTGCATTGTGATAAACCACCCCAATATTCATAGAACGACCTCCGTAAGAAGTATAATATTGTCCACCGAATGCAACTTTTTCAGAAAGATCCAACTGCGGATAATCATTTAATAAATGTTTTCCTTCAAAAAGATATAAGGATAATTCTGCACGCCAAACATCAGGATTAATCTGACTCAGATTTGAAATTGTATCCTTCCCTTCACGGTATAGGATACGATTCAATAAATTCAGCGAACGTTTTATGGAGGTGTCACCCGGTGCAAAAAAAGTAATTTCATTGCTCTCAAATACATCATCCATGCCGGCCAAATGAATTACCTGTACCAAGGTATCGAAAAGTTCCGGTCTGGATTTCAAATAATCCAAAACAGTCCCATCATAATGCGGATCATGCACCCCGTAATCTTTATAATAATCTTTCTGACAACTGCTCATCCCGATAATCAGACCGGCAATCATTAAGAAAGGAGTTAATTTTTTGACTATCAATTTCATAACTAAATTTTATATCAAATGATTTTTATTTTACCCAGTATTCGTTAAGTTTCATTTCCGGATTATTCTCTAACACAGAACGATCCAGAGGCCACGTCCATGCGCCTTCTTTAAAAGCAGCTACAGACATTGGATGAAAGCAGTAATCCGGATCTACAATTTTCTTCGTTCTAACCAACGTATAATAATACATATGCTCTCCCAGGAAAGCTCTGCAACGCTCCCAATAAATCATATCAGAGAGCTTAGATCCTTCCACACGAGTACTTGCAGGAGTAGCTCCGGCTCTGTCTCTTATCACATTCAACAATTCTCTTGCTTCATTATCTTTTCCAAGATCATTCAAAGCTTCTGCCCGAAGAAGATAAGCATCAGGATAACGGAAAATCATCATATTATCATCCGGATTCACATCCTCTCCCTCCCGGGCAAATACATTCACATACTTTAAATATTGAAAAGAGCCATCCTGTTTATACATTTCATCCGAATTAAACCATAAATCTTTCCGTTTATCGGGTTCGCCCGGGGGAAACATTTCATCCAGAAAATCTTTTATCGGATAAACATAACTGGTTATTCCCGTCTTATTGGGGTAATGAAGTACCAAATCGGAGAAGGTAGAATAACCAAAGCTTTCTCCATAGTTCAAATTTTGTGGAATTTCAAACAAACCTTCTTTTGAACGCCCGTCAAAAATGGTATTGTATTCATCTAAAGGCAGTAATTCATAAGCCCCATTATTATCTGCAATCAAATGCTGTCCCAGCGAATCAGTTGCATTCCAATAAGCTTGCTTATTTGGTTCATCAAAACCTGCCAACCACATATTCATATGCATCATCAAAATTAAAGCACTTCCTTTCATGGCTCTTACCGCGCGTTTTGCCGGGTCTTTATATGTCCAGGGAAGATTTTCTGTTACACCTTTTAAATCAGCAACACAATTTTTCAAAACCTGCACCATCGGCATACGCTTCGTTGGTCCTGAATGATAAGCATCGGTATAATAAGGCACATCCCCATACATTCTTACCATAAAGAAATAGCACAGATTACGAATAAAAGTCCCCTCGGCTATATACTTTTTTCTTTCAGTAGAAGAAAAATTTTTATCGGGTACATCCTCAATTTTATCAATCATGATGTTGGCTCCCTGAATGATTTTATAAAAACTTTGCCATCTAGAGATTTCACTAAAACCAAAGTAGGTATCATAATTACCACTTGCGATAAGTTGAGCAATCTGATTTCTGGCTAAATAGCCAATATAATCACGATCAGATCTGTTTTGAACCCATGGGCTGCAGCGCAGGTCACCCACTGTAATAAAATAACTTCCAATGGCTACTTTATCTCTTAGTTGGGAATACAATCCTCTTGTAAACTGTTCTACATCCTGTTGGGTATTCCAATAATTATTTCCTGATTGTTTGGTTATAGGCGTTACATTGAGGAAATCCTTACAGCCATTCAAACCAAAGAACAAACTCACTGTTAACAATAATATAAATAGACGTTTCATAATATATTTATGCTTTATTTCTAAA
>CAZLDH010000028.1:0-6020 GCA_964558275.1 uncultured Chitinophagaceae bacterium
CGACGACCTACTATTTACGAAACAGTTGCTCTACCAGCTGAGCTAGGGTGGCTAATACGCTGCAAAAGTAATGCGTTTTTAGGATTTATACTACAAAAAATATGGAGAAAATCAAATTTTCTTCCTTCCCTCAGTTTTATTCCAACATTGCTTAAAAGTTGTATTATAATGCATCAATTTTCTTATTCCGGTAATAAGTAAAAAATAGCAGTTATTCAAACTGTTTTTAGCATAAAAATGTGCCTTTATAATCCTATTTTTGCAATATGCGAAATTATGAAGATAGTTGGCGACATAAAGGAATGCGTTCTTCCCTAGTAGAAAAAATAAAAGAAAAAGGAATTACTGACGAAAAAGTGCTGGATGCCATAAAACGGGTTCCTCGACACTTTTTCATGGATACCGCATTTTCTGATATTGCCTATGAAGATCGTGCTTTCCCCATCGGTCAGGGACAAACTATTTCGCAACCTTATACCGTTGCATATCAGAGTCAACTTTTAAAAATTACACCTTTTGATAAAGTACTTGAAATCGGCTCCGGCAGTGGTTATCAGGCTGCCATACTTTCTGAATTAGGTGCAACTGTTTTTACTATAGAACGTCAAAAAAAGTTATATCAAACACTCAAAAGTTCTTTTATCAAAACCAAATTCCCTTCTATAAAATTCTTTTATGGAGACGGATTTAAAGGGTTGCCTACTTATGCGCCCTTTAATAAGATCATCATTACCGCTGCAGCACCATATATACCGGAAAAGTTAATCTCCCAATTAAAACCTGGCGGGTTAATGGTGCTTCCGGTAGGGGGCAGAGAGGGGCAGAAAATGTATAGAATAACAAAAAATACAGACGTAGACTTCAAAAAAGAAATTTTTGATAATTTTTCATTCGTCCCTATGTTAGAGGGAAAACAATTCTAGTCAATTATGATAAACAAAATTTCGGGAAAAATACAAAACTATGCGTGGGGAGGTCATCGATATATTCCTCAACTACTTGGACAAGAGAATAGCACTGATAAACCTGCGGCAGAATACTGGCTGGGCTCCCATCAGAAAGCACCCTCTCAGTTATCCATCAATGGCAATCAAACTACATTGGATCGTATTATTCAACAAGAACCTCAGTTTTATTTAGGAAAAGAAACAGCAGAAAAATTCGGTCGCCTCCCCTATCTTTTTAAAGTATTGGACGTCCATGATATGCTTTCCATTCAGGTACATCCCTCTAAAAAAGAAGCCGAAATCGGCTTTGCTAAAGAAAATGAAGAAAAGATTCCGTTAGATGCGCCTTACAGAAACTATAAGGATGACAATCACAAACCGGAAATGATGGTGGCACTGAGTGATTTCTATCTATTACATGGCTTTAAATCAGAGGACAAGCTAATACAACAACTACAAAGAATAAAAGAGTTTAGTGCGTTGCTCCCTATTTTTGGAAACCAAGGATATAAAGTACTTTATAAAGAAGTCATGACAATGCCACAAGAGAAAGTCAACCGGATACTCCGCCCTTTATTAGAGCATATTATTCCGCTGTATAAAGCCAATCAGTTATCTAAAACAGATCCGGCTTTTTGGGCTTCCAGGGCAGTAGATTCAGGTATGACAACGCTAAAAAATATCGATAGAGGAATCTTTTCTATCTACTTTTTCAACCTGCTTCATTTAAAAACCGGAGAAGGTATTTTTCAGGCTGCCGGTCTTCCCCATGCTTATCTTGAAGGTCAAAATATTGAACTCATGGCAAACTCAGACAATGTACTGAGAGGAGGACTCACCCAAAAACATGTAGATGTGGCAGAACTACTCAAGCATACACAGTTCGAAGGGATAATGCCTCAGATTATCTCGGCAGACCAAGCTCAATCCAGGATTCAATATCCCTGCGACATCCCGGACTTTAATCTAGAACAAATAAGACTCAAAAAAGAAGAAACGGTTTTAATAAATACTTTTTCTACTGAAATTTCCCTCTTGTTAAAGGGGGAAGTACTGTTTTATACCCCCAAAAAGGAAATTTTGGCAAAAAAGGGAGAAGCTGTTCTACTCACCGCCGGTGAAGAAGTTCAACTAAAAGCTACAGAAGATGCTATCATTTTCAAAGCGGGGGTACCAAAAAGTTAATTTTTTTGATTACCCTGTTTTTAGGTTTTATCTTCGTATTTTACAATAAAAAAAGGGAAGCTATGAACATAGCAAAAGTTGATACTTTATCAAAAGTTCAGACAAATGCTGCCAAAGCAGGTTTGGCTACAGCTACCTTTGGAGAAGGTTGCTTTTGGTGTAGTGAAAGCTTTTTTAAAGAATTAAAAGGCGTCAAAGAGGTTATTTCCGGTTATTCGGGAGGACAGATTTCCAATCCTACCTATGAACAGGTATGTTCCGGAAATACAGGCTATGCAGAAGTGAGTAATATATTATATGATCCTAAAATCATAGATTACGATCTTCTTTTAGAAGCCTTTTGGTCTAGTCATGACCCAACAACACTTAATAGACAAGGACATGATGTGGGTCCACAGTACCGCTCTGTAGTATTTTATCATAATGAAGAACAAAAAGAAAAAGCAGAATATTACAAACAAAAAATAAATAATTCGGGAATTTATAAAGATCCAATCGTAACGACTATCGAACCAATGTTGAATTTCTATACTGCAGAATATTACTTACAGGATTTTTATGAAAATAATCCACATCATCCCTATTGTACCATAGTCATTCAACCAAAGCTGAAAAAATTTAAGCAGCTTTTTAAAAAGAATTTAAAATAATATCGACAGGTTAGAAGATAGCCATCATGCCGTCCAGATATGATCCGAATTATTCTCTTATCTGCTTTAATTCAGAAATAATTGCGTCTATATAAACAGACTTTGCACTACTCAATATACTCCCACAACTGTAAAGCTTATCTTTTTTAAGAATTAAAGCCTGACGACCAAACTGTCTAACTAAAGACAAGGAAAAAGGGCGAACAGCATATTCAATTTGATTCTTTGACGGAGATCTCACGACTCTGGCATTATAAAATTGATCCTTATAGGAAAAATGGATTTCAAATTCGTTATTCATGATACCCTCCTGTCATTTGCTTTAATAAATCATATACCTGAAACTTTATCTAAAGATAACATAATTTATTGGCATCGGAGCACTACATAAGGTGGATTAAACATTATATTCACATTTACATCCCTCTTTTGACAAAATTCTGACATTAATATTTTCTTCTAATCTAGGCAGGCATTAGAATATTCGACTAATTTAAGCGTGGGATAAAAAAGTACAAACATAAAAAATCCCTGTATAAAAGAATCCTTCACTTCTATACAGGGAATCGAGATCTTACTAAAAACAATTATTTCACAGAAGCCACTAAGTTTTTAAAAGCTTCAGGTTCATTCATTGCCAAATCGGCCAAACTTTTACGATTCAATGCTATATTATTCTCTTTCAACTTGTGCATCAGAGTAGAATACTTTAGTCCTTCTTCGCGTGCTGCGGCATTAATACGAGCAATCCAAAGACCACGATAGTCACGTTTTTTAAGCTTACGACCTACATATGCGTAAGTCTGTCCTTTTTCATACACGTTTTTGGCAACAGTATGTACATTTTTCCGTTTACCATAATAACCTTTGGCTTGTTTTAAAACCTTTTTTCTTCTTGCTTTAGCAGCTACTGAATTTACTGAACGTGGCATATCTAAATATTATTAATAGTCTGAAATTATTTCACAATCGCATTAACGAAGCCCCATTAAGCGCTTGATCATTTTTTCATTTGCGGAATGAATGGTCGTTGACTTACGTAAATGGCGTTTTCTTTTTGTCGCTTTTTTAGTAAGCAAATGACTTGTATAAGCTTTATGTCTTTTAACCTTTCCGGTTCCGGTTAACTTAAAACGTTTCTTTACGCTGGAATTGGTTTTTACTTTAGGCATTTCTATAAAATTTGGGCTGCAAAGGTAGTGTATTTTATTAAAATAACATAATTCGATCAACAAGTTTTTCTTTCTGCAAAACTACTCCGTTTTATATTTACCGTAACCGATCCAAGGATTTAATCAGTTTTTCATCCTTTCTAATGCCTCTCGCTGCCAAAAACAATAAAATAATTACCGGAATAGGAATAAATGCGGCAGGCAGATAGGTAGCTGAATCCATTTGCTGAATCAGATCAGCCTTTTTCCAGTCTATTAAAAAATATTGCAAAACAATCCATCCAATAGATAGAAATACATTTAAAACAGTCAGCCTATATTGTAATTTCCTTTTTTTAAACAAAAAAATACAAACCAGAGCTAGAATAATAATCACTAAAGTCAATGCAAAATAGCCATAATTACTTTGGCCGGAAAAATATTTATAAGCATTGTTCACCAATTGTGCTCGCCACAAATGTGGATTATAGATTCCCAAAAAAGCAGCCAATGCCGCAGCGATTAACAGATATACCGATTGAATGCGTTGAATCATTTTAATATATTTTAAATGCAAAAATAAATAATTCCCAATGTTAAACAACTTTCCATACCTTGCATATACAAATAAAGTATAAATAAATGGGAAGAAAAATAGATGCTCAAGAAGCCTTAAATTACCATAGCAAGGGTAAAGCAGGAAAAATAGAGGTCATTTCTACCAAAAATACAAAATCTCAACGAGATTTATCTCTCACCTATACCCCGGGAGTCGCTTTTCCTTGCAAGGCGATACAAAAAGATAAAAACGATGCTTATAAATATACTTCAAAAGGAAATCTGGTTGCTGTAGTCACCAACGGCACCGCTGTCCTTGGCTTGGGAGATATTGGACCAGAAGCAGGAAAACCAGTAATGGAGGGGAAAGGGGTGCTGTTTAAAATTTTTGCAGACATAGATGTTTTTGATATTGAATTAGACACCAAAGATCCCGACAAACTGGTTGAAACCGTAAAAGCTATGGCACCCACCTTTGGCGGAATTAATTTGGAAGATATAAAAAGTCCGGAATGCTTTGAAATTGAAGATCGGTTGAAAAAAGAACTTAATATTCCGGTTATGCATGATGATCAACACGGCACCGCCATCATTTCTGCCGCTGCTTTGCTCAATGCGCTTGAATTAGTAAAGAAAAAAATACAAAAAGTAAAGATTGTAGTCAGTGGTGCCGGCGCTGCCGCCACTTCTTGTTTAAAGATTTATCTTTCTCTTGGTGCTAAAGAAGAAAATATTTTTGTTTTTGATAAAGATGGATTTTTATCTACCGACAGAGACGATTTATCTCCACAACAACAACCTTTCGCCAAAAAGGAAAAGATAACTTTAGAAAAAGCAATAAAAAAAGCAGATGTTTTTCTGGGATTAAGCGTAGGAGATATTCTTAGTCAGGAAATGTTGAAGACCATGGCAAAAAAACCTATTGTTTTTGCTATGGCTAACCCGGATCCCGAAATTACTTATAACGATGCCATGAGTGCCAGAGATGATGTCATCATGGCCACCGGACGTTCTGATTATCCTAATCAGGTAAATAATGTACTCGGATTTCCTTATATCTTTAGAGGAGCATTGGATGTCAGAGCCTCAGAGATTAATGAAGAAATGAAATTGGCAGCTGTCAAAGCACTTGCAGAGCTAGCCAAACAACCGGTTCCTGAATTGGTCAATATGGCTTACAATGAAAAAAGTCTGGTATTTGGCCCCAACTACATTATTCCAAAACCCTTGGATCCCCGACTTATTACCAGCGTATCTCCTGCCATAGCAAAAGCTGCCATGGAATCAGGAGTTGCACGAAGCCCCATTTCAGATTGGAATAAATATCGGACAGAGCTAGAGAATCGACTCGGTCTCAGCAACCACCTCATCCGTGCTATTGACAACAAAGCCAGAAAAGATCCTCGAAAAGTGGTCTTTGCAGAGGCCGACAATGTTAAAGTATTAAAAGCTGCAAAAATCGTCATCAATGAAGGTTTAGCTACACCTATTTTATTGGGAGAAAAAGAAAAAATCCATCGTCTTCTGAA
>CAZLDH010000028.1:6030-22489 GCA_964558275.1 uncultured Chitinophagaceae bacterium
AAAATAAAATAGAATTAAAAGACATAAAAATTATCGATGTAAAAAGTGATGCGACAAAAGCTAAAAGAAAAGCTTTTGGTGATAAATTCTTCGAAAAAAGAGCGAGACGAGGCTATAATCTTTATGAAGCAAGAAAAGCAATGACAGATCGAAACTATTTTGGTTGCATGATGGTTGAAACGGGAGAAGCCGATGCTTTAATTTCCGGATTAACCAGAAATTATCCCGATACGATTCGTCCTGCTTTGCAAATCATAGGCATGGGAAAGGGAGTTGAAAGAGTAGCCGGGATGTACATCACCTTAACGCCCAAAGGACCTTTGTTTCTGGCAGACACCACCATTAATTTTAACCCGACGGTAGAAGAACTCGCAGACATCACTTTACAAACAGCCAAAGAGGTTCGCCAGTTTAATATCACTCCCAGGATAGCCATGCTTTCTTACTCAAATTTTGGTTCCACCCCTACGCCTGAAGCTAAATTGGTCAGAGATGCGGTTCAAATTGTAAAAAAGGCAGATCCTAATCTTGTAGTTGATGGAGAAGTGCAAGCCTCCACTGCATTTGATACAGAATTATTGAACAACAATTATCCTTTTAGTGATTTAATCAACGGTGGTGTCAATACACTCATTTTCCCCAATCTCGCAGCAGGCAATATCGCCTATAATCTACTCATGGAAGTGGCAGAATTTGAGACCATAGGTCCCATACTTATGGGACTGAAAAAGCCTGTTCATATTCTACAATTAGGCAGTACCGTTCGACAAATTGTTAATATGGTATCTGTATCTGTAGTGGATGCACAAGACAAATGCTAGCCGAAAAAATTTGTAATACTTTTTATATGAAATTAAATTATAGATAAATATTTTAGTATATTAGAGGTTATATCAAACTATTATTCATGCCACTCTCAGAACAACTGCTTCAGTATATTTGGCTCCATCGTAAGTATAACAGCGGGGAATTAAAAACTGAAAGTGGAGAGCCGCTGCAAATCATTGCTCCCGGAAATTGGAATAAAAATGCAGGTCCTGATTTCCTCAACGGAAAAATAAAAGTAGGTAACACCATCCTCGCCGGGCATATTGAAATTCATATAAAAACCTCTGACTGGATAAAACATGGACATACAGGAGACGAACATTATCAAAATTTAATTTTACATGTGGTCTATGAAGCTGATATTACCCAACACAAAGAGCTCCCTAAGAATGTTCCGACGCTCGTTCTAAAAGAAAGAATATCAAGGCTTTTGTTAGAGAAATATACCCATCTCATGCAACAAGAGGGCGAAATACTTTGTGCAGATCAATTGGACAAAATTAAACCTATCAGCTGGGTTAATTGGAAAGATCGTTTACTTGTAGCGCGCTGGCAGCAGAAGACTTCATTATTTTCCGGTTGGATGGAAGAAAACAACAATGATTGGGCATCCACTTTTTACAACGCATTAGCACGTAATTTTGGATTACCGGTAAACGGGAATGCCTTTTTAGCAGTGGCCAAATCACTTCCCTTAAAAATCTTATCTCATTATAAATCAAAGCCCTTCGAATTAGAAGCATTGCTCTTTGGACAGTCCGCCATGTTAGAACAACCATTTGAAGAAGATTACCCTAAAGCACTGCAAAAAGAATATCGATTTCTACAAGAAAAGTACCAACTAAAACCTATTTCTCCCTATCTTTGGAAATGGTCGAGAATGCGACCCGCCTCCTTTCCCACACTTAGACTGGCTCAATTCTCAGCTTTAATTTCCCATTCCTCTCACCTATTTAGTACACTTTTGGAGACCAAAACACTTAACGACACCAAAGCGTTATTCAAAACAGAAGCAACTTCCTATTGGAAAACACATTATCGCTTTGATAAAATCTCTTCCACACATAATACTCAATTAGGAACAAATATGATTCATAATATTATAATCAATACCATTTGTCCTATTCTTGCCATGTACGACAGCTTCGACCTTAAAGGAACCTATCTCGATCGCGCATTTCAGTGGATGCGAGAATTACCTCCCGAAAAGAATAGACTCACCCGCAAATGGACTAACATCGGTCAAACGAATACATCCGCCTGGGACAGTCAAGCCTTACTACACTTATTAAAAAACTATTGCGTTGAAAAAAAATGTCTGGAATGTGCCATTGGTTATCAATTGTTAAGAAATAAACGATAAATTAGACCTTTTAATGAGGTTCATACTAGTTGGCATGGATTTTTCTAATATCTATTGAATAAGTCAAAAATTATGTACTTAATATCAAATAATAAACGAATAAAGATAATATTGATTGCGATTACGCTACTTTTCATATCTTTCTCAGGTTTTGGTCAAAAGAAATTATCTGAAGGAAAGATTATATACGCCATAGAAGTAAATAAAGCAGGCGAATTATCATCTCAGGCAATCAATGCCATGGAAGCAGGGAAATTGATCTTTAATTTCAAAAATCGTTTTTTCCGTTCTTCTTTAAATATTGGGAATACCCAACATATCAATATCCATGATTGTAAAAACCATTCCGGATTATCGCTAATAAAAGCCGGAAATGGCAAAAATTACCTTATTAAGATGGATAGGAATGCACTCCAACAAGAAGCGCAAAAATATGAAGGACTGCATTACACCTTAAAAAATACCACTAAAAAAATTGCCGGTTATACTTGTTATAAAGCGATTGGTTCATTAAAAAACGGAAAACAATTTATTGTTTTTTATACCAAATCTTTACAACCGTTAAATGCAAACTATGACCCCAGATTTAAGGGTTTGGAAGGACTCCCGTTAGAATTCCAGTTTAATATCAATAAAGCCAATGCCCTACTAACCCTTACTGCGACCGAAGTCAAAAAAGGATTTCAACCTTCTTCACTATTTAATACGCCTACCAGTGGCTACAGAGAATTAACCTATAATCAGTTGAAAAGCTTAAGAAAAAATAGACAATAAAAGACGCTTGTATTTTTTCGTAAAACCAAACTTTTATCAATAAAATTTGGTTTGTAATACAAAATACTCTATATTTACAAATATATTTGTTCTTTTATAAAAATAATATCATGGAACTACAAGACAAACCTCTTGATCCACAAGAAAGCCTGCAACTGATTCAGAAATTTATTTCAGGAGAACGACATAACATCCAAAGATTTGCATTTTCGCTCATTTTCTGGGGAATTCTTATTCCTGTGGCAGCGCTGATTCAATATTTTCTAATCCAATTTACTGATTTTAGAATGCCCTGGTTATCCTGGGCAATATTGATGCCGGCAGGATTTATATCAACTATAATATATTTTAAAACCCGTGACAAAAAAGATAAAACAACTTCTTCAAAAAGTATTTTTTTACGATGGTTGTTCATATGGAGCGGCATAACTTATTTTTTGCTTGCATTTTTATGCATTGCCTTCCACACCAGTCCCACGCCGTTCATGCTTGTACTCACCAGTTTATTGATTGGCGTTTCGGGATTAGTATTGCATTATAAGCCCATGTTTTGGGGTGGAGTCTTATTTTTTCTGGCTGCTATAGCCTGTGTATTTATTACGCCCATCAATCAATTGCTGCTGATGGCCATAGCCCTTATACTAGGCTATCTTCTCCCCGGAATTTTATTAATAAAACAAAAGCCTGAATAATGTTGAAAGCATTAGATCCATTATTACATTCCCAGATAAGACTGGCTATTATTTCCATTTTAATGGGTGTAGAACATGCACAATTTAAATATTTACAAGAAAAAACAGAAACAACAGCAGGGAATCTAAGTTTTCAATTAAAGAAACTCAAAAAAGCCGATTATATAAAAATAAGCAAAAGTTTTAAAAATAATTATCCATTGACCACAGTTTGTATTACCGCTAAAGGACAAAAAGCTTTTGAAGAGTATGTGATTACAATGAAAGAATATTTGCAACTATGAATTAGTGACAAGGGGGATTAAATACGGCTCCATATCCACAAATACCTGAAAGCTATTACATTCAGATTTTTTTTATACGCAAACCAAAAAAAAGAGGTTGACAACATAGTATCAACCTCTTTAAAAGTCGGGAAGACAGGATTTGAACCTGCGACCCCGTGTACCCCATACACGTGCGCTACCGAGCTGCGCCACTTCCCGAAATTTCTTTATTTTTTAAGGAATTGCAAAGATAAGTTAACTATCTAAATTTTTGAAAAAAATCAACAGACACTTTTACTATTTAAATTTTTTTTGAAAAAAAATGAATATAATTTTGAAATAAGCATTTATTATTTCTAATTTTGTTTCTACCTTATTTATGAAAGCCAGAAGTCAACATACAATTATACACATTATTGCCATTTCCGGGATTATTATCAGCGGTATTGGGAACAGTATGTTGTTTCGGCGGTAAGGACCTAATTTAGAAGAAATTTATAAGCGCCTTCCCCGAATAGGAAGGCGTTTTTTTATGAACTTAAAATCATACAATATCACTAAACCCAAAAGAATGAAAATATTAAAATTCGGAGGTACTTCAGTAAGCAATGCAAAAAGTATAGACCGATTGACAGAAATAGTAACCAATCAACACAAAGAAAAAGAACCGCTAATAATCGTCACTTCTGCCTTAGGAGGAATCACCAATCAATTGCTGGAAATGGCTTCTGAAGCTGAAATCGGAAATAGCTTCGATAGCGCATTAAAAGAAATTGAAGACAGACATTTAGAAATTATCCATAAACTGATACCGGCGAAAAGACAAAATCCCGTTATCATGCAAATCAAGCTTTATCTTAATGAGCTTGAAGAATTGCTACAAGGGGTCAGAGCAATCAAAGAACTATCTCTTAAAACCAGAGACAACATCCTGTCTTATGGCGAACTTTGTTCTACTTTTATGATTTCGGGAATCTTATCTCAAAAGTTTCCAAACACACAATTTACAGATACAAGAGAAGTTTTTCTTACCAACAGTCAATTCGGGAAAGCGCAGGTTAAATTAAAGGAAACTCAGGAAAACATACAAAAACTCTTCCACAGCAAGTCTTCAGAATTATTTTGCGTTACGGGTTTCATAGCCAGAAATGAACTTGGTCAAACGACCACTCTCGGACGTGGAGGAAGTGACTTCACTGCAGCTATTTTTGGTTCCGCTTTAGATGCAGATGAAATTCAAATATGGACCGATGTGGATGGTTTTATGACAGCGGATCCAAGAATGGTTAAAAGAGCCTTTAGCCTGAAAGAGATTTCTTATACTGAAGCCAAAGAGCTTTCCTATTTTGGTGCCAAAGTAATTTACCCGCCAACATTGATTCCCGCCTTTGCCAAAAACATCCCTATCCGCATAAAGAACACTTTCAATTCCGATTTTCCCGGTACCATCATTCATCATAACACCAAGAAAAACGGACACCTGGTCAGAGGCATCTCATCCGTAGAGCAGGTCAGTCTCGTTAATATTCAAGGAAGCAGTCTTGTAGGTAATTCAGGATTTAGTGGTCGATTATTTGCCATGCTTTCCCGATATGATATCAATATCATCCTCATCACGCAGGCCTCCTCCGAACACAGTATCACTTTTGCTATTTCTCCTGCAGATTCAGAAAAAGCTAAAAGAGTGCTCTACACTGAATTTGAGATGGAGCTATTGACCCATAAAATTGACCCGCCAAAAATTGATGAAAACCTTTCTATTGTTGCAATAGTCGGTGAAAACATGAACCATACTACCGGAATAAGTGGAAATCTATTTCATGCATTAGGGAGAAATGGGATTAACATTTCTGCCATCGCACAAGGCTCTTCCGAATATAATATTTCCGTAGTGATAGAACGTAACAATTTAGCCAAGGCGTTAAATGTCCTACATGAAGCTTTCTTCCTTTCTGCTGTAAAAACGCTGAATGTATTCTATGTTGGAATTGGGAATATAGGAAAAACCTTATTGGAACAAATCAAACAACACAAGGAACATTTATATGAAAATAATGCACTGCGTATCCAAATGATAGGGTTGACTAACAGCAGAAGAATGCTTTTTAAGCCTGAAGGTTTTGAAATAGCTGATTGGGAAAGTCTCTTTGAAGAAGGTGGTAAACCGGCAGATTTAGATTTGTTTATTGAAAAAATGAAAAAACTCAATCTACCCAACAGTGTTTTTATTGACAATTCCGCCAGTGAACATATTGTTTCCTACTATGAAGATATCCTAAAATCAAATATCTCTGTCGTTACTTGTAACAAAATCGGGAACTCCGGTAGTTATGATCAATATAAAAGATTTAAAAATGCAGTTAGAAAACATGGGGTAGATTTCTTTTATGAGACCAATGTAGGAGCCGGATTACCCATTATAAAAACCCTGAAAGACCTCATGATAAGCGGAGATCGTATCGTCAAAATAGAAGCTATCCTTTCGGGAACCATCTCTTTTATTTTTAATAATTTCAAAGGAGAGAAACATTTTCATTCGATTGTCAAAGAAGCGCAAGATAAAGGTTTTACCGAACCCGATCCCAGAGATGATCTGAGTGGATTAGATTTTATGAGAAAAATGCTTATTCTTGCACGAGATTCCGGTCATAAAATGGAAATGAATGATATTCACATGCAAAATATTTTACCCGAATCCTGCATGACGGCTCCGGATGTAGCTTCTTTTTATCAGGAACTGGAAAAAGCAGATTCGCATTTTGAAAAAATAAAAAAAGATGCTGAAGCTGCCGGAAAAGTCCTTCGCTTTATAGGAGTGATGGAAGATGGGGAAGTCAGTATCTCTTTAAAAGCAGTAGATGACACGCATCCTTTTTATGCATTGTCCGGAAGTGATAATATTATTGCTTTCACTACAGAGAGATATACCGCCGACTGTCCATTGGTAGTAAAAGGACCAGGCGCAGGAGCACAAGTCACCGCAGCCGGGGTATTTGCTGATTTGGTAAAAGTTGGCGCCGAATAAAATGAACCTTTAGATTAAATAAAATGAATCAATCAATCAAAGTCTTTGCTCCGGCCACCATTGCCAACGTCACTTGTGGCTTCGACATACTGGGGCTGGCAATCGATCAACCAGGGGATGAAGTAGAAATGTATATTAAAGACACCCCCGGAGTTGCGTTGACAGAAATAACGGGAGATAAAGGTTTACTCCCTAGAGACCCTAAAAAGAATACCGTAAGTGCTGTAGTTCTGGATTATTTACAAAAAACAGGACACCCGGATATTGGTGTAAATATCCGGTTGCACAAGTGTATGCCTATTGGCAGTGGACTAGGTTCCAGTGCTGCGAGTACTGTGGCCGGTCTTCATGCCATTAATCAACTCATGGAAAATCCATTACCTCAAAAAGCGCTTCTTCCTTTTGCACTGGCAGGCGAAGAACTGGCTTGCGGACAAGGACATGCTGATAATGTAGCTCCTGCCCTTCTGGGAGGTTTCGTACTGATTCGGAGTTACCAACCCTTGGATGTTATTCCGTTGCCTACACCGGAAGAGCTGGTAGCTACAGTCATTCATCCACAAATAGAGATACAAACCAGAGATGCCCGAAAGATCCTCCGAAAACAGGTTACTTTAGAAGATGCAGTCAGACAATGGGGAAATATAGCAGGGCTGATCAGTGGGCTTTACAGGAAAGATTATGACTTATTAGGGCGTTCTATGGACGATCAACTTATTGAGCCTTCACGCGCAATTTTAATTCCCGAATTTGCTATTCTGAAACAGAAAGCTTTGGAGATGGGAGCCCTTGGTTTTGGTATATCGGGTTCCGGACCTTCAGTATTTGCATTAAGTCGTGGAAAAGAGACTGCAACCCAAATACAACAAGCGCTTAAACAACATTTATTAACGATTGACATAGAATCCGACACTTACATTTCGCAAGTCAACACAGAAGGGCCCAAAACACTATCTTCTAATTTTTAAAACAACCACATGAAATTATATAGTACTAAAAACCCAACCTTTCAGGTCGAATTAGAACAAGCCGTTTTTCAAAGTATGCCGCCTGACAACGGACTTTATATGCCTTTAGAGATTCCTCAACTGCCGGCTTCTTTTTTTAATACGATTCAACATAAGTCCTTCATCGAACTTTCCTATGAAGTAGCAAAAAAACTCATCGGAGACAGTATAGAAGAACATGCCTTACAACAGATTATAGAGGAAGCTATTAACTTCCCATCTCCCATACACACTATAGAAAAGCAGGTCTCCGTCCTGGAATTATTTCATGGTCCATCTATGGCTTTCAAAGATTTTGGCGCCCGTTTCATGAGCAGGGTAATGCACTATTTTCTTAAAAAGAAGAGCAAAGAAATAGATATTCTGGTGGCTACCTCAGGAGATACCGGAGGAGCTGTTGCATTGGGATTCTATGACGTGCCGGGTATCCGGGTAACGATTTTATATCCTAAAGGAAAAGTCAGCCCCCTGCAAGAAAAACAACTAACCACTCTGGGAAAGAATATTACGGCATTGGAAGTAGATGGTACTTTTGATGATTGTCAAAAACTGGTCAAAACAGCTTTTCAAGATCAAGAATTGACCAAAATCAAAAACCTTTCTTCCGCTAATTCCATCAATATTGCCCGATTAATTCCTCAGACTTTCTACTATTTTAATGCCTACAAACAACTCAAAGAAAAAGGATTTAATGGCTCCGTCACCTTCTCCGTACCCAGTGGAAACTTTGGCAACATTACTGCCGGACTTTTCGCGGAAAAGATGGGACTGCCTGTTCACCATTTCGTTGCTTCTACAAACATAAATGATGAGGTGCCACAATACCTTAAAACAGGACTTTTTGAACCACAACCGTCTAAACACACCTTATCTAACGCCATGGATGTGGGAAATCCTAGCAATTTCGAACGCATGCTGACGCTATTTGATAACGATGTAGATACAATGAGAGAACGAATCTCCGGATATTCTTTTACCGATGAAGATACACGAAAAGCCATCGAAGATGTCAAAAATAAAAGTAATTATATCCTCTGTCCCCATACTGCTATCGCTTATGCAGGACTCAAAAAATACATGAATCACACAAAAGAAAACATCACCGGAGTCTTTTTATCCTCCGCCCATCCTTGTAAATTTCCAAATGTTTACAATGAAGAGACTTGGGAGCAAGTCACTATCCCTAAACAGGCTAAACACCTGAAAGACAAGACAAAAAAGACCATCCCCATGTCTTCAGATTATACTTCCTTTAAAGAATATCTGAGCGATCTTGCATAAATAGTTTTCCACAGCTAAAAGAAGGACATTGAAGCTTTCTTGCGATTTATTACCCGGGATAAATCGCAAGAGAATTTCTTTTGGCGCATATTATTGCCTGAAAGATGCTAAAAAATATTGTGACCCATAAATATCCTGAAAACCCTAATCCGATTCTTTTTTCAATGTAATTTCCACTACTCCGTTTTTCCCTTTTTCCCCATACTTCTTTATTGCAGATGCTTCTTTCAATACATCAATAGACGCTATTTCATCAGGGTTCAACTTTTCCAATGCTTTATGAGACGCTACAGATCCATCAATCACATAAAGCACATCCGAATTCAATTTTTGTTTTTGTATAGCCTTACTTTCCGCCTTCCCCGGTTTTTTAGTCGTAATCTGAATCACGCCATTTTTTCCTTTATCTCCAAAATGTTTAACTGCAGCATCCCCCTTATAAACCTGTATGGACTCAATATTCTCGGGATTTAACGTATTAACCTCCCGAGATGTTTCCACCTTTGTGTCCACCAAATAAATGCCATGAAAATTTTCCGGCAATGTTGTTGTATCAGAATGCATTTCTCCTGTATTCACCAATAAAACGCTACTTTCCATAACCGGATTATTATGTCCGGAAGCTGTTGCCGCTATGGCTACAAAAGCCACAACAGGAATAAAGAATAAATATCTTAACAGACTTTGATTTGAAGACTTTTGTTTGTTCATCATTTTGATTCTTTTTTTGAGATGATAAAAATTAAAACTATTCGCTAAATTACTTACCTGTTCCCCGGCCATATTTTTTAATAGACTGTATTGGTATTTTTTTATATTCGTTCCTTTTTTTAATAACTGACTATCCGTAAGAAATTCCAAATTTTCCTTTATTGCGTTCTTCATCAGCCAAGCAACAGGATTAAACCAGAAAAGAATCCGACATAATTCTGCAAGTAAGATATCCAGACTATGCCGCTGTTTAACATGGACTTTTTCATGAGATAAAATCATAGCAAGTTCTTTTTGATCATGCTGTTTCGGATTCAGATAAATATGACCAAAAAAGGAGAATGGAGCAATTTCTATAAAAACGCGCCTTACCACTATCCCTTCCAACTTTACCTTGGAGGAGCGCTTATGTATTTTCAACAGTGAAATGAATTGTATTGTAATACGCAACAGCCGGTAAACAATACCGACCAATAAGACAGCCAACACCAGATCCCATATCGTAAAATGCGGTGAAGAAGGCACCGCTAACTGTTGCATACCCTGCCAATCAATCGCATATCCACCAGCGTTCAGCTTTGGCACTCCACTGGAATACTCAAACAGTCCTTGAATATCCAGGACAGGAAACAACATCGCACATAAAACGGCTCCTAATAAAACATACCGATTTAAACGATAAAAAGTCAAGTCACGCAGCCCCCAGTGATAGAGCAAGTAAAATAAGACCAGTATCACATTCGCTTTTATCATGTAAATTAAAACCTCTGACATCATCCTCTTTTATAATAAAAAAATCATTTACTGTATTACGATTTCTGCTCTTTCCCCGTCTCAATCATATCGATAATTTCTTTCAACTCTTCGGAATCTATTTCCTCTTGCTCTGCAAAAAACGCAACAACCTCCTTGTAAGAATTTTTGAAATAATCTTTTACAAAACCTTTCATAAAGGTCTTTTTATATATTTCCTGCGTTATTACAGGTTCATATTCATTAATAGGACCAAGCTTGCGGCTTCTCACATATCCTTTTTTCTCTAGTTTCCTAATAGTAGAAGCCAAGGTAGTATAAGGCGGTTTTGGTTCCGGACAACGTTGCAAATAATCTTTGATAAAGCCTTTCCCATATTTCCATATGACCTTCATCACCTCTTCTTCTTGATTTGTTAACTTTTTCATAGTGTTTTTATAATTTAGTAAAGTTATTACTTTTTCGTAGAATAGTCAAAAAAAAAGTATAAAATTAAATCGATAATTAAAAAAATGAATGAATACTAGGCTTTTTGCCACATCAGATAAGCTTTCACAAAGCCATCCAATTCCCCATCCATAACAGGATCTATATTCCCTACCTCATAATCTGTACGATGATCTTTAATCATTTTGTAAGGATGAAAAACATAAGACCGAATTTGAGAGCCCCATTCTATTTTTCTTTTTTTGGCATTTTCTTCATCCTTCAATTCCTCCTGTTTACGTAATTCCTCTTCATAGAGTCGGGATTTTAGCATTGTCATTGCTTTCTCCCGGTTTTCTCCCTGCGTTCGAGATTGTTGACATTCTACAATAATACCGGAAGGTTTATGGGTAAGCCGTACAGCAGTTTCGACTTTATTTACGTTTTGTCCTCCTTTTCCACCTGAGCGATAGAAGTCCCATTCGACATCAGCCGGATTGACTTCAATTTCAATAGATTGATCTGCAAGAGGATAAACAAAAACAGATGCAAAAGAGGTATGCCTTCTGGAGTTGGCATCAAAAGGAGAAATACGTACCAATCGATGCACGCCACTTTCTGATTTAAGCAGTCCATAAGCAAAATCCCCATCAAATTCCAAGGTCACAGATTTCACCCCAGCCGTATCGCCTTGTTGTAAATCTACCTCGCTCACTTTCCAACCTTGTTTTTCGCCATACATTCGGTACATCCGCATCAGCATTTCCACCCAATCCTGACTTTCTGTACCTCCTGCACCCGCATTTATCGTAAGAATAGCAATCGATTCATCTTCCGGTTGATCCAACGTAGATTTAAACTCTAATTCATCCAAAAGTACCAGCGCCTTATTGTGTGCAGTTTCTACTTCCTTTTCAGAAGCTTCGCCTTCTTTTTGAAACTCAAAAAGCACTTCAGCATCTTCAACTGCCGTTTCTACTTTTTTATAATAATCCGTCCAAAAAGAATTGCTTTTAATTCCTTTCATGACAGTAGTCGCCCGTTCATGGTCATCCCAAAACCCGGGCGACAATGTCAATTGTTTATCACGCTCAATTTTTGCTAATCGATCAGGTACGTCAAAGATACCCCCTCAGTCCCTGAAGACGGGACTTCATATCCTTAAGCTTATCTTGCGTCATTCAAATATTGAATAAAGGAATTTCTTAAATATATTACCATTTATCTGCCTGCTCATCAACAGAGGAAGCTTCGCTTTCGCCAGCTTCCGAAGTATTTTCCTCAGAAACGGAGGCGGTAGCAGCAGAAGAATTGGTTTCGGTTTCAGCATTTGAAGAGGAATTGTCTTCTTCATTATCCTGATAACTACCATCATGACTAAACTGATCAAAATCGTAATCTGGAAGTAATTCCGTTTTCACATAATCAGTAGCCTCCTCTAAAGCATCTTTAAACTTGTTAAAATCTTCTTTATACAAGAAAATTTTATGACGTTCATAACCATTGTCATCAAAACGTCTTTTGCTTTCGGTAATTGTTAAAAAATAATCATTCGCTCTTGTAGTTCTTACATCAAAAAAGTAAGTTCTTCTTTTTCCAGCTCTTAATCTAATGGAATAAACATAATCCTTGTTATTCCCTCCCTGATAATTGTTCTCGTTCGACACAGTTCTCAATTTTTTTAATACACAATTTTTTGAAATCAATTTAGGCAAACAAATATACTATAGTTTTATAGAAATAGAAATTTTTGTAAAAAAAATTTAATTTAATCGCTATTTATCTTACCTGCTCGGCACCTGTTTCTTGTTGTTTTTCATAGAGTTCTGCATACAATCCTCCATATTTCAACAACTCTTCATGTGTCCCTTTCTCTGCTATTTCTCCCTCATCCATTACTATAATCTGATCAAATTTGAAAGTAGAAAAAATACGATGTGTTATGATTAAAGCGGTCTTATTATCCAAATAATTATAAAGCCCTCCAATAATCTGTTGCTCTGTTTCTGCATCTACAGCAGACAGACAATCATCAAAAATCAAAAGATTCGGATTTTTAACCAATGCTCTTGCAATAGAAATACGCTGACGCTGACCGCCGGATAAAGAAACTCCCCGCTCTCCCACAGTTGTATAAAAACCATTGGAAAAGTCATTTATATCTTCTTCTACAGCTGCATCCCTGGCAGCATTCTCAACCTCTTCCATAGATACAGAAGGCTTACCAAAACGAATATTTCCTTCTATAGTATCTGAAAAAAGGAAGACTTCCTGAGGAACTACACTCACTTGAGAACGCAGGTTCTCCAAATCAAAATCCTTAACCGAAATGCCATCAATACGTATTTCTCCCTCCTGTGGATCATACATTCTGATAAGCAAATGGGCAAGCGTGGATTTCCCTGCGCCTGTTCTGCCAATAATGGCCACCTTCTCCCCTGCTTTTATATTCAGGTTAAAATTTTTCAATGCATGTATTCCGGTACGAGGATAGGTGAAATTAACATTCTCAAATTGAATATCCCCTTTCAGATCTTTACTTATGGCATCTGCCGGAGAATAAATTTCCGGCGCTACATCCAAAAATTGATTAATCCGTTTTTGAGATGCAGAAGCCCGCTGAATCATTGCCATCACCATGCCAATAGATGCAACCGGCCACATGAGCAAATTCACATAAACTACAAATTCCGCAATATTCCCAATTGTAATCTCTCCATTTATCGCTGCAATACCACCCACCATCACCGTAATCAGGGTGCTTAATCCAATCATCAGCTGCATGGAAGGTCTATACAAAGCCTCTGTCTTAGCCAAATCCACCGAACTATTCATATATCCCTGACTTGCTTTATCAAAGAACTTTTTATTAGATTCTTCTTCTACATAAGATTTTATCACTCGAATACCGGAATAGGCTTCTTGAGAAAGCGTCGTTAAGTCTGATAAATCCTCTTGAATACGTTCACTCTTTCTATGTATAATCTGATTAACATAGTAAATAATAAAAGCTAAAATAGGTAACGGAATTAGCGTATATAATGTTAATTCCACATTCACCTGAAACATAAAATAGACGGTCACCGTGATTAACACAATCAAGTTAGTAGAATACATTAGAGAAGGACCAACATAATAGCGCACCCGGCTTACATCCGTAGCAATACGGTTCATTAAATCTCCGGTATTATGTGTTTTGAAAAAATTATAATCCAGCTTTTGATAATGCGAATAGATTTCTTCTTTTAAATCCACTTCAATATACCGTGACATCACATTAATCATCTCCCGCATCAGAAACATAAAAAAACCCTTTAGTAATGCCAGTGCCAGCAAAACTGCACCACCATAAGCAACTACGGTAATTAATGTATCATTATTAATCCAGTCGAAAGTAAGATGAAGAAACCAGTTTTGATCAGGGATAATACGTTCCCCTACCTGCTTCACATTATTCTTTACAAAATCCAGAATATACCCCACTACTTGTGCAGGGATGACTGCCATCAGGTTAGAACAAACAATAAATATAATGCCTAAAATAACCCGCCATTTGTATTTGACAAAGTATTTATTGAGTGCTTTTAAATGCTTAAACATGAAGCGCAAAGGTACAAAGGAATATTTGAAAGGGGAAGGCGGAAAGGCAGAATGCTGCTTTATGCTTTAGGCTTTAGGCTCTAGGCCTTTATGCTTTACGCTTTGTGCTTTAGGCTCTAGCCTAAGGCTCTAGGCTTTACGCTCACACTGACACCTTCGCTTTAATTCCCGGATGACATTGATAATTTTCTAAGGTAAAATCCTCATATTCAAAGGCAAAAAGATCTTTCACCTCAGAATTTAATTTCATCTGTGGCAATGGGAATGGTTCACGTGTCAATTGTAATTTGGCTTGTTCTACATGATTTTTATAGAGATGCACATCTCCAAAAGTATGGATAAACTCGTGAGGAATCATATCCGTTACCTGAGCTACCATCATTGTTAGTAAAGCATAAGAGGCAATATTAAAGGGCACCCCCAAAAAGACATCCGCACTGCGTTGATATAACTGGCAGCTTAATTTTCTTTTTGTTTCCCCTTTATTCAAATCCGGTGGAGTAGTATAAAACTGGAAAAGGCAATGACAGGGACTCAATGCCATTTCTGCAAGATCCCCTACATTCCAGGCATTAACAATCATCCTTCTGGAATCCGGATTATTTTTTAAGCTGTCCAGTATCTTAGAAATCTGGTCAATATCTCCACGATTAGAAGGCCAGCTGCGCCATTGTTTTCCATAAACCGGTCCTAAATCGCCATGCTCATCTGCCCATTCATTCCAAATTCGAACGCCATTTTCCTTTAAATAATCAATATTGGTATCTCCTTTCAGAAACCACAATAATTCATGAATAATGGATCTTAAATGTAATTTTTTGGTAGTCACTACCGGAAATCCTTCCTGTAGGTCAAAGCGCATCTGATAACCAAAACAACTGTACGTTCCGGTTCCGGTACGATCTTCTTTTTCCACACCTTCATCCAGAATATGTTGTAGTAAATGGAGATATTGTAGCATAGCGGCAAAATTACAATAAAAAGTTCGACTGACTTTATTTAAAATTAAGTTGAACTTTTTTCTTCTCCGGTATAAACAATTCGGAATATAGAACCACCGCTATCATCTGTAACATAGAGAGAGCCATCAGGTCCTTCACTCACCCCACAAGGCCGATGGGCAGCATCACCGGGAGAGGCGATAGTACCGGATTGGCCTGTGAATCCATCAATAAAAGTTTCTGCTTCACCATTGGGTAAAGCCCCGTCAAAAGGAACAAAAACCACTTTGTATCCGCGCTGGGGTTCCGGAGCACGGTTCCAAGAACCATGAAAAGCAATAAAAGCGCCATTTCTATACTTTTCAGGAAACTGATTTCCTTCATAAAACTGTAATCCATTAGGTGCCCAATGTCCCGGAAATGCCATAATCGGCTTTTCGTAATTTTCCGTAGAGACCTTCTCTCCATCTCCGCCATATTCAGGAGCTACCATAAATTCATCTTTATTCTGATCCCAATAAACATAAGGCCATCCATAATCAGCATCCTTTTTGAGTAATAAAAATTCTTCAGCAGGTAATTCGGCGCTTTCTTTCTCAGAATAATAATCCGGATATAAAGTATGTAATTGATCTCTACCATGCATCAAAGCATACAAATCACCACTATTCGGATTCCAATCCAAGGCTACACAATTTCTCACCCCGGTCACAAATCGCGTTCCTCCATTTTCTTGTGTCTGATTCAAAGTATTCGCATCAAATTGCCAAACTGCTGCATATTGCTTCAATA
>CAZLDH010000029.1:0-22482 GCA_964558275.1 uncultured Chitinophagaceae bacterium
TGTATAAGCATGAGCAGGATTTCTTGCATAAGATACAGGATAAACATATTGCCGATTCAACGATTTTATATAAACATTTAAAAAAAGTAGTCTCTCATGCTAAGGAGAGAGAAAAAGAGTTAAAAAACCAGAACAAAGATTCATTTGCAAAAGGGAAAAAACTATTTCTGACCTATTGCAAGGTATGTCATGGAGAGAATGGAGAAGGCTTACAATCATTAGGGCCTCCATTATCCGGATCACAATGGGTTACAAGAGATAAAGAGACGTTGACCAAAATTGTATTACATGGCTTAACCGGACCTATAAAAGTGGGTGACAAATTGTATAAAACCCCGGAAATAGCCGGAGAAATGCCCTCCTTTGCTACCAATAAAGAATTAACCGATAAAAAACTCGCTCAGATATTAAGCTTCATTAGAAATGCTTGGGAAAATCAGGCCAATGCCATCACTGTAGAAGAAGTAAAAGCGTTTAGAGAAAAACATAAAAATAGGACAACACCTTTTACAATGAAAGAGTTAAAATAGCCTTTGATTGAGTTATAAAGTAGCTTTAACAGATACCCCAAAAGTAGCCGGATTGCCTAAGTGAGCAGCGCCAAAGTTGTAGGCGTAATCTACATATAAAGTATTAAAAATATTTTTCGCCCAAAATCCGACACTAACATGTCCTTTTGTAATTCCGACATTGGCATTACACAAACTATATGGATTTTGTTTTAGTTTATTTTTCATATCAAAATAAGTTGTACCAAACCAAAGCCATTGCGCTCTCGCATGAAATTTATAGACATCAGACCGACCAAAACTATTTTCATATTGAAGGGATAAATTAGAGGTATATTCAGGCGTATAGAGTTGTTTATTTCCACTGTAATCCTTATTTTCATTATCATCCGGTAAACTGAGATTTGTAAATTCCGCATTTGTAATTCCGGCATTCCAATTCAATAAAAAATGCTTTCCTACGAAAGAGGTCAATTCTGATTCAATTCCCATACTTCTTAATTCACCGGCATTTTTAGTGACCGTCAGTGCAGATTGCGAAATAACCAGCTGCGGTATCTGCAAATCTTTCACATGGACATAAAAGACATCCAGATTCCATTTCAAACTTCTGTCAAAAAACTCATTCTTTACTCCTAATTCAAAGCTATTGCTAAATTCCGGATCATATTTCCTTAATGGCGCTATTTCTCCACCGACAGCAGATATTCCTCCCGCACGAAAACCTTTTGAATAGGACAAATAAAGCAAGTTGTGAGGGCTTAATTTATAAGAAATGATAGCTTTAGGAGATATTGCATGATAACTGCCTTCCGCCGAAGAATCAGGATGGAGGACAACAGGACTATTCCCTTCTGTTAGCAACTCACTTTTCCCGTCGAGTTCTTTGTGCTCCCAATCATATCTCAAACCTATTGTCAGTCCTAATCTACGGGTTAAATCAATATCTGCCTGGCCAAATATTGCCAATCCCAGATCATCTTCAGTGTTGGTACTCAACATGGTAGTATTTGGTTGTGCAGGCATTCCGGCCAAACCGACATCTTTACCAAAATGAGAGCCCTGTTTTACCGGACTATTGGCATAAAATCCAAAAACGCCTGCAGTCCATGACATGATTTGCTCTTTATCTTGTGGCGCATGAAACCTAAATTCCTGCGTCCAAACCTGCACATTATTCCAATCTTTACCATAATTATTGACAATAGAAACAGCATCGATTGGAGAAAAGTCACCATCTATTGGATCCTCATAAATCCTATAATTTGATTGAAAAGAGGTTTGTGACGTAAAATGTAACCTGTTGCCTTCATGTCTGATACTCAAAGAAGCATTTGAAACATTATCCACCATCTTTGTTATGGCATCCTGATTAAGATGATACGGATTCTCCTTTGCTGCTTCAATGGAGGGTGATAAAGCAAAAGCGCCATGATTCCTTACAAAACTGTGCTTATAATTCAGTCTAAAAACCCAATTGGATTCTGTTAAATATTTTAGGTAATAATTCCCCAATATAGCATGCTTCTTATCGTAAGAAGATTGGTTATAGTCATTTTCATAATATCCATTATCCTTTTTATACTGCCCCGAAATGCCAAAAAACAATTTGTCGGAAATAATAGGCGTCTGAAAACCTAATTTATATCGCATAAACCCATAGTTTCCAATTTCTGCTCCTGCATATCCGGTCGTTCTATTTTCAGGTTTCTTGGTAATAATATTAATCACTCCTCCCATGGCATTCCTGCCATACAATGTACCCTGTGGACCACGAAGAACTTCTATTCTCTTGACATTCTGTAAATTATTAAAATAAGTATCCAGATTATACTGGAGGACACCATCTACATAAACAGCCACTGCCGGTTCATAAGAAGAAGTAACAATTCCCCGAATACCAATCACATTTCTTCCATCGCCAGGCTGCGATAAATAAAGATTAGGGAATAAACCTTTCAAATCTTCAACTTTACGAACATGTTGATCAACTAGCGTTTCATTATCTAAATAAGAAACTGATGCCGGAATATCTTGCACTTGCTCTCTTTGTTTTTCTGCCGTTACAACAACTTCTTTTAATTGTTTCTGCTTCACAACGGTATCTTGCTCTTGCGCCTGAACTTCAGTCTCAAATAACACTGCCAGCAAGAGAAGCATGCTCATTTTAATACAAAAACCTTTCATTGACTATTAATAATTAGGTTATTCAATTATAACAATTCCCACTATTTAGATTTCAAAACAAAATGGCTGACCTTCAGATTACTCGATACTTTAGGATGCTGTTTTTGAAAAACAAAATACAAATCATGCTGTTCCTCATCCATAATGGATGAAATTGGAATAGAAACATGTTTTAATTTTCCCTCTCCGGATACATTATTTATTGTTCCTTCTCCTACTAACTGTCCATCCGGCGCTGCCTGATGAATTGTCACCTTCCATTCCTGTTTATTATCATCGATATAATATAATAATATTGTATCAATATCTTCCAGACTCAGGTCAGCAAAGGATATCCAATCCCCATTTTTATTGACAACTTCAAATTCCTGCCCCTCCACTTTCACATTCTTCACACCATTTGAATGCATAGCCTTCTGCCCTTCCAACACAGGAGCACGTAGCGTTATGCTTGCAGAACCGGTTAAAGCAGGTGCTCCATTTCCACCTTCCCCTGTGTAAGCAGCATAAATAATAACAGTTCCTTGTTCATTTAATTCAAATTTATCAGCAGGGATAAAGCTGCCATTCATAGGATTTGTTCGTTTTTCTTCTTTATCATTTAAAGTTAGCACCCACTCCACAATCATCTTTGCATCATCTCCGGACAAAGCGGGATGTGCCGGCATGGCAGTTTCTCCCCAATTGCCGCTTCCCCCATTCATAATCTTATTAGACAATAAATCAACCACATCTTCTTGGTCTTCAGTATATCGTAAAGCCACTTGTTTGAAAGAAGGACCCACTGATTTCTCATTGATTTTATGACAGGCTTGACAATCCAATGATGCCATAAGTGCCTTGCCATTATTCATATTTATTTGCTGATGACCAACTGCCAAAGCAGCTTTATCCGGGCTATTATAATAATCGACTGCAACTTCTACAGCTGAAGTATCTACATGATGCCTGTCATTTGTAACTTCAACGTGGTAAGCTACTTTCTTATGAGGAAAATAAAAAGTCGAATTACCATCTACACGGAGACTTACTTTTGGAACATTATTCCCCACATAAACATTGATCTGCTTGCTGCTACTAACACCTCCATTAGGATCTGATACAGTAACAGACACCGGATATACACCCACTTTTTCATACGTATGAGATACTGATATTCCTGTATCTGTATGACTATCATCACCAAAATTCCAAGAAAAAGACAGTTTATCTCCATCCGGGTCGGATGATTGATTTGCACTTGCCTGTATCGTTAAAGGGGCGACTCCTGATGCAGAATCAATTTTTATTTCAGCCTGAGGTGGTCTGTTACCTCTATTATAAGTAATAACAGAAAGCCCGGCATCAGGATTTTTAGTAAACCAACCTTCCCCATACTCTACAACATAGATTCTTCCATCCGGGCCCACCTCCATATCTATGATGTTATGAAAATCAGTCTGTTTCATAAATGGCTCAATCGTCAACAGATTTCCTTGATCATCCATTGTCACCACCATAATCCAATTACGAATCCAATCATAAATAAATAATTTTCCATTATAATATTCAGGGAAACGAGTGCTATCCGGATAATCCGCAACATAGTACACCGGCCCTGCCATCGCTGTTCTTCCGCCGGATCCGAGTATTGGAAATTCTGAAGATTCGTCATAAGGATACCAAATAAAAGCAGGTTGTGCAGAAGGTAATACTTTTATGCCGGTATTATTTCTTGAATTATTAACTACATTATTTGGATCAAAAACAGCTCCCGATGTTCCTGTAGCATAATCATACAAGTGATATGCTATGTTATCCCCAATAAAATAAGGCCATCCAAAATTCCCTGCTTTTTTTGCCTGATTAATTTCATCATATCCTCTGGGTCCTCTGGTTTTTAAACTATCATGAGCCGCATCCGGTCCTACTTCCCCCCAATACAAATAACCGGTATGCTGATCTACTGAGATACGATAAGGATTTCGATCTCCCATAACATATATTTCCGGTCGCGTCTTAGGCTTGTCCTTCGGGAATAGATTCCCATCCGGGATACTATAACTTCCATCTTTATTCACATGAATACGCAAAATTTTTCCCCGAAGATCATTCGAATTACCTGCAGCACGCCGATCATCATAATGCGCAAACCCCGGACGATCATCCAGCGGCGCAAAACCATGGGTATTAATAGGAAAAGCTTTCCCGGTTTCAGGATCTTTTTCATCAAAAGGAGTCGTATTATCTCCTACCGAAAGATAGAGGTTATCTGATGAATCAAAGGCAATCGATCCGCCGGTATGACAACATATTTCTCTACGGGTATGTACTTCCAAAATAACTTGTTCAGATTCCAAATCAAACTTTCCATTCCAAAATTTGAATCGGGACAGACGATCTACAGAAGTATCTACAGGTGAATAATAAGCATAAACCCAATGATTTTTTTTATAATTAGGATCTGCCTGTAAACCCATGAACCCCATTTCTACATTAACCCCTTCCGTATGTAATGTATGATGATAAACATCCAAATGTGCAACCTGTTTTATTTCTTTCGTTTTTGCATTATAATACATTAATCCACCTTTCCTTTCCGCAATCAAAACACTCAAATCAGGTAAAACAGTCAACTCGGTAGGTTCATTTAATCCACCTCCCAAAAAATTCTTAGAAAAGCGCCCTTCATCCGGTACTTTTAATTGAGTTGCTTTGCTGTAATCTAATTTCAAATTATCTCCAATGGCATATTTTATTCCTGCCCATAATAATTGAAGAAATGGCTTTTCAGAATAGGATTCCGGCGTATGACCAAGCTCCATATAAAAGGATCGTCCTCCATCAAAATGATGATACCAAACCATTGGATGCTCAGCACCATTTGTTCCGCCTTCATAACTATTTTCATCAATAGAAACCAATACATTTACATCCTTCGGCATTTTCCTGAAATTATACCATTCATCTTTTCTCTTCCAGGGTTGAGGTAATGAATCAGTAACCGGAAAATGACTGTCTTTATGAATGACCAACTTTGCCTCCTGAGGTCTTGGATGATCATCGAAATAAGCACCTACTAATTGTCCATACCATGGCCAATGATATTCACAATCAGAAGCAGCATGAACGCCAACATACCCACCTCCGGATTGAATGTATCTTTTAAAATCTGCCTGTTGCACATGATTAAGCACATTTCCTGTCGTATTGAGGAAAATAACTGCAGAATAATGTCTTAAAGAATCTTCTACAAAAAAGGCTGCATCAGAAGTTGTATCAACTGTAAAATGATGTTTCTTCCCCATCTTTTGAATGGCTGCCACCCCATCTGCAATCGAAGCATGATGAAAACCCGCTGTCTTAGTGAAAACCAATACCCGAGGAGATGTATCTCGTTTTTGAGAACATCCTATTAAAAGAAAAAAAACACAAGAAAACAGTATAAAAGATAAATATCCAGACTTCATAATCATTATTCATTTTGTTGCTCGTTTCAGTATCCTACATAAATTCATACATACACACCAACCTAGTAAACGATTGCAATTGCATAAAAATAAAAGGCTTTTTCAACCACAAAAATATTACTTATTTTTTAGAAACTCAATTTGGTGGATAGTGTTTAGATTAAAAAATAATTTTTCGGTTACGAGGTTTATGGCTTAGCCTCCTGCCAAAATTCTATTCAAGCCTAATTTGAGCAGGATGATAGTTTTGATTAATCTGCCGCATGCTTAACAGCGTATATTGTGTGTCAATATTTTATTTTTATACCTAAAAGCCTTTTTAAGAATCCCAATCCGTATCCGTAGAGTTGTGTGAAAGAGGTAATTATAGAAAGAAATCCAATTTTCATGCTCTTATTTTTCAGTGTAGAGTCAGTAAAAATAAGTGAACAGAAAATCATCAATAAATACCATGCAACAGGATTGAAAACCCCCAAAATTAGTAGTAAGACAGTACATATAACAAAGATAGAAGGCAAAAAGTGGACAGTTTTCAAAGAATTTGGATATTTCTTCCATAAAAGAATTCTGGCTTCTCCCGAATGAAAAACCTGTTGATAAAATTTCTGTAAGTTTGTTCTACGTTTGTGATAAACAGACATTTTGGGGAATAATTGTACCGAGTAACCCGCATTAAAAATTCGGATACTAAAATCAATATCTTCACCGTAACGCATATCAGAAAATCCTCCCAAAACTCTGTAAACATCTGTTTTTACGCCCATATTGAAACTACGGGGGTGGAATTTTTCCATAGTATTATCTGTACCTCCTCGAATACCACCTGTCGTAAAAAATGAGGTCATAGCATAATTCACCGCCTTTTGCATGTTACTAAAACTACGGTGAGCCATGTCTGGACCACCAAAAGTATCACAAGGATTAGTCTTTAATGCTGCTCGTATATTTTTAATGTAGCTCTCTGGGACAATACAATCAGAATCAAGTATGAGCAAATAATCTCCTATTGCTTGTTTTGCTCCAAAATTTCTACTAGCCCCAGGACCTGAATTTTCTTTATAAAGATATTTTAAATCCAGCTGCTTTTTATACTTATCACAGATATCTTTGCATTTCACAGAAGATCCGTCCTCTACAATTATAATTTCAAAGTTTTTATCTGTCTGATTTGTCAATGATTGTAAAAGTTCTTTGACTTCGTCTGGACGATTATAAACCGGAATAATGATAGAAAATACCATAATCAACCAAACGATATTAATTCTATACTATCAAAGTAAAAATCATTGTATCTCAATATTTTGATACAGGCATTTTCTATTGTTGCAAAGTATATATCTTCATTGTTTAACTTCTTAGCTTTCTTAATATTTTTTTGGATAGTTCCATTAGATAGCATAGAGAATTCACCTTGCCCTAAGACATTTACAATGTACTTAAACTTTTTACCTGATCTCTGAACCTTAAACCCATTTATTAAAATAACATACTCCATTCTCGTCTGTTATAACAGACGAGAATGCAATTTCAAGTTACGTTTTATACCTTTTATGTTTTAAAGGAATACCGTCTGTGAATATTGCACACAACGCAAAAATATTACTTATTTTTTAAAAACTCAACTTGGTGGATAAGACTATTAAAACGAAGAGATTAAAGCGTAAAAAAACAATATCTTGATAAAAATAAAATATTTATTACAATTTCTACATTTTAACAACTATATTTATCCGCCGTAAAATAAAATAAATACAATGAATCGCTTTTTAATTTCCATAGCTTGTCTTTTCCTGTTCATCATAGCAGGATGTAATAATACACCAACGAAAAAATGTGTACCTAAAGAACGAGATCCAAGATTGACAAATATTGACTCTATTATCCATCAACAGGAGCAACCAAAGGACTTAGTTATAAAAGCTTTTGCTGGACCCGACCTCACCCCTAGCCCTGCATGTTTAGCTGTTGCCCCTTCAGGAGCGGTTTACGTTGGCGTAGATATGATTGGCTCCTTAGGAAAAACACCCAACGATGGGAAAATAGTGCGACTGATAGATTGTAATGATGACGGAATTGTAGATCAGGATACTGTTTTTGCCATGGTTGACAATCCCCGCGGATTGCTTCCTGTTGGAAATAAATTATTCGTATTACATACGAAATTTGTTGATAGTACAGCTGTTGAGGAAGAGTTGGTGGTATATAAAGATGAAAATGGGGATGGCGTAGCAGATGGAGATCCAAAAGTACTTGTGGAACATCTTGGGAATCCTACCTATCTGGCAAAAAGAGGAACCGATCATGCCACCAACGGTATTAGAATGGGCATAGATGGTTGGATTTACATTGCCGTAGGTGATTATAGTGTACACAATGCAAAAGGAACAGACGGAACAAAGTTAACAATGCTAGGCGGTGGTATTATTCGCGTGCGACCAGATGGCTCTGGCCTGGAAGAATATACCCATGGTTCAAGAAATATTTATGATGTAGCTATTGATCCTTTCATGAATATATTTACCCGAGATAATACCAACGATGGTGGAGGATGGAACATTAGATTCAGTCATCAAATACAAACAGCCGAATACGGTTATCCCACACTCTTTAAGCATTTTACGCAAGAGATTATTCCTGCTCTTGTAGATTTAGGAGGGGGCTCCGGAGTTGGTGCATTTTACATGTCTGAGCCTTCATGGCCGGATAAATACAACCATGTTCCCATGATGGGGGATTGGGGAAGAAATATGCTATATATTCATAGATTGACGCCTTCAGGTGCTTCTTATACGCAAAAACAAGAAGATTTTATTCATGTACCTCAAATTACGGATGTAGATGTAGATGGATCCGGCAGAATGTACATTTCCGCCTGGGCAGGAGCGGGATATTCCGGAGATTCAACCAAAGGTTTTGTAATCAGAGTAGTACCTAAAAACTTGAAATTCAAACCTTTTCCTGATATCAAAAATACTTCAGAAGATAAATTAAAACAACTGCTTGCATCAGAAAGCGCTGTTGGCAGGTTAGCAGCTCAAAGGGAATTATTAAAACGGGATAAAGAGGAAGCTGCAGAAATTGGTTGGACTGTAGCAACGAATTCAAAATTAACTCTTGCTGCCAGAGTTGCAGGAATGTACACCTACGCGCAAGCAGCACAGGAAGATGCCATTCAAAAATTAGTCAAATTGACTAAAAACGAACAAATGAAAGAATATGCTTTACGTGCTTTGACCGATCGTAAACCTTACCTGGATGAGGTTCCCATGAAACCTTTTATCAGCGGGCTACAAGATACCTCTGCCAGAATAAAAGCTGCAGCCATCATTGGACTAAACAGATTGGGAAAGCAGGAAGCTGCATCTGCCTTGCTAAAAATTAAAGTTCCGGACTCTTTTAAGCCGGTTCCCGAAGGAGAAATTGGTCCTCACGCCACACCCAATTCGGCAATTATTCTTCCTCATCTGGCAGCACATGCTTTAGCAAATCTACATGCAGTAAAAGCCTGTATAAATGCAATAGGAACGAAAGAAAGCAAACTCGCGCTTTGGGCGCTACGTTATATGCACGATACCGATGCAGTTTCGGGAATGATTACTGCCTTCAATAATACAAAAAATGAAGATTTAAAGAGAGAAATTATTCATACCCTTGCCAGAATATACCATAAAGAAGCACCTTATGACGGCAGTTGGTGGTGGGGAACCCGACCAGACACTCATGGTCCTTATTATAAAGGCATTCCATGGGAAGGTACATCAAAAATTAAAGATTTTTTTAGTAAAGTAGCTCAAAACAACGCTTCTTTCGATCAGGCATTTTTTGAAACATTAAACGAGAAATTCAGACTGAGAATAGAAGAATTTGGTGGGCAGGGAGAATCCCTACTCAGTAAAGTCCAAACTCAGCCCAAAGTAAATTTCGGAGAAATCATTAACAAAAAAGGCGAAGTAGGTAAAAACTCCATAGAAAATGTACTTATTGCCTTGCAAAAAATTAAAGGCGATCCTTCAAAAGGAAAAGAACTTTTTGTACAACAAGGCTGTATGACTTGCCTCAGTGTAGAAAAGGGCGTCAAACTAAAAGGTCCTTATCTTGGACAAATTGGCGGCATTATGAATAAAGAACAAATAGCCGAATCCATTTTAAAACCCAGTGCTTCCATTTCCCAAGGCTTTCCTACAACTATTGTAAACACGAAGGCAGGAAAAGCATATGTCGGCTTTATTGTAGCTCAATCAGCCCGAAGGATCATCATCCGTGATATCACCGGTGCTACACATTTAATTAAAACAAAAGACATCAGTAAACAGAAAGAAGTTAAAGCATCTTCCATGCCCGTTGGACTGGCGAATGCACTTTCTTATAAAGAATTTGCTTCTTTGGTAACTTATTTACACGAACAAAAAAAATAAGCACACGACTATCATTTTTGAAATTTGAGGAGACTTCGAGCCTCAGTCTCTTCAAATTTCACTTTCTTATAATATCGAAGGAATACAAATAATACAGAACGATATGAGCCAAAATCGGTCTGCATTATTTGTCCTTTCCGTATTACAACGAAGTAGCCTGTTTCCATGGGATAAAGTCGTCCTGCCCTAACTTCATTGCTTTGGTATCATATTTTCCGCTTGCCAACCCAATGACATAGTCCAAAATTTCTTCTCCTACCTCTTCCACCGTTTTATCTCCGGTAATAATCGTACCTGCATCCAAATCGATAATATCCGACATACGCTTTGATAAAGCCGTATTTGTTGAAATTTTAACCATGGCAGAAACCGGATTTCCGGTAGGCGTTCCCAAGCCTGTAGTGAATAGCTGAATGGTACAACCAGCCGCCGCCATGCCGGTAGTTGCTTCTACATCATTTCCGGGGGTACATAACAGATGCAGCCCGGGCTTAGTAGCAGATTCCGGATAAGGCAATGCATCAACTACCGGAGAAGTTCCTCCTTTGCGGGCGGCGCCGGCAGATTTAATAGCATCCGTAATCAAGCCATCTTTGATGTTTCCGGGAGATGGATTCATTGAAAAATCTCCTCCTCCTGCTTTCGCAACAGCGGTATAATTTTTCATTAGTTTAGCAAATTTTGCACCTACTTCTTTAGTTATACTTCTATCTATCAGCTCTTGTTCTACACCACACAACTCGGGATATTCAGCGAGTACAATTTTACCTCCTACAGCAACAATTAAATCAGCACACTGTCCTACCGCCTGATTAGCAGATAGGCCGCTAAAGCCATCCGAACCTCCACATTTTACGCCTATCGTTAATTTATTCAGCGGTGCCGGTGCTCTTTTAAGTTTATTTATTTCTGCCAAACCAATAAATGTTTCTTTTATGGCTTGACTTAACATTTTATATTCTTTTTCCCATTTCTGCTGTTCATATATTAGAAGTGGTTTATCAAAATGCGGATTCCGTTTTTTTAGCTCTTTCTTAAGTATGGAAACCTGCGCATTCTGACAACCCAAACTCAAAATAGTGATACCAGCCACATTTGCATTGACACAATATCCTGCAAGAAGGGCACAAAGTCGGTTAGAATCTTCGCGTGTACAACCGCAACCTCCTTCATGAAGTAAAAATTTAATACCATCTACATGATCAAAGACTTTTTCTGTGGGGGCATCCTTCTTTTTAACATCAAAAGTAATATCCTCCAATGCCTTCCTGTCAGCACCGGATTGATAGGCTTGTGTTAATGCATTCACCTGCTGTAGATATACATCCGGTTGCGCATATCCCAATCCTCTGATAAAGGCATCTTTCATGACCATTAAATTTCTATTTTCACAAAAAACCATGGGAATAACTAACCAATAATTGCGAACCCCTACCGCTCCATCTTTTCGATGATAACCTTCAAAAGTCAAATCTTTCCATTTATTTATATTTGGTGCTGTCCAATGATAATCTTTTGTTTTTTCGCCAAATGATCCTGTAGAATGGCGCACCATGCTTTTCCTTATCCATGTGCCGGCTTTTACATCCTGCAACAATTCTCCAACTTCAACGCCATACATGATCAGTTTTTCTCCTTTCTTTAAATCGGTTTTTGCAAATTTATGTTTTTGTGGTACAGCACCTTGAATCTCAATCTCCTGTCCATCCAGCACAACACTATCTCCTTTTTTTAACTCAGTCAGTGCTACAATAATATTGTCTGATGAATGAACTTGCAAAATATTATTCATAATAAGATTTATTTTGTTTTATTTTCTTTCATAAATGACTCTGCTCTATTAACCATCTGTGTAGTTCCACAGAAAAAAGAGGTTCGTTGATGCAACTCTTTAGGTTGAATCTCCAATATTCTTTTGAACCCGTTAGAGGCTCTCCCTCCCGCTTGTTCTGTTATAAACGCCATGGGATTACATTCATAAAGCAATCGTAATTTCCCATTGGGATACTTGGTAGAGCTTGGATAAATATAGATCCCACCTTTCAACATATTTCTATGAAAATCAGCCACCAGGGAGCCGGTATATCTTGAAATGTAAGGTCTGTTATTTTTTTCTTCCTGACAAAATTTAATATAATCTTTCACCCCTTGCGGAAAATTTATATAATATCCTTCGTTTATAGAGTAAATATTCCCTTTTTTAGGAAATTTAATATTAGCAGAAGATAAATAATAGGTACCTAAAGAAGGATCCAAGGTAAAAGCATTTACACCTCGTCCTGTTGTAAATACCAAGATAGTGGAAGATCCATAAATCACATATCCGGCAGCCACCTGATTGTCCCCCGATTGCAAAAAATCTTTTTGTTGAATTGGCGTACCTTCTTTTGTCATTCTCCTATAAATAGAGAAAATAGTTCCCACTGAAACATTTACATCAATATTAGACGAGCCGTCTAAAGGATCCATAAGCACCACATACTGACTTAAATTTGAATATTCGCCTCCTTTAATCTGTATAAAGTCATCTTCTTCCTCAGATACAATTCCACAAACTACTTCTCTATTGGATAATGCATTGATAAAAATATCGTTCGCTAACTTATCCAGTTTCTGTTGCTCCTCTCCCTGCACATTCACATTGCTGGAAGAGCCCAAAATATCAGCAATGCCGGCTTTATTAATCTCTCGGTTAACAATTTTAGAAGCCAATTTAATAGAACTTAACAATCTTGTTAATTCATTGGTAGGATATTCATTTGTTTTTCTATTTCCAATGATAAATTCTCCTAATGTCGTAAATGAATTTAAATTCATAATCCAGTTTTTAAAGGCTAAAGTTAATAAAATTATAATGCAAACGTTTGAAATATGTTTAAAACATCATTTAAATTTATAAAAGCATAAAAATACTTACTTTATATAAAAAAAATATATTAATTATTTCTTAATGATGCGCCTTTAAACATTGGAATACGTGTTTTCTCACGCTGTTAACCAATCCATTAACTTGGGTTAAATCTGTTTCCCACAAAGTGACATCACTCAATATAGCCTCTATCGGGTCATTAGGATACTGCTTCCAATAATCATGTAACTTCCCGGCTAAATCATCCTTTATCTGATACCTCTCTTTTTTCCGTATTCCTATATAAGATCCATCCGATTGTTTTTCCGAACGCATGAACAGAATGTAGGCGGCAAGTCCTTTAGCCATAGCCTTGGGAACAGCACGAAATTTTTTATTATAATTGATGAGAAGAGGTACATTCCGCATTTTTACCTTCGCTGTATATTGAACAGAAATACTTAACCATTCATGAACATTAAAAGGATTTCTGAAACGATCAGCTACCTCATTAGCAAAATTTCGGGCTTCTCTTCTGGAAATATCTGCTCCGGAGATAGTATTTATAATTTCATCCATCAAATCTTGTACAAAATCTCCCATATCTTCATCTATCATTGCTCCACGAACCGTATCTAATCCACTAAGATATGCTAATGCACAACTAAAAGTATGAGTTCCATTCAGAAGCCGCAATTTAAGCGTTCTATATTTAGAATTATCATCGGCCAAAATCACCCCTTTGTCAACTTTCGCAAAAGAAAGAATATCCTTTACTTTTTTTTCTTTTGCTTCTATAGCCCATAAACGGTAAGGTTCTGCCTTAATCATATATTTATCACAATATCCTAACTCTTTTTCCAACGCTTTTTTTTCTTTCTCATCAGGTGCTCCGGGAACAATACGATCCACAAGTGAATTACAAAAATGATTACAATTCTTCAGCCAGTGAATAAATTCCTCGGCTAACTCATTTTGCTGCGCCAGTTGGACTAGAATTTCTTTTAATTTATCGCCATTATCTATAATTAACTCTGTTGGAATAATGACAAGACCTTTACTTTCATCTCCCGAAAAAAATTCGTAACGCGCTAATAAAAAAGCCAGTAACTTACCCGGAAAAGATTTCGGAGGGGCATCATGAATATTATCATCCATTAATTGAATACCAACCTCTGTGGTGTTTGAAATAACTATTTGCAAATCTTCATTGGATGCACAGTCCAAAACATCCTGCCACTGATTTTTAGCTATCAAAATTTTGGAAGTGGCGCTATTCAGATAATTTTCTTCAATCTCTTTATCATCTTCTATTCCTCTCACACAAAGCGTATATAAATTATTCTGGTCTATTAGATCCTGAATATTACCCTGATTGGTAGATTTCACCATCACTACACGCCCATTAAATATATTTTTTCTATTGGCTTTGTCGAAAAAATAATCTGGTAATCCACGAAGCAAGGCGCCTGTTCCAAATTGAAGCACCTTTTCGGGTAATTTTAAATTTTCCGGGGAGGGGTATTCTACATTAGCCTCCGCTTTTAAATCATCAATAATACTTTCTGATAACTGCATTTAATATTTATTTGAACACTTTTAAAATTAATTTCCAGCTTGATTGATAAGCCAATCTGTTAAATCTGTTGCTGCTTTATAATTTTGATACTTTGAAGGCAATTTTCGTCCATCTACATATTCATTATAAAACCAAGGATCTCCAACAACAAAGACCATCCCTTTCCCAAAGGGAATATAGGCAGCCACATTATCGCCCTCCTTTGTATGGAGAACAACCGTTGCCTCATCATTTACTTTCAGCGTAGAAAGTTCTTTGATATAAACAGTATCTACTCCTTTAAATATAGGATTAGAAGCAGACACTTTTACTGCTGCCATCTCAAAATGACGTCCTTTTTCTCTATTTTTACTGTCATAGTTAAAATGAATCCCAAATTTCCCCGCCAGTTGGTTAAAATGTTCAAATTCGGCATTTCCCGAATCATTTTCCATCAAAACTAACACACCGCCATTTTTCACCCATTTGGTAATAGATTTAATATCCTTTTTATCAACATAATTTGGCTGCGCCGTTTCTTTTTCTGTATCCGGATCGACAATAATATAGATATCGGATTTTTTTAAATTCCTTTTTCTTGGTGCCTGATGAAGTTCATTTGTTTTTACACCTCTAAAATTGAAAATATTCTTCCAAAAGGAAAATCCACTATTTGCTCTATCTGTCCATACGTAGTGAAAAGCAATATCCTGACCGGTAATATCCTTCTTATATTCATTATTAAAATAATGATCTAAAGTTACAGTCAGTCCTTTCCCTTTATCTTGTAAAGCGGCTATTTCCATTTCATTGGCAGCCAAGATGAAAGCACCCATTCCTTTAGGATCATTCAACACAGGCTTTTGATTGATATAATACTCATAACTCCCATCTCGATAAGGATCTCCGCCAAGACCTGCAACAGGGCAGGTTCCTTTCAAATTCACCTGTCCATTTTCATCCGTCACCACAAACTCATTTAGAATTCCTTTAAACCCTTTCTCAGCTACCTCCATATACTTTTCAGGAAGATAGCCTTTCCTCACCCCTTTTGCCAAAGAATAAACAAACATACAAGAACCGGAAGCTTCCAGAAAATTCCCGGTACTGTCTCCTTTATCCATTACCTGCCACCAGCATCCGGTTGCAGGATCTTGGAATTCGGCAACAGCCACAGCTAAACGATTTAAAATATCAATAAGTGGCTTTCTATATTTACTATCCGCAGGAAAATAATCTAAAGCATCCACCAATCCCATCGCATACCAACCCATTGCACGATCCCAGAAATGGGCAGAAGCGCCCGTCTCCGGATTAGCCCAACGCTGTTCGTGAGATGCATCCCAGCCATGATAAAGCAATCCCGTTTTGGGATCCAGTGTATGTTTTTCCATCAGTATAAATTGATGAGCAACATCTTTAAAAGTCGCTTCTCCTTCATGATTCAACATGGCATACTCTGCATAAAAAGGCTCTGCCATATACAGTCCATCCAACCACATTTGATGAGTATAGATTTTTTTATGCCAAAAACCACCTTCTTTCACACGAGGCTGCGATTTCAATTGATTCCTTAAGCGAGTAGCTGCTTTCCAATACTTCTTTTTCCCTGTTACACGAAAGAGCGTTAAAAGCACTTTTCCCGTATTGATATCATCCAACTTATAGCTTGAGGAGTCGTAAGTTTTGATGTGACCATTCTCATCTACGAAATAATCCATACTATGTTGCATATAGTCAAAATAATCCGCATTTCCTGTTAGTTTCCATACACCTTCTATTCCTTTAAGTATGACTCCTTCATCATAACTCCAATTGGGGAAAGAGGCTTTTCCTGTCACTTCAGGATCTTTCCACAAGTGCATAACTGTTTGTGTCATTTTTTCTCCCCAGGAAATATTATCTTGTGCAAATACCGGCTGGGAGAACAATAAGCCTATAGCAATAAATAATAAAAAACGATTCTTCATCTTATTCAATTTTTAAAGTTTTTGAAGAGACTAATTTTGAAAGATTAATCTTTGATTTTATATCAGAAAAAGGGGCATTTTTAACAGTTATATTCTTGCTGTATTGTCCATTGATGTCCATATAATCTTGAACAGTAGAATCGGTCATCACGTGATTAAAACTCATATTTTTACTATTTATCAAGGAAATAACAGAGGACTGTTCAGATGATAATAACCGAACATGATTTAAATAAATACTATCCGCATCAATAGCCAGCATCCCTTTTTGAGTTTTTAATACCAAAGAATCTAAATGGATTTGTTTAATATTCATTTCAGGCAATCCACGCATAAAAATGCCATAATTTGCGCCATTACAATAAACATGACTGATATAGAATTCCCTAAACTGAGGGGTTTCTTCTGTCACCGGCATCAATTTTCTTTCCGGTTTTACTCTTTTTTCCCCGGCAAGAGGAACCGGATCTTTTGCACCATAATACATATCGAAACGAATGGCATCTCCGGTAATATTTCGCATATTAATATGAGAAATATGTATATTTTCTACTACACCACCTCGTCCGCGTGTTGTTTTAAATCGAAGGCCAACATCTGTTCCCAAAAAAGAGCAATTGCTCACATATACATTTTTTACGCCACCCGACATTTCACTTCCTATCACAAATCCACCATGGGCATGATAAACTTTACAATTGTTTATAATCACATTCTCCGTGGGAGCTCCTCTTTTTCTACCTTCTTCATTTCTTCCCGATTTCATACAAATGCCATCATCACCAACATCAAAAATACTATTTTCAATAAGCACATTTTTACAAGATTCAACGTCAATTCCATCTCCATTTTGACCATACCAAGGATTCTTTGCAAAAATTCCACTCACTGTTAAATCTTCACACATGAAAGGATGAATACACCAGGCAGGAGAGTTTTGAAAAGTAACCCCTTCAAGTAATACTTTTTTACAATGAAATAGACTCACCATATTTGGACGTAAATAATCTTTTATATCCTTAAAATCTTCAATAGTTTTCCCTTCTTTAAGCACGCCGGGGTCTTTTGTTTGAGCTCCTTTTAAAGATTTTTCAGTGGGGTACCAAATTTTCCCGTCAGAACTGACAACTCCACCTGATGACACTAATTTTTTCCATTGAGAGGCTGTTTGTTTACTCTTTTTCACCATTCTCCATGCCTCTCCGGCTCCATCTATCACCCCTTTCCCCGTAATCGCAATATTTTCTAAGTTTTTACCGGAAATGGGAGATTGGTTTCGCACCGCTTTCAAACCCTCATAATTGGTTTCTACCAAAGAATATTCATCAAAATCAGTGGTAAATTGTAAAATAGCATCCCTTTTGATGGAGAGATTGACATTGCTTTGTAACTCCACCGGTCCGGTCAGCCAAAAGCCTTGGGGAACCAAGACTACCCCACCTCCGGCTTGGCTGCATTCTTTAATGGCTCTGTTAATACTTTCAGTATTCAAAGTCACACCATCTCCAACTGCACCGTAATCCTTTATATTAAAAGTATCTTTCTTAAAGACAGGACGTTCTATCTCAGGTAACATACTTCGTTGCTTTGCGGATACATTATCAGTATCCGTCTTTTTACTACAGGAATAAACACACACACTACCAATTAAAATGGATAAAAGGAGTAACCTTTTCATGACTTATTTTTATTAATTATAAATTTAGTAACCCGGATTTTGAGAATAATCTCCATTATTCAGATCGAGCGCTTCCTGTGGGATAGGTCTTAAAATTTTCAACTGTCCATCCGTTCCCTGAAAAGGATTAATTCCCTGATCAAACCAATTTTTAATATCTCTGTTATATTTCTTAGTATGGCTTACTAGTTGTCCTGTTCTTTTTAAATCAAACCACCGATGATACTCTCCTGCAAGCTCTCTTGCTCTTTCATCCAAAATAAAATCAATATTTATTTGCCCTCCTGTTATCGTCATATCTGATTTATGTCCGGGTAATGCTGCTCTTTTTCTGACTGCATTTATTCTGGCAGTCGCTTTAGACAGATTCCCTGCCTTATAATAGGCTTCTGCTGCAATTAAATAAGCTCCTGATAAGCGGGCAAGAAATATATCTCTGGTACTACCCCTTTGGGCAAAGGCCGACTTAGGATCATCAAATTTTCTAATAGCTGGGGTCGCATTATCTAAAGTAGTTTGCGGAGAAGCCTGCCATTTATTTGAATAAGGAATAATTTTCGTATTGCTACGATGAGCCGGATCTGCCTGCCTCCAGGAAGTGGTATCATTTAAAGCCCATTTTGGAGCATAATAATATTGAATATTTAGTTCATTTAACTCATCATTTTTATCATAAAAATCATAATATCGATCATAATATTCAATCATAAACGTTCCTTTAAATCTGGAATCATATTGTGTATAAAGGTCGAAAAGGTGCATGGTTGGGCATAAGGCATAAGAACGATAGGGATATCCATAAATAGCTCCTTCCCCACCCATATAAGGACCAAAAAAGTAATTTTGTTGATTTCCGTCTGTTTTGGGATCCACAATGGAACCTTGATCATATTGAACAGCAAAAATAATCCCATCATTGTATTCATTTACAGGCCAAAAAACATATTAAAAAGACAAATATAAATGTTGATTATTTATTGCTATATAGTCATAAGATGCAGCCTGTGTAAAATCGTCGCTTCCTGCAAAATCCAAATATCCTCTGGTCAGATATACCTTCGCCAGATAAAAACGTACTATTCTTTTATTTACACGCCCCTCATCAGATGATACCGGTACCAACGTTAAGGCATCCTTCATTTGATTAATAATAAAGCTATAAACATCCGCTGCAGAATTCCTTTTAAATTCCAGTATGGGATCGTCAATTCTATTTTCGACAATGCTTACCCCTCCAAAGGATTGTACCAAAAGAAAATAATAATAGGCTCTAAGAAATTCGATTTCTCCTTTTCTTTGAGTTAAAGAAGAATTTTTCTCGGTCTGATCATTGTAATATAAAGCCGTATTACACAATTGGATAGATTTGTATAAAGTCGCATAAAAATCTTCTACCACATCTGACTGTGGAGTCAAATTCCTGTATTCACTAATCCCCTGAGGCTGTTGAGTTCTACCTTCGACAAAGAGGTCTGTTCCTGCAGAAAAAACCCATGGCGCACCACCATAAATATCTCTCAAAGTAGCATAGCATGAATTAATCAAACTTTCATATCCTTCTGCAGTTTTATAGTAACTATCAGAAGTAATTTCCGCCAAATCCTCTTCTTTTAGAAAGTCATTACATCCTATTGCCGAAAATAAACACAGGGAAAGTATCGATATTAATATATATTTCATATTATATTATTTTTAAAATTTTAAATTCACACCCAACTGATAGGTCACAGCACTCATTCCTCCGTTCCCGAAAGAGGCACCTCCCCATTCCGGATCAAATCCACCATAATCAGTAAAAACAAAGGGATTAAGTACATTTAAATAAACTCTCAGAGACTTCACCTTTATATTACTTAACATATCCCGAGAAAAATTATAGCCTAATCTAATATTCTTCACCTTTACAAATGAAGCATCTTTATAGTAACCTACTTCATCCCAATAAGGACCCGAATTATGAGGTTCCGGATATTTATTAGAGATTCTGGTTGGGGTAACTGAATTTTCCGGCATAAAGTAATCCATCTCTAATTTGGCTCTACCGCGATCATCCACATTGGTAAATTCACTATAGAATCCACTATATATTTGAATTCCCTGCTTTGTAAACAAAGACATAGAAAGATCAAACCCCTTGTAAGTAAACATAGTAGAAAATCCACCTGTCCAGGATGGCATAGGAGATCCAATAATTTGACGATCATCTCCATCTATTGCTCCATCATCATTGAGATCTTTCACCTTTGCCTGCCCAACTGACTGTCCGTAACTCAGTGCTTCATCCTCTTCATCCGGTTGCCATACACCGTCAAATACATAAGTGTAATTTACATTAATAGGTTCTCCAATAAACCAGCTGTTACCAATATCATCTTCTTTCTTACCATATAATTTTAATATTTCGTTTGTGTTTTTAGCAAATGTAAAAGAAGTACTCCACCGAAAATCGCTTGTTCTGATATTCACGGTATTCAAGGCCACTTCAACGCCCTTATTCCTCACAGAACCAATATTATCAATCATACTTCCCCAGCCTGTCTCTACAGGCAATTTACGCGTCATTAATAAATCGGTAGAAGTTTTATTATAATAATCTATAGAACCACTAACTCTCCCGCGCCATAATCCAAAATCAACACCAACATCAAATTCCCGGGTTTTCTCCCAAGTTAATCTTCTATTGACAATTCCATTCGGTGCAAAACCTTTTGCTAAGGTCCCACCAAAGTCATAGTAAGTCTGCAAATTAGATAATGCTAGGGTTGTATAGGGATCAATATTGTTGTTGCCCGTAAAACCATAACTCGTTCTCAATTTTAAATTAGTAAGGGTACTGGATCCTTGTAAAAATGCTTCTTTTGAGGCTCTCCATGCCAAAGCTGCGGAGGGAAAGGATTGCCATTTGTGTCCGGGAGCCAATTTTGAAGAACCATCCCAACGATTGGACAATGTAACCAAATACTTTTCTTTCCATACATAATTCAAACGCGCCAAGAAAGACAATAGAGTAATTTTACTGTAATTACTCCCCACATTCTGATAACTACTAGCCGTTCCTAAATTATAAAAGAGAGAATTATATGGTAAATTTTCAACATCTATATCACTACCTTCATTTCTTTTATAATAGACACTGTATAAACCCAAGAAATTAAAATCATGATCATTGAATGTCTTATGAAGAGTAACCTGATTATCCCAGGTGTAAGAGAAAGACTGTGATTTTACCAATGATGCTGCTGGATCTTGCAATTGGCGTGCTTCTGTATGAGAACCATAATAACGACCATTCCTATTAAATTGAATTTGAGGCGCAAATGTAGTTTTTAAATCAATCCAATCGTTAGGAGAATATTGTAAAAAAATACTCCCAATTCCATAAAATCGTCTTGTGGAATTTCTCGAATCTTTCTGTTCCCATAGCGGATTGACCGAACTGGTAAAAGATATTCCGGCATACTTCCCTGGTTTAAAGAGTAATGCTCCGGTTGAATCATAGGGACTAACCAATGGAGACATGCGAAAAGCATTCGAAACTGCCCTATCACTTCCAAGTTCCTGCTTCGTTAGTGAAAGATTAAAATTCATTCCCGCCGACCACTTCTCATTAATATTTCCCTGTATGCTGGCTTTTACATTGTATCTTTTATACCATGAATTAGTCAGATTTCCCTTTTGATCTTCATAGCCGGCTCCGATTATATAAGAGAAATCCTTCGTTTTTTGAGACACGGTCAACCAGTGATTTTGCTGAATACCTGTTTGCAGAAAATAATCTCGCCAATTAGTATATTCTTTGTTTCTAACCCGTTCTCTTAGCAACTTACTTTTTCTAAGTCCACCAACAGTTTCATCATAAGGTGTTCCG
>CAZLDH010000030.1:0-5372 GCA_964558275.1 uncultured Chitinophagaceae bacterium
ATTCTTTGTTTGCAGGCAAGTCCTTAAGTATTGCAAATACAAGAATAAACGGCATTATGGCTGATTTTTCGGGAATTCTTACCTCGGGAGAAACTAATCTGATGAACGCCGGAAAAAGAAAGGAGTTCTTAAATGGACTTTATTATGACCTAATGATTTTAAGAGCTTCCCTTTATGGAATTATCTTTTCTATGGAGTCCGCAAAAAGAATTGGATTCTGGAAAGCATTAAATCCCTTCCAGGGATACATTGACCAAGATAAGGCGATCATGCAGGATATTATAAGAAAATCAAGTTGGTTATGAGATTAGTAATTGCTCTGTTCTTGATTGTTTACCTAGGTGTAAACCAAGCACACGCTCAAAAATATCTTTCTTATGGAATGATGACCGAATCCATTCGGCAAACAGTCCACGAAAATGAAATACAGGAAGAAGCTAGAAATAACCAGCTGGCCATAGATGTTATCGAAACCGAAAACAAAAAAGAAGTGGGCAAGATAAGGGAAATATATGAAGAGGTTCTGCAGAGATTAAACAAACTGGGGTTGTTAATTGATGCTGCGTTCCTTATTCAAGAAGTCACTCCGGAGGTAAACTATATTGCCACCTCACAAGCGAGGTTGTTTAATAAAATAAAACAATACCCACAGTATGTTTACTTAGTTGCTGAACAAGAATATTACCTCATTAGTCAGGCCAGATCCTTACTTAATTATATGACCGGATTAACTTTGACCGCTGTTGATATTGCCGGAATGAAACAAGGGGATAGAATGCTTCTTCTCCAACATGTATACAATGAGATTAGAACATTATCGGCTTGGTCATGGAGAATGGAATCTATTGTGAATAACAAAATATGGGAAGATAGGCTCAAACAATATCAAATGAAAACCTGGATCAATAGAGAGAAGGAAATTATGGGACAAATCTTAAAAAATGCCAATGAAATTTTCAAATAAAACAACTCGATTTTTTCCAATATTATTCTTTTGTTTAATGATTGGATTAAAAGGTCTAAAAGCACAGCAAATCACTATAGATACTGAACATCTTGCACAGGTTGGTCTAAATCATGGAAGTAGGTTAGTCAGTGAGGAATTGATTTATAGAGAGGCTAAAGCCATAGCAGCTGATATAGAAGAGTCGAACAATCTGCTTTTAAGATTTACGTTAGCTAAAGAAATGGTTTATCAATCTCTTATTCAGGTAAACGAATTATTAAAGGATGGTAAACAGGCGAAGCACGCTGCCCAGCTGGTCGCAAAAATCACAACAAACGCTTCTAGGTTGACAAGAATTGCAGGGTCTGACCCTCAGTACTTAGTTTTTGCTAATCGCATGATTGCTTATGTAACAGAGCAATCAATTGGGCTGGCCAACGAAATTCAACAAGTCGTATTGAATCCTTCTTTGTTGATGGAACATGCCCAGAGAGATAAACTCCTACAAGACATTACTTTTAGACTGCGGATGATTTCTGCATCCCTGGAACGAATATGTTTAACTGCAGAATATGCAAAGAGCAAAGGGTTTTGGAAGTCAATCAATCCTTTTAATAATTATCTGGCCAGAGATAAAGCGATCATGCGAGATATTATAAGGAAGGCTAGTTACATTAAAAAATAACAATATGAAAAGAATATATCTATCTTTTTTTTTGTTGGGCTTTCTAGGAATCGCTCAACTAAAAGCACAGAAACATATTACCGACCCCTATATCACTCTCCAAGAAAAAAGAATGGTTTACCACTCCTGGGGAGGATGGAGACCATCGAGGGGCTTCTTAGGGTTGAATCCCCATTATCAAGCGGTTTGGGGGATATTGGCAAACAGAAGAAATGGTAAATACAAAAATGGTCCGGATATAAGACCTTTAAAACCCGATGGCACTCAAAACATCCGCTACTTTGCGTTAATGGATACAAAATCAAAAATCAAAAGCTTTAAAGAGCACACAGAAAAAATTGCCAAAGAAGCAGAAAAAGAGATATTAAGTGTCAGCTCTGTAGTTGCAAAAGCAGATCCTCTCTGGCTTTTGTATTACAGTAAAGAATTAAAACCAATTCAAAATTATTATGATCCATTTGCTAATGTAAATGATCAAGCGATAGATGCTTTAAGAGGTTCCTCCGCAGTAGAATGGTACAATGAGCAAATGCTCATTTTAAAAGAACGAATGGAAAGTAATCTCACTCAGGACATGGATAGAGGACAAAGGGTTTTAGGTCACCATCATATCCTTTTAGATTATAGAAAACTCCAAAAGCAATGGACTAATATAATCGCCGAAGCGACTAAAAGAAAAGGTAGATTGGAAAAAGCCAAACCCTGGACTACCAACGAACCGGTAAGAATATCATGGAAAGATTGGAACCCTAATTCCGATATCGACATTATGAGGGAAGTAATCGCTACTAAATCATTTAAATAGAACATCATGAAAAAAATAATAAGCAAGCATAAGCTTAAAATATTATTAGCAGTAGGACTTATATTAATAGTCACTACTAGCTTAATGGGGCAGATAAACATAGATGATGGTGTGTATGAAACAGCACCGGATAATAATGTTAGAAATGCCTTGCAGTTTACCCAAGGTGTAAAAATATATGAAGATTGGTTTACGGCTTTTTTTGAGGGCTGGACTGAAAGTGTCTGGGAAGAATGGCGGTTATTTATCGATATAGCGGTGGCACTTGCAGGCCTTACAACCTTGCTTCACTTTGCCGGAAGAGCCTACGGAATGATGACCGGAGAAAAGAAATGGGAAGTACTGCCATTACTAAGACCTTTTGGTTTACTTATGATAATTTTAAATTGGCAAATTTTCTGCAGTATGATCGCTCTTCCGATAAAAGGAATGACAACACATATGCAAGAAAAAAATGCAGCGCAACAAACCATTCTAACAGATTTAAGAGTTATCCGTTATGAATATCAAAAAGCATTAGTGGACAACATCTATGTTTTAGCTGCAGAAGCTGAGCAAGCGCAAAGAGAAACAGAAAAAGTAGATGAATCTACATTTACCTCGGCTATGCGGGATTTTTGGAACCAGATCGGTGCACCGATACAGCAATTTCAATACCGAATGAAATTCATAATCCAACTGACAATAACCGTCTTCCTGGAAACGGCTGCTTTCTGGTTACTAAGGATCGCACTGTATGTAGTGCTGGCTTTCCAAGTAGTTTTTACAGGTATCTTATTAATATTTGGTCCTATCACAGTAGCCCTTTCTATCCTACCTGCATTCAGAGATTCTTTTGTCACTTGGATAGGCAGGTTTATCTCGATCAATCTGTATCATGTCATCGCTCTTATGAACATGTACATAGGCGGTATTTTTGTAGAGCACGCACTGAAATCGGAAATCATAAAATACAAAGAGCTCATATCTCGAGACGGAACCCCTGCAGATGACATTTCTGAAAAACTAATGTGGCTCAGTATGAATGGTGCCATTTCTTTTGGAACAGTCATCGTCGCTTTTTTAATTACTGCAGCTCTAATGTTTACCGTACCCACCATTTCCAATTGGATTGTAAATGCTTCCGGCATGGCTCATGGCGTATCGCACACAGCCCGAGGGGGAACACGTGTTTTAATGGCAGCCCGAGGAAATGTAGGAGCATTATTAAGGAAATAAAAACTTTTAACATAAGCGTTCAGAAATGGACGCTTTTTTTATAGCGAAATCATGATTATAAAAAACATCGAAAACAAAATTAAGCTTGCTACTATCGTCACTGTACTCACCCTTGCATCAGCAGTAGCTATTGTATTAATGGTAATGATCTACACCTCTAAACAAATAGAGCAAAGCCGACAGAGTATATACGTTTTGGCTAATAACATTCCAGTCAAAGCGGAACAACATAATTCCAGCGAAACTCGTTCAATAGAATTCAAATCCCACATTGAAAGGTTTCATGATCTGTTTTTTACCATAACTCCGGACAATGAATTCATTGAAAACAACATCGCCAAAGCTATGTACCTCATAGATGAGTCCGGGATTCAGCAGTACAACACATTGAAGGAAAAAGGCTTCTATTCACAGATCATGTCGGCATCTGCAGTCCTAACCTTAATTACAGATAGTATCAAAATAGATTACGATAAAAACTATTTTGCCTATTACGGTAAACAGAAAATAGATAGAAAATCATCTACCACTATCCGCTCATTAATAACCGAAGGACATTTAAAGGACATACCCAGGAGCAATAACAATCCACATGGCTTATTGATTCTAAATTGGAAAACGGTTGAAAACAAAGATCTGCAAACCCAAGCTAAACGAATATTATGAGAAAGAAAATTGAGAATTTAACCGCTTGGGGAACAGCAAACCCTAAGCGTGTATTTATAGGAATGGTTATTCTAATAGCTCTTTCTTTACTGCACTTTGCTTACAGGGCAACCCGACCCGTAAAGGTTACAAAAATGGACCCTATAGATTTTAAAGAGTCTCCTACAGGATTTTCCGGATTTCCATTAGGCGAGTTAATGGATGAGGCTGCCGCGATAAAAGATACATATCGATTAAAAAAATCTATTGATTCTTTAATAAACAAGGAGCATCTAACAACACAGGATAGTATTACGCTTATGCATCAATTAGAAGAAGTAAAAGCACTCACCCAGAAAAAAATCAAATAGAATGAAGAAAATAAATTTTAAACAGCCAAAATATATTTTGCCACTCTTTGCTTTGCCATTATTCTTCACCCTTTTTTATGCCTTTGGTGGTAAAAAAGAGGAAGCTCAAAACAATGTAGTGGTGGTCGAAGATGGTTTACAATCAAACCTTTCTTCACCTACTGGAGTCGAAAACAAAAACCTTAGCGATAAGGTAGAAGAGTATAAACGTTTTTTTATAGACTCAAAGGATAATTCCAGTGCGATTGAAGGCTTGACAGAAGAAGAGTATGGAACTAATGGAGATACTCTTGATGATATGGATCAATCCTTAAACAACCCATATCTGAACCCCTCTACTCCAATAAACCAAGGCTATCAGCCTGCACCCACACAAACAGTAAACTCATCAGGATACCAGCCCAAGGAGGAAGTGGATAGTAACCAAGAGTTATTGCTAGAGCTGTTAAAGCGGAATGATCAACCCCATACGGATTATGAAGGAGAAGAAGATGACCCAATTGAAATGCTACACAAACAGTTTAATTTAATTGATTCATTTACTCGAACGCAGGATCCGGAATACCAACAGGAGCTCAAAAGACAAGAGCTGGAAAAACAACTGCAGACCAAACGCCAAGCCATAAAGGATAAACAACTTGCCGTTTCCAAGGCTTCAAGGACACAAAGTGTTTTTAATACTATTAAAAGAGAAGAAGATGA
>CAZLDH010000030.1:5382-22258 GCA_964558275.1 uncultured Chitinophagaceae bacterium
AAGGGTTTATCAAAGCTATTCTTGATGAATCATTAACAGCTTATGCCGGCAGTAGGATCAGGATCAAATTACTGGATGATATCCAGGTAGGTGAAGAAAATCTTATTGAGAAAGGAACCTATCTGTATGCAACGGTTACAGGTTTTTCCGCACAGCGCATAAACTTCACCATCCATTCGATCATGCGAAAAGGAAAACTGCTCCCGGTAAACCTAGAGATATATGATGTAGATGGCCTACAAGGTTTATATATACCAGAATCAGCCTTTAGGGAATTTACCCAAGAGCTGGGTTCCAATTCTATGCAAGGCTTTAACCTTACCACTGAAAGTAGCCAAAGCAGCGCACAGTTTTTACTTAGTTCTGCACAAAGAGCTTTCCAATCAACTTCACAAGCGATTGCCAAAGCCATACGAAAAAACAAAGCAAATCTTAAATATTCAACCTTTATTTATCTCATAGAAAAAAGCAATTAATTATGAAAAATATAATCACAGTATTCTTTACTCTTTTTACAGTAACTGGACTTTTTGCCCAAACAAACAAAACAGGTCAACTTCCTATAATTAACATAACGGATAACTCCATTCATTTTGTTTCTCCCGAACCCGTTCAATATGTAGACATTTCCTCCGGTGACTTTGCAGGGGATATTCCAGTAGAAAATATAGTGCGCCTGAAATATCATCCTGACACAGTAGGAGATAGAAAAGCAGATAACAGCGCAATCATTACAATAGTAGCGCAATCATACTATGCGCAGTATGAAGTAAATTATGACAATAGACCCATTACAGCTGTCACCTCTGTAGAAATTCTCCCGGATCACATGAGAGCCCTCGAGTTTCCGGAAGTTACTATGAACCGAATTGAGATGAAATATTATGCTTCCGAAGTCATCAAAAGGAAAAGAAGCTATTACAATGTAGCTGCTAAAAGCACCGGGATGCTGGCCTACCTGAATAATATTTATTCAATGGGCGATTATGTGTTTGTTGACTTAACTTTTGAAAATCGGTCAAAGATAAAATACGATATGGCTGATTTACGATTCCATATAAAAGATAAACGGATCGTAAAAGCAACAAACGTTCAGGATATCGAAATAAAACCGGAACTCGTTTTAAATGAACAAAAATATTTTCGCAAAAAACACAGGAACGTATATGTCTTTAAAAAGTTTACCTATCCTAATGACAAGGTTCTTTCAGTACAATTGAATGAAGAACAAATATCCGGAAGAACAATAGAGTTAAACATCGATTATCGTGATTTACTTAACGCTGATACTTTATAATAATGAAAAAAATACTTTTTATTTTTCTCTTTTCGATAGCAGCTATCGGAACTGTTAAAGCACAAAGAGGGTATAAGCATATCGCTCTAAACGCCGGCTATGTGTATGACCAAGCTTATCAATTTACGCTAGCTTTCGATTTTTCTAAAAAATACTACAATGCTCATTCTTTAGCTTTAAAGTATTATAGACAAAATGAATATGAAAACATACTGGCCGGCTATAATTATAAACCCGTGCTTCTAAGAGAAAAAAACACAACTGTCAGGTGGATTTTTGGCGTATATGGAGGAACTGATTTGAAAGAATTTGTTGTTTCCCCAAATGCCGGATTTGAAATCCTACAAAGTTTATCCCCTGGTTTAGACTTAGTGTTTTCAAATGATAATGGCTATTATTTCTTTGCTGACAAATCAAGCCGGTGGCGGATGTCAGCAAATCTGGGCGTTCGGTTTCCCCTATAATTTATTTAAAAAACTAGTAAGAGTTTAAACTACAAACTTCGAGTTCGAAACAATAAATAAAACAGAACGATTCACATTTAAAGGTTGTCTAACAAGGCAACCTTTTGTTTTTAAATAGTATTTGACATGGAAGAACAAAAAGAACATTTAAAGGTTTATAATCTCACCCAGTGGCTTTTGTACGGTTTTTTGTTGTTAGATATCATCCTTCATGTTTATCTGCAGCATAATATCTTTGGGATTTTCAATACGCCATTAAAGCGAGTATCATCCATTACAATATTGAACGTACCTTTATATACAAAGCTCTTTACCCTATTGCTAATATGCCTTGTTGGAATAGGTACTTTAGCTCGTAAAAATCTTGATGCCGATCCTAAAAAACATGTAGCCCTTCCGCTCTCCTTTGGACTTATATTCCTTTTCGGATCGCTGTTTTTCTTGTTTCAGGATCACACAAAAAGTCCGGACAACATTCTACCCTATACTACGATTTACGGTTTGATGTATATTATTTCAAGCGTAGTAGGTACCCTTATGACCATGGTGGCCATCGACAATATATCCAAGTTCATACGTTCAGGGTTTGGCAAGGATAAATGGAACGTTGAAGCAGAGTCTTTTATGCAGGACACGAAAAAAAACAACTCACCTACATCGATTAATCTGCCTACTAAGTTCTACTATAAAAAGAAAGTGCATAATGGATATATCAACATCAACCCATTTAGGGGTGTCATGGTTTTAGGAACCCCGGGATCAGGGAAATCCTTTGGAGTGATCAACCCGGCAATCAGACAGCTACTGGCCAAAGATTTTACTATGTGCCTATATGATTTCAAGTTTCCGGATTTGGGTAAGATTGCTTATTACCATTATAGGCTGGCAAAGCAGCAGGGACGAATGAAGAATTATAAATTCCATGTCATCAATCTTGATGATGTGACAAAGTCCAGAAGGATCAATCCTCTCAATCCAAAATATGTACGAACGCTTTCAGAAGCCCAAGAAATTTCTACAGCTCTTGTGGAAGCCTTGAAAAAAGGAGACAAGTCAGGCGGTGCCGATCAGTTCTTTACCCAGTCGGCCATAAACTTTTTAGCATCTGCAGTATATTTTCTTGCTAAATATAAAGAAGGGAAATATTCCTCTCTTCCACATCTTATGGCTTTTCTGAACTTAGAGTATGAACAGATTTTTAAATCGCTTCTTACTAACCCAGAACTTGTATCCCTCCTATCCCCTTTTATGTCCGCACATAATAAGAAGGCTTATGATCAGCTGGAAGGACAAGTGGGAACTCTTAAAATATTCATTTCAAGACTTGCTACAAAAGAATCCTTTTGGGTGTTTTCCGGGGATGATTTTAATTTAAAAATTTCTGATCCCGATGAGCCCTCTATACTGGTTCTTGCCAACGATCCGATGACACAGGATATTAATTCAGCTCTTTACGCATTAATCGTTAATAGACTTGTTTCTTTGATTAATTCTAAAGGAAATATTCCTACATCTATTATTGCCGATGAGGCCCCAACCCTATATATCCATAGGGTAGAAAACCTCATAGCAACCGCAAGGAGTAATAAGGTTGGTGTAATTCTCGGGTTACAAGAGCTTCCACAATTCAGAATGCAATATGGTAAAGAAACGGCTTCTACCATAACAGCTATAATAGGTAATGTTCTCTCCGGATCGGTAAGAGACAAAGAGACATTAGAATGGCTGGAAAGAATGTTCGGAAAAATCAAACAGACAGGAGAAGGATTAAGCATTGACCGATCCAAGACCTCGGTAAGCCTAAATGAAAAACTGGATGCCCTTATACCTGCCGGTAAAATAGCATCCCTTAAAACATCTGAAATGGTTGGATTAATAGCTAAAGATGTAACTCATGAAGATTATACAGGGGAATATGTGCCATCAGCAGTTAACTGCAAAATAAACTTGGACATGAAAGAAATCAGTTACGAAGAAGCCCACTACCTAGAACTGCCTACCTATTATCAATTTGAGGGAAATCAAGAGGCAAAGCTCTTTAAAAATTTCTCTGAAATCAATAATCAGGTTAAAGACTTTGTAGAGGATATAATGAGTAAGGAGGGGATCGCATGAAAAAATTAACTCTTTTTATTTTTATGCTTCCCTTGTTTCTTCAAGCACAGTTTCATGATGCCAGGCCTGTAAAAGTAATTAAAGAAGTAGAGCTGGCCATGAAAAAAGAAAAACTAGAAAAGGAAATATTTTCACCAAAACCAACCCCAAAACCTACATCAAGAGAAAGCCCCAAGCAAAATATAAAAGAACCGGAACAAATACCCGTAGCTATGCCACTGGAAAAGCTTCAACAAACTTCCGGTTTTGGATGGCGGAAACATCCCATATTCAAAGATTGGCGTAAGCATAAAGGAGTAGATTTTGCTTCTAATAAAGACACCGTATTCGCTGTTTTAAATGGAAAAATAATAGAAGATGGCAACAGTCCTTCTTTAGGCTATTATCTGAAAATTCAGCACGGAGAAAATTTAGAAACTCTCTATGCACACTTATCTGAATATTACTATAAAACAGGGCAAGAGGTGAAAGCAGGAGAATCCATTGCCTTAACTGGTTCTACAGGTTGGTCAACAGGTGATCATCTCCATTTGGGCGTTTATAAAAATGGAACAGCCATAGACAAGATTCAATTTTTTACAAACGTTTTAAATTTCAATAACAAGATGAAAGAGAAACAAATAAAATCAGCTGCGCTGGAAAAGCTAAAGCTTATAGCGCAAAATGAAAACCCGGTACCCCTCAACAAAGAAGAGGAAAAAATCCTACAGATCGAAGCCTGGGATCAAGAAAATATTTTAGAAGAAAGTGAGGAAGAGGATGAGTAAAGAAGTAAAGGAAAAGAAGCCATTGCACGAAGATGTGGCTGAAAGGTTAATCGATCAGCTCGAGAAAGGAACCTCTCCTTTTCACCTGCCTTGGAAGCAGATAGACTTAAATCCAATGAATCCGGTTACAGGGAGAACGTATAGTGGAATGAACCGATTTTGGATGCTCCTAAATGCACGGCAAGATCCAAGATGGATGACCTACAAACAGGCACAAAGCAAGGGATGGCAGGTCAAAAAAGGATCAAAAGGGCTTCCTATCAATGTTGTAAAAACACATAGAGAGGTTAATAAAAAAGATGAGAATGGGAAAGTGATGAAAGATGAAAACGGAAAACCTATTAAAGTGTTTATCAAACTTGAAAATCCTTATATACGTTCAGCTGTAGTATTCAACGCCGAACAGGTTGATGGGGTTCCGGAGCTGGAAAGACAAGAAATTGAACAAACTTGGATGGAAGAGGAAAGAGTTGAGAAGATTATTCAAAACTCAGAAGTCGTAATTAAACCTGGGGGGAATGATGCTTTTTATAACCCTATAGTAGATTACATAGGAATGCCCGATAAAGATAGGTTTGCTAATAAGGAAGGCTACTACTCTACCCTTTTACATGAAATGGCACACTGGACAGGACACCCTTCCAGATTAAATAGGCCAATGGTAACGAAATTCGGCACTCCTGAATATGCTAAAGAAGAACTTAGAGCCGAAATTGCCAGCCTTATGATTGCAGGAGATTATGGAGTAAGAAAAGAATTCGGCCAACATGCCGCTTATGTGAAATCTTGGATTCAGGTTTTAAAAAATGATCCCTATGAAATTTTTGCTGCAGCTGCAGATGCCCAAAAAATAATGGATCACATAAAAAAATTCGAAAACAAACGTGAACTTAAAATTGAAGACAGCATGGAAAAGTCTTTTATGGTTGGAGATAAAATAAATCACAAAAACACAGAATATCGAGTATCAGCGCTTTTACCATCCAAGGCACTTGAACTCACTATTGATAAAACCGGAGAAGTTTTAACGGTTACCCCTAGTGACGGCTTGTATCATTCGCTTAAAGAAATATTACAGCAGAGTAAAGAAAGCGATATAAAACAGGAAAACACACAAGAGGAAAATTCACACAAAATTGGTAGATAAATATGAAAAACGAAATTATAAATGAACTTATGCCCGAGTTGAAATCTCTCGGGCTTATAGATGACAAGGAAAATGTAATGCTTAGCGAGGATAATGTGAGAAGCCTCAAAAGAGGTAACATCACAGAAATGATAAGCATGCAAAATCTCAATATCAACGGCGTGAAAATTGATCAGCTAGATGCCAAGTTAAGCTTATCGGAAGGAGCAGATGGAAAAAAGACTCTATTGGTTCACCCGATTTATAAGCAGAACAGGGAACATTCATTCCTGGACTCTCTGGAAAATGAACTATTTCAAAAAGAAGGAGCGCATGAGAAGATAATAAGAGGTAGCGGGTTCGTTACGGACTTTGGTTTAGCCCCATATCAGGATGATCCGGAAAATAAGCAAAGCTATTTTATTGAGCTGGAAAAGGCTGATGGAACTAAAGAAAAAATCTGGAATCTAAAGATCGGTGATTTATTTGACGAGCTTAATAAAGGGGATGAGATCAGTGTAACTATCAACGCCGAAGATATAGCCATCGACCGAGTTGAAGGTGCGGCCAAAAGAGAAAGTATAAAGTATTTGTTTGAATTTGATAAGGACACAAAATCGATGGTCGCTATCGATCAGAAGAAAATCCTTATCCCCGAAACAGTCAATGGCCAAGAATTAAGTCATGAAGAGAAAGCTCAACTCAAAAAAGGGAAAGAGATAGAGTTAGAAGAGGGTGCCACATTGAGGACCTCCCCTGCTTCTTCAAAAGGATTAAGCACCAATAAAATCGGAATGCTTGCTTCAATAGTATTGGATGGGGGAATCTCTTACCTAATTATAAAATCTGCAGAAGCCATTGCTAAAAAAATAAAGGAGAGTGATAAAAAGAAAGACCCTTATTATGGTAAGTATATTGAAAGTGTGAAGAAAGTTGAAAGGGATTTGCAGGAAAAAGCTAAAAAATACCCAGATGATCCCAACATCAAGCACGATTTATCGATTGTTAAAAAGGAAGTTTCTTCTCCCTCTGCCAATAGATCGATAAACTCACTGAAACAAAAAGTCAATGATCCCGATTTAGAACACAATGCGGAAAGAAGAGAGCTTGAAAGGCAAGAATTCAAGCAAGATCATGCACCCGTAAATAAAGAGGAACATGATAGAGAATATAAAATTAAAAGGTAGTTTATCCCTGCCCACTTCTAAATTAATAGAAGTGGGCTTTAAAATAGAAGAAGGTGTTTTTTACCTTCCTGGGGAGAATGGGAAAAAGGGGGAATTTATCAGTATGTTCGGCACCCATTATGTGCCGCATGAAATGTTTTGGGAACAACTCTCTCCCAGACCAACCGATAAGATTTACATATTTGACTCTGCTGTGCAGGCTTTAAGTTTTATGCAAATCAGGAAACTAAAAGACATACACGTTATTGCAGTTGGAACTGCCCCCGGACAATCTGTAATCAAAAAGCTTCAAGAAATGATAGCTGGAAAAAAAATCATTCTCGGATTCCCTTCTACATTGATAGGGAAAATCAATGAAACACTTCTGGCTTATGAGCTTTTTAATAAGCCTTTGAAAGTGAAGCTCGATGGCCAGTATATTTCCTGCAGCTTAGGTGAAAAAGAAAGAAAAATATTCAATGAAAGCTTTTCGCTTTCACGGGTAATGAAATCATTTAACATGCTGATTGAGAATGTCAGAACCGTAAAATCACCTAAAGGGAAAAACACTTTTTATGAACTTTTAGACAAGAAATCATGATGAGAAAAATAATATTACTAAGCAGTATGATTGTGCTATTTATCGCCTGCAGTAAAAACAAACCCATACCTGCAAATGCCGGAAAAATAAAAGTAGAACTAATGGTGTATAATCAGCCGAATGAAGATATTTACGATAGCTTTCTTATTGACATCTCAACTTTATATTTTTATAAAAATGAGTTGCTGGAAGTATTGAATGATGAAGAACTCCCCCCTTATACATATATTAATCTACTCGATAGCAGTTTTTTAAAAGGAGAAAATATACAGGAATTTGAAAAAAACGCCCTGCAGCTAAAAGAAAAAAAATATGGCGCTGTATTTGAAAAACCGGAAATACCAGGTTATTCCGATAAGGAAATACTAAGCGACACTTCATTTAACGGTTATAATTACAAGAGGTTTAGAATAGTAACCGATTCAACATACAATGTTTATTATCTCCACCAAACCGATACCATATATCCTTTTTCAATCGCAAGAAATATTGAAGAGGATTTCGGAGGGATACTTAACAGAATCGATTCCTATGACAAGGTCAACGACAAGTTTATCAGTCTTAAAATGTCGGTTACAGATACTATACCGAAAACCATATATACCTACTTAATGCAGAAACATGATGAACGAAAACAATAAACTTATAAAGAAATTCGCCCCATCGATAATAACTGCATTTTTTAATGCATTGGGATGCTTGTTTCTTTCTCTTTTAGTCGCTGTGTTCGCTCAACGCATCCATAGTTATTTATTCATAGTGGCTACAGCTTTAATGCTCGTAACCATTTATAGGTTCTTAAAGGTGGCCATGATCAGGTACTATCTTTATGAAGAAATGATTGTCGTAAAAAAAGGAGTTTTTGCTGTTCAATATGATTCTTTAGAGCTTTATCGTGTGAAGGATTACAGAGTCAGCAAAACTTTAATAGAACGTGTTTTTGGGCTTATGACTGTTACTTTATACACCACAGATATATCTTCTCCAACTTTGCTGTTAAAAGGAATAGAGCAATCTAATGTTGCGCAGCAAATTAGAGACCTGGTTCAAGTTTGTAGATTGAAAAACCGTATATTTGAAATCAATTAATTGTATTATTATGAGGAAATTTAAGTACTTATTGCTGTTTATAGCATTTGGAGTTATGCTAGGATCATGCTCCAAAGATGATGAGCCGGAACTTAAAACGACTGGAGTAGCATCATTCTCTATAAAAATAGAGTTTGATGAAGAAAGTCTTAACCCTGAATGGGTAGCAAACCTTTCCGGTTACTACCTACATGAAAACAAGGAGGTAACGATTAAAGGATATGAGTTCTGGAAAGAGCTGGATACCGAAGTTGGTGTTGGTAATTTTTGGGGGACATCTTTTTTCTCTGACGATCAACCGATCCAACCGTCCGTCCATATTGAATTCGACCAAAAAGCAACGGGCTTACATTTTACTCTTAAGGTAAAAGGAGAAGATGGCGAAAGTGTAACGCCCACTGGAAGTGTTCTGCTTTATAAAAATGAAAAGCTGTTTAAAGAATTTCCTATATCATCACAAGAAACAAAGTTTGTATATACCGTACCTTATACAGAATAATATAATATGAGTAAATTTAAATACCTATTGCTGTTTATAGCATTTGGAGTTATGCTCGGAGCATGTTCCAAAGATGATGATCCGATCCTTGAGGATGAAGAGACCGGACAAAACTTAGCATATTACTCTCTTAAAATTGAGTTTGATGAAGAAAGCCTTAACCCTGAATGGACAATGGAGATGAAAGGTTCTTATATGCTACACAAATCTAAAGATTTAACTATAACCGGTTATGATTTTGAAAAAGAGCTGGATGAATCCCTAGAGTCAATTGAAAGGTATTCAACCTATTTTACTGCAGGATCAAAACCTGTCACGAATAACGTTCACATAGAGTCTAACCAAAAGAGCGAAACTATAATGTTTACCATGTTGCTCGATAATGTAGACGAAAATGAAACACCAAAAGGAACGGTGTTTGTTTTAAAGGACGGAAAAGTTGTCAAGGAAGTACCGATAAAGAAATCCGTTTTAATAATTTATCCCAGTGAAGACTAAGTAAAAGCAAAGCCCGTTAGAAATCAACGGGCTATTTTTTATACAGATATTTTGCTTCACCTAATATCATCACGTTTATCGTATTGATCAACTAAACGCATGAGTCGCTTATAAGCTTCATCAAACTCACGTCTGCGCTCTATATCTATAATCCGCTGTTCCCTCTCTCTTTGGGCTTCTAAAGCTCTCTCTTTCTTTTTGCTATTATTAAACACCTTATTAAAGATGTAGAATATATATCCATAGAAGATGACTAACCCTATAATACCAGGAACCATTGAGTCTGTTGTTGTAGCTCCTAAGGCAAACATCCCTGCTCCACCAATACATACAAAAAACAATATTATCTGTCTCATACCTATATGCGTGTTGATCCTCCTATAAATATACATTATTTTCTTTTAATTACCAAATATTTTAACACTTAAACAGCTGTACATCAATATCTTATAACGACATCATGAAAACAATAAACTCCGTAGAATTACAGGGCAGACTAGGTGCTGATCCTGAATTGAGAACTTTCGACAATGGTACGTCCGTAGCACGGGTATCCTTAGCAATTGATGAAAGCTGGAAAGACAAAAAATCCGGTGAATGGAAAAAGAATACACACTGGATTCGTTTGGTTTTCTGGAATGATCTTGCAAAGCAGGTCGCTGACACCTACACCAAAGGTGTATTAATTAACATATCCGGTAAGCTTTCTACTAATCGCTATACCAGCAAAGATGGTATTGAAAAAACTATCATTGAAATTGTAGTACTGGATATCAAAGAAATAGTGCAGTAATATAATGCCTATCTTTTTATAACTTTTACCCTCGGTTAACTGCTTCCTTTTGTTGGCCGAGGATATAAATATATCATTTACCTTTCCTGCGTTATTGCAAAGAATTTAAAGCACTTATATATGTTTAATTTTTTCCTGCCAAAAAAACAAAAACAACTTGCTGAATTAAAACGACACCTAAATAATAAAAACATCCAGCATAAAAAAGATTCAAAGCGAATTAAAGATTTAGAATCCCAGTTAGCTAATCTTCGCAAAGAAAATGATCGCATTAAAAATACAGCTCATCGTGAGCTTCTAATTCAAGAAATAATTGATCGAGATAAGCAAATTTTCAACTTAGAAATCAAAATTCTAAATCTTAATACACTGATCCGGTCCTTGCGCCATGATAAATATTTTTTGCTTAAAATTTCTCAAAACAAAGATGAATTGCTGATACAACAATACAACAATCTTAAAGCTCATGCTAAACACCTTGAACTTAAATTAAATCAAACTCAACAAAATTTTAATGATAAGCTATTGCAAGAAACCATTAAGGTACGCAAAACATCAATGGCTAAAATAATTGAACTAATTAAATCTTATCATGAACTCAATACCAATAATTTACAATTAGAGATAAAAACTCTAAGGAACCTCAAAACCTCTTCGTTAAAAAAAACACCTATTAATGACTATCATTTAAAGGAGATCAACAGATTGAATCGTTATATCGATCGATTGAAAGAAAAATATCACACATTAATTTTTCACTTTGAAAACGCTGGTTTTTGTGAACATAGAGAAAAAACCGATAATATCGAAAACCTCTTTGGTGTATCCGCACATAAGGAAGCAATGAAATACGCCTATTTAATTGAAATGTATTTAAATAAAAACACTAAATAATTTTCCCTAATATGAGTTTGTAAAAACGTTCGTTTATTTAGTACAAACCTTAAGCTTCCAAAAATATTTAAAATACCATACTAAATGCAGCTTATAGCTTTCTAAACAAGTTTGTTTTGAAGTTTGCAAAACTGTTTCCTGAAAATGGTTTGTTTTACTCGTAAACCAGCTATTAAAGTGTACTGCTTTTTATTGCTCTTTCCTTGTTCTGCTGTGCCCCCCATATTTATATCCCTTTATCTTATCTAAAGCAAAGCTTAGACAACACTTCTATATATCCGGCAAGGGTATATAAACACAGAAGAAAATCTCCACACATCCTTTTAGTCTGGTCGTATTTTATCCTGTGCCCTTGACCGTATGAAGCTGTTGTCTTTTAAAGCACTTAGATAAAAATAAATAATGATATAAAATATGGCAAACTGGTGCACAAACCACGTGACATTTCAAGGAAATGAAACGCAATTAAAAAAAATAGATGAACTTTTTAATTCTCTTATCCTTCAAGAGAAGGAAACAAACCATGGGCAACTGCCAGACGGAATCAAGGGAACAACCTATTTTTTCTATACCTACAAAAATGATCTAGGTATCTATTCCTTCGAAACTAAATGGGCACCGCCCATAGAAGAGCTTACTCAAATTGCTGATCAATACGGTCTGGACTTTGAATGTTCTTCTGAAGAAATGGGTTCCCTGATTTATGGAACAGTATTTTATACAAATAAAACGTTGCTTGAAGTATATCTCGAAAATGAAGAATTAGATGCTTATGATTACGATGAGGATAAAGATGTTTACACTTTCGAAGGAAAAGAGTACGAGTCTTCTCATATTATTTTAGAGGAACTTCTCGATAGAAAGAAAGCTAAATACAGTTCATCCCTTACCTAATATTTACTTATAAATAGGTGAAACCTCTGATTGCATTCAGAGGTTTTTTCATTCAATGCTTTGAATGAAATCTCAGTTATCCGGAAAATCCAGATAACTGTAAAAAATATTAACCCTATAATATAAAACCATTAACCTGCCTTTGAAGCTTCGCTTCTTTGGCAGTCGTAACACACGAATCACACTTAAATTTTTATTATATATGAAATACGGATATGCAAGAGTATCAACACAAGAACAAAGTGTTGATAGCCAAGTAGCTGAATTGAAAGCTTTAGGATGTGATGAAATAATCATAGAAAAAGCTTCAGCAAAAAGTAGAAAAAGACCGGCACTGGAAAAACTACTGGAAAGCTTACTGCCTGGTGATGTAATATTAGTTGTCAAAATAGATAGGCTGGCAAGATCACTCAAAGATTTAATTTTTCTTTTAGAAGAAATAGCAGCAAAAGAAGCAGTATTAAAATTAGGAGCTTCAAGTTTTGATTTTTCATCTGCAGAAGGGAGGTTAACGGCAAATTTATTGGGATCAGTAGCACAATTTGAAAGAGAACTGATTTCTGAAAGAACAAGGCTTGGATTAAAAGCAGCAAGAGAAATGGGGAGGTTTGGAGGAAGGCCTAAAGGAATGACAGATGAAGCAAAATTACTGGCCAAAGATGCTTATGAAATGAGAATAAAAGGTTATCTGATAAGTGAAATATTACAATTGACAGGAATAAAAAGTAAGCAGACATTATACAAATACATAAGATACCACGTACAAATATTAAGCGAGAAAACAGGTAGGAAGATTGCAGAAAATGAACTTGAATTAAGGTAGTTAGCAAGAACAGTAGATCCGTCAGGAGGTAGAATATTTTTATTTCCTTTTGGGAAATCCCTTCGGGCCGGGCTATACGCTATATCTTTTTTATTTTGGTAAACTCCGTTAGTACCAGGATAAAAAAGGATGCCGCTGCTATCCCTATTTCGATAATACGCTTATTGAAAATCATGAAGGCATCGAGCCTTACAATTTTCGGATTTTACTCTTAATTAGTACACAAAGATACTGCGCCAGGAAGACACGCCTCAACGCTCTACCTACCCACACAATAGAAATTTTCACAAAAGGGGTATCCAGCCTAAAGGCCGGAGCCTCCTCCTCCCCAAAACCACCACTCTCATTTTGCTTAATTTCTCTTTTGCTTAGTCATCCTTAGGCTCGTGATTGACCTGTGTTAATTAAATAGTAATCATTAAATAAATAATTATGGCAATTAGAGCAATTACAAATGGGTTGGATCACAAGATCAGAAACGATGAGAATTTTCATCTTGTTTTTAATATTGTTGTTGTCCCTGAATTATGCAAGCTATTAGCTTCCACCACCATTGACGACTATTGTATATTTATAGATATACAACCTGTTGATGGTGGAACAAAGGTGGTTTTTCATGATGGAGGCAGTACCTATGATGAAAAAAGTGATGCTATGAAGTACACGTATTATAAAAAAATGAATACGGACATACCGCTGTCGCTTAAAGAAACTCTATATTATAGTATATATGAACAGGTTATTTGTTTCTTAGATGAACGGTAAGTGCAGAAAGCCCTAACGGGCTTTTTTTAATCGTACTTGCTTTATGCATATAACAGGAAATTCTATTGCTGCGCACTATTTATCTCAGTCAGCAAAGGTAAGACATTTTAAAAGTTGAATCCGCAAGGTGTGATAAACAGTCTTTTGAAAATTCTCCACTTTTCAAGTCGTAATTTTCAGTCTGCCTTGCTCAATTCAATTTAAAATGCTTGTGGGAGCTTTTGAGAGTTAGGGAAAATCCCTTTCCATAATTTTAATTTCTTCCATCATGAATAATTTCGATTCCACACGCTACTGGCTTAAAACGCTCTTCATTGCAGCATATGATCAGGACTCTGACCTTGTTGCCATGTGCTTCGATAAACTCGATCAGCTGCAAACTCCTTGGGCCTTACAAAATGCTGTAACATGCCGATCACGCATGACCCGGGATGTAAGATCGTTGCCCTCTGTAATCGATATTGCGGATTACATCAAACGCATTCTTAATTCTCCGGAACCGCACACTGTGTTGTTTTATCCACAGTTCCCGGAATTTGAACTATGATATAAAGGCAACAGGGTGTTGCCTTTGATTTCAACATAATTTTTTAAATAATTTGAGGCTCTGTTACTTCCATAGTGACTTAACGGAGCCTATTAATAGAAAACAGAAATAGTTTTTAGTATATTTGAAATATGAGAACAAACGATTTTACAGATAGCGAATTAGTTCGCAAAGGCGAATTGGAGAAGCCACTTCATGAAATGACAGAAGAGGAAAAAGAGCAGTGGTACAAGGAAATCCCCAATAAAATTAGAGAATATTTATTTTCTATTGGACAGCCACTCGTTTATAAAAATGAAAAAGGGGAATATATTGCTGAACATAGCGATGGAAGAATTCAGGTTCTGCAGGACTAAAGTATGGCTACAATTTACTTTATAGCTGGCCCTCCAGGAGTGGGAAAAAGTACATCCGGTACATTATTTACACCTAAGGAACTAGATGTACTCAATGAGGATGATACCAGAATGAAATATAAAGCGCAGGGATACATTGATTACAAAGAGCATTCTATGTATCGGGTAAGGGATATGATCCGGCAAAACTTAATAGACAGCGAGGATTTTGCTTTAGAGCTAAATTTAGGTTATACGCATCAGTATGACTACGCAAAATCCATGTGGAATTTTAATAGAGCAAATCGAATTGAGGCTATCCTTTTTTTCACAGACGATTTAAACCTATGCCTCAAACGTGCAAACCTTAGGTATCAGCACGGGCTACATTTAGTTGAGCCACAAACTATAAAGGAAATGTATCACAATCAGTTGCCCTTACTCAAAGAAAATTTTGCAATGTTCGATAGGATAAGTTTTTTGAACGCAACAGAAACATCCACCGAACACATAGCAACTTATGATAAATCCTTTGGCCTAGAAAATCACAAAAATGAAAAAACCATCTGGTTCCATAAGGATTTAGAACCGTTCATTGAAAATTATATCTGGGAAAATGATATTGGAAGGTCTATAGGCCGATAATTTCCAATAAAATAATTATAACCTCCCCCTTTATCGATTGACTTAAAATACACTTTTCAACTTGTTGTAAAAGCGACCCTTCCGCTGTGCTACAGGAAGCTTTTAACAATCCCAATTTCAAGTCAATCCATACGCACGCAGCACATTTAACCCTTCCTGGTCCAGTCGTTCCTCCGGAGCTAGGAAAAATTAAAAGAGCTGCCTTTTCCCACGAAAACTTTACCTAAATAGTAAACCGGTATTTTATCCGTCCACCATCCTAGTGTCTTTTTATTTAACCGGGTGCAGGCCCTTTCTATATCCTGACAAGTGAAACATTACACTCCGGAAGAGCATCTGGACTCATATCTTTTTCATCCTATTTTATTTTTTGTATGCAAAGGTAGATTATGTCGCTTTTTATTCTCCAAATGCTTTTGCGGCATATCCTCATATACATTCCGGTATTCCACAGTCATTTGTTTCATAAGCTTCAAATCTTTTAACCCCAGCATAAAAAATAAAAATATAGTATTATGAAAAAGAATGTAAATATCGTACAGATCGCAGGCTTCTTAGGAGCTAAACCAGAGGTTCACAAATTTGACAGTGGAAAAGCAGTTGCCAGAGCATCCCTAGCTTTCAATGAAAGCTACAAAAAGGATGGTGAACAAGTAGAAAAAACCAATTGGTTTACCTTAATATTCTGGAATGAGCTTGCAGAAAAAGCATCCCAACTCCTTGATAAGGGAACCCATATCATCGCTCACGGTAAATTGTCCAACCATACCTATCAGGACAAAGAGGGTAACAACAGAGTTACTACTCAGATCATCGTGACTAGGATTGATGTCTTAGATCAAGAATAGGGGAAACCCTATTCTTTCTTTTATTTAAATCTAGAACTGTGGTACTTCGCCATAGTTCTATTTTTCTTTTTCGTGGCCATCCCCCAAATTTTTCTCTTCATCTGAACAGCAAAGGTGATCCATGCTTCTGCAGCTTAGTCAAGGGTATATAAACATCAGAAAAATAATCTCCACACTTCCCGTTGGTCAGGTAGTATTTTTTTTCTAATGCCCTTGCCTGCCTTGAAGCATAGCTCCTTAGTGGCATATCAGAAGAAAGGAAAAAATAATATTTATTTTTTTTTAACCAAAAGTATACAACTATGGACAAATACGTATATGCAAACAACAAAATGAAGGAGCTTATGAAGCTCGTTAGAAAAAGGGAGAAAATACAAGAGCGGCTAAAGGAAAATAACATAACTACAAAACGAAGATCAAGCCTACTGGCCGACCTTAATTTCATATCGATGCACATCGGTCAAGAGGAAGAAAGAATCGGTTATGCACTTGGGCATTTAACTCTTAAAGACATTAGGGAAGAATGGCATCCGACTGGATTCCATAGCTATAAAGGAATCAGAGAAGAATTGGAAAGATTACCATTATAAACAAAATAAAAAACTCAAAGAATATTAATTACATAAATTATATAATCATGGATAAGTTTAAAAAAATAAATCTGATTCTCCGCAAACACACCTAATATTTTTAGTATATTAGCGCTCAAA
>CAZLDH010000031.1:0-22218 GCA_964558275.1 uncultured Chitinophagaceae bacterium
ACTAGAGAAACAACCCAGGGGAGAAAACTTACAACCAAAACAATTAGTTTGTCTCGTCAGTTAAATCTGAGGAAGTAGAATCTAAAGTCAGTGTTCCATTAATTATATAGCGGATTTGAACACTATCTTCCGGTTCTGTACTTTGAGGATTCCCTGCCAAAAGAATAGTATATGCCTTTTGGTTTTCTAACTGAATCGTACGATTTACCTGAATATCCGAACCATCGTTAATATCGATAGTAATTGCTCCACTATCTAACTCCATAAAAGGAGAGACCTTACTATAGTCTGCTTGTTCAGAAAACAGCGTAGCAGTATCATTAGAAAGTTCTACATTAACTGCACTTCCATCAGCTATTCCATTAACAAAGCGCAAATAAGATTTTCCATCTGTGGCATCCATGGTATCCAAACCATCATTAACAATCACATTTTTATAATTCCCTTCCAATCCCATCACAAAAAGAGAATAATACTTATTCGCTTTGTAATTAAAGGTAGTAGAAGTCAAGGTGTTCTGGGAATTAGCAGCAAAAGCATCCGTAGATCGTTCACCGGGATACGCTTTGACATAACCGCCGGTATATCGCATAAATGGCATTATATTCACAGTATTTCCCGAGAGTGCAACGCCAATACCTTCTTCTTGGTCAGGCACTAAATTGAAAGCCATAAAACCGGCTACATCATAATCAGGTTGAGGTACATCATTATCATCATTACATGCGGTAAAGAGAGTCAACATAACAAGCAGCCCCGCAAGGAAACCGCCTTTTTTCTTTAAAAAAGTCATACATTTTTATTTTCTCATTAAAAATTTATTACAATAATCCGGATTATACTACACAGACAAGCAGAAAAAGCAAAACGTTGCATACTTAAAATAAAAACTTGTTGTTTCTTTCAAATAAGAGGCATGATTAAAAGTTTAACAAAGTAATTTTTACATGGATAATATCAGATAAATTATCGTTCTAAAATAAAATTACGAAAACTTCCTTGCTAGTATAATATTCCTTCTGCTCGCTTTTGTTTATCAAATCTCCACCAAAACACAATTATAATAAAACCTTATTAAATATTTTTTATTTTATTATGATTATATAAAATGTTGATTTTTATTTTATTATAGCAATCAAAAATAATATTTATTTAAATAGTAGAAATAATTTTTTTATTTAAAAAATCCATAGTACCTTTGCGCTCGATTTGAACGAGCTTAATAAAATACAAAAAAGCTTTTAAAAATCAAAACTGCGTAGTTGTTTTTTGAAATATAGTTTGTCAATTAGACAAAATTTAATGGTGAATTATTTAAAAATTAAAGTTATGAACCAAGAAATTTTAAATCAGCAAGAGCGTGTAAACTCAGATGTTTCTTTAGATGGATTTATCGTAAAAGAAACTTTAGCCACTCACTTAATTCCTAACAACAAAAATAACAGGAATTTATGTTCTGCTCAATTAAGAAGAATACAGAGCAGGAAAAGAAGTGCGTCTATCCGCTTGTACAGTCGTTATTTTTAATTAATCCGATACGCATGGGGCTGTAGCTTCCAATCGATTAGCTACTGCCCGGGAAGAACTGGGGTTATTTCCATTCTTTCAAGTCCTTTTCCATTTCAAACATGACATCTCTTAGTCGTGCGGCTTCTAAGAAATCCATATCTTTTGCGGCCTTCTTCATTTTCTTTTTCGTTTTAGCAATGGCTTTTTCTAACTGTGGTTTAGTTTGATAATTAGGTTTATCTTCCGCTACTCGAGGAACTTCATCCTGCTGAGCCAATTCAGATTCTTCATCATAATTTTTTATCTCAAGTACAGCGGTTTGTTTTAATACTTCTTCTTTAGACTTACCAACAGTTTTGGGCGTAATCTGATGTTCTGTATTAAATTTAATTTGTTTTTCCCTACGACGATTTGTTTCATCAATGGTGCGTTGCATACTGTCTGTCATGGTATCTGCATAGAAAATAACCAGCCCGTCCACATTCCTGGCTGCCCTTCCTGCCGTTTGAGTCAGAGAGGTTTCGTTTCTCAGAAAGCCTTCTTTGTCTGCATCCAAAATCGCTACCAAAGACACCTCCGGCAAATCCAATCCTTCACGTAACAGATTGACGCCGACCAGTACATCAATCTCTCCCAATCTCAGCGAACGAAGAATCTCTGTTCTTTCTAAAGTATCCACTTCGCTATGAATATACCTGGAATTAATATTAATTCGCTTCAGATACTTATCCATTTCTTCCGCCATTCTTTTGGTTAAAGTAGTCACCAATACCCGACCATCCTTTTTTACTTGTTCATCTATTTCATCTAACAAATCGTCTATTTGGTTAATGCTGGGACGAACCTCAATCGGAGGATCCAGCAGGCCGGTAGGTCGGACTACCTGCTCAATAACCAGACCTTCCGTTTGATTTAATTCATACTTTCCCGGTGTTGCACTCATGAAGATAGTCTGCCCTAAAAGATTTTCAAATTCATGAAAATTAAGTGGGCGATTATCTAATGCAGAAGGCAAACGAAAACCATATTCCACCAGATTGAGCTTCCTGGAGCGATCACCGCCATACATTCCGCTCACTTGCGGAATAGTTACATGACTCTCATCAATCACCATGAGCATGTCATCAGGAAAATAATCGAACAAACAAAAAGGGCGATCTCCGGGATTACGGCGATCAAAAAAACGAGAATAATTTTCAATGCCGCTACAATAGCCCAACTCCCGAATCATTTCTAAATCAAAATTCACTTTTTCATCTATTCGCTTGGCAGCTTCCGGATTATTTATTTTCTTAAAATAGGCTTTCTGTGCGGCTAATTCATCTTGTATTTCAAAGATTATTTGTTGCATAATATCTTTGGGTGCCAAATATAAATTAGCTGGAAAGATGGCAGCGTCCGGCATCCGCAGCATTCGCCTGCCGGTATCCGGATCAAATTGTTCAATTTCTTCTATTTCATCTCCAAAAAACGATATGCGATAGGCATAATCTGCATAAGGCAAATTAATATCCACCGTATCTCCTTTTACCCGAAACTGTCCTCTTTCAAATTCTATAGACGTTCTTGAATAAAGCGCACTCACCAGATCTCTTAAAAACTTACTCCTATTTAGCGTTTGTCCTTCATGCACCCGAATAATGCTATTGGCATATTCTTTTGGATTTCCCATTCCATAAATACTGCTCACGCTGGCCACAACAATAACATCTCTTCTTCCCGAAAGTAAATTTGAAGTAGCTCTTAGTCTCAGCTTATCTAATTCATCATTGATGGCCAGGTCTTTTTCAATATAGGTATCAGAAACCGGCATATAGGCTTCCGGCTGATAATAATCATAATAAGAAACGAAATATTCCACAGCATTTTCCGGAAAAAAACGACAAAATTCTCCATAAAGTTGCGCTACCAATGTTTTATTATGTGTCATAATTAACGTAGGTCGCTGCACATTTTGAATTACATTTGCAATAGTAAAAGTTTTACCTGATCCCGTCACACCCAATAATGTCTGAAACTTTTCTTCCTCTTTTAAACCTTCACTAAGTTGACGAATAGCCTCCGGCTGATCTCCGGCCGGTTGATATGGTGCATCTATTTTAAATCCCATAACACAAATAATCTTATTAAATCTCTGCCTTCAGACTTAAATCCAAACTTACCGCCTGATGAATAACTGCTCCGGCAGAAACAAAATCCACTCCGGCTCCGGCATAATCGGCGATTGTATTTAGCGTAATTCCTCCTGAGGCTTCAGTTTCACAAACTCCTCCAATCAGCGCTACAGCCTGTTTGGTTTCTGCCGGAGTAAAATTATCTAACATAATACGTTGTACATTTCCAACTTCCAGAATTTCATGAACTTCTTTCAAGCCTCTAGCTTCTACTTCCACCGGAATATCTAAGCCTTTTTCTCTTAAATAATCTTGAACACGTTCAATGGCCGGGGCAATCCCTCCTGCAAAATCAATATGATTATCTTTTAACATAATCATATCATAGAGACCCATCCTATGATTGTAACCCCCGCCAATAAGCACCGCCTCTTTCTCCAATAATCTGAAATTCGGGGTGGTTTTTCGTGTATCTAAAAGCCTGGTTGGATAGGCTTTAATCTTGTCTGTAAATTGTTTTGTCAAAGTAGCAATTCCGCTCATTCGCTGCATACAATTCAATGCCAGGCGCTCTCCTTTTAATAACGTTTGTGCCCTACCAGCTACCTCAAAAGCGAATTCTCCATACTGCATCTCCATGCCATCTTTCTTCAATATATTAAATCGTATGCCGGGTTCCAAATATTCAAAAATCTTTTGCGCTACGGCGACTCCTGCAAGTACCCCTTCAGACTTTATTTTCAACACCGCTTTCCCTTCAGCATCCGAAGGAATACAAGCTAAAGAACTATGGTCTCCAGTTCCTATATCTTCCTTTAAAGCAGCCTTAATAAAGCTTCTTATTTTTTCTTCCGCTATCATCCTTTTAAATCTCTTTGTATTTTATTAATTTCTGCATATCTAAAACATCTTGTATGATGGTCATTAACCATTCCCACAGCCTGCATAAAAGCATAGCAAATAGTTGGTCCTACAAACTTAAATCCTCTTCTTTTCAAATCTTTACTCATTATTGTTGACACCGATGATTTAGCTAATGGCGGTTCAGATTCTTTGCGATGAGTGACAATGGGTTTATTATTAACAAACTGCCAAATATAAGTATCAAAGCTCCCAAATTCCTTTTGTATTTTTAAAAATGCCTGCGCATTAGATACTGTTGCACTGATTTTTCTTTTATTCCTGATGATTCCGGTATTCTGAGCTAGCAGCTCTTTCTTTTCCTCCGTAAAAGAACTCACTACTTTCGGGTTAAACTGTGCAAAAGCCTGCTTAAAATGGGCCTTTTTATGCAAAATAGTTCTCCAACTCAAACCGGCCTGAAAAGCTTCCAAAATAATAAATTCAAAAAGCTTCTGATCATGATGTACCGGAACACCCCAGACCGTATCATGATATGTCTTCATCAAAGAATCATTTGCTACCCAGCCACATCTTTGTTTTTCATCTGTCATCATTCAACTATTTATTCGTTTCGCCTTTCCATTCTCTTTTCCAACGTCTATGACTCCAAAGCCAATTTTCAGGTTGTCTCTTTATGCAATCTTCCAGAAAAAATACAAACGCTTCTGTAACAGCAGTATTTTCAGTATCTTTTGCATGTTCAAAAGCCAATTTGGTTTCAATCTTGTAATATCCACGCTTCACCTTTCGGATATTGCCAAAAACAACGGACAAATCCCCTCTCTTGGCACTTATTTCCGGTCCCTTAAAGAACGGTGTCATCTTATTCAAAAAAGGAAACCAATAAACACTTCGACCTCTAGGATATTGATCTGCCACCAAAACACTCGTATAATCACCGTTTTTATATGGTTGCATCTCTTTTAAAAGATTATTAGAAGCAATAAGTTTCGTATCAAATCTTTTTCTCATATATCTAAATAACCGATTAAATACTTTATCATTAATGGGTTTATAAATAACTAAAAAAGGATGTGATACCAGTGTGCGAATATACAAATTCGCCCATTCCCAGTTAAAAAAATGCCCAAGATGAATTTGACTCTTTCTATTATTATCTTCAAGGTATTGAAAAATAGACGGATCACAGTCAAATCGTTTACTTATCTGTCGCTTACTAATGCTCATCATTTTAATGGTTTCTACCATGTGATCTGCAAGGTTTTTCATATACCTTTTGGCAATAGCACGATGTGCGAGTGCTGTCTTTTCAGGAAAAGCCTGCTTTAAATTAGTCAAAATGATGTCTTTCCGATAGCCAATTACATAATACAACAACAGATATAACCCATCAGAAATGATATATAGAACCCAAAATGGGAGCAACGACAAAAGATAAAAAATACCAAATAGCAAATAGTACATGAAAGGCAACTGTTTACATGCTGCAAGATACATTAGTTTCTTTATCTTTACCTTACATTATGCATACCAGGGAAGAATATTTTATAGGAGTTGACATAGGGACATCGAGCAGCAAAGCACTTGCTTTCACGTTATCCGGGAAAACAGCTTCTCTACATCAGATTGCACTTCAAACCAATCACCCAAACAAAAACCAAAGTGAACAAAACCCCAAAGATGTCCTTCAAGCAACAACCCAAGTCATTCGGGCGGTGGTAAAAGACATGAAATATTCGCCACTAGCGGTGAGTTTTAGTTCGGCTATGCACAGTATCATGGCTGTTAATAAAAAAGGAATACCTCTTACACCACTTTTGCTATGGTCCGACAACAGAAGCCAGGAAGAGGCTTCTCTTCTCAAAAAGGGAAAACAAGCACTTGAATTTTATAGACAGACCGGAACACCCATCCATCCGATGTCGCCTCTTTGTAAACTTCTTTGGTGGAGAAACCATCAAAATAAGATCTTTAATAAAGCAGCTAAATTTATTTCAGCTCAAGAATTTGTTTTTCATCACTATTTCGGGAAATATATTATAGGCTACTCCCAAGCCTCGGCAACAGGCTTATTTAATCACCAAGAATTAAAATGGCATCAACCGGCGTTAGCATACACCCGGATTTCAAAAGAAAAGCTATCACAACCGGTGCCATCCTCCCATATTATAAAAGGACTGAGCGCCGAAGCTGCATCCCAATTAGGCTTAGACAAGCAAACACCTTTTATTATTGGTGCCAGCGATGGCTGTTTGGCCAATCTGGGTTCTGGTGTTATTCATCAAGGGGAGATGGCGCTGTCCATAGGCACCAGTGGAGCGGTTAGAATAACGAGGAACAATCCCATAAAAGTAAGCCGGGATAACCAAGGATGCATCTTCAACTATTTACTCACAAAAAAGGAATTTGTTTCAGGTGGCGCTATTAACAACGGTGGGAATGTACTCAACTGGTACAAAAACAACTTCTTGGAAGGAAGAGAAAAGGAAGCCGCTTATGAAACAATAATAAAACAGGCGATGGCATCTACCGCAGGAGCCAGAAGCTTGCTTTTTTTGCCATATATTCATGGAGAACGGGCGCCCTATTGGGATGCCAATGCCAAAGGCTGTTTTTTTGGAATCTCACACCAGCATCAAATAAATGATTTTTCTCGTGCCATCCTAGAAGGTATTTGTTTCGCTCTGGCACAGAATATCCACATTATTAATAACAATATAACTGAAGAAATTAATGCCATTCACGTGTCCGGAGGTTTCACCCATTCTGAAGCATGGGTACAACTGCTTACTGACATTTTGGGTAAAGAAGTACAAATATCTAACACGGCGGACGCTTCTGCTTTAGGTGCAGTATTTATGGGAATGAAAGCCTTAGGAATCATTCAGGAATGGTCGGAAATTGAAAAATATTTTAAGAAACCGATTGTTTTTCATCCCAAGAAAAAGGATAAAAAAATTTATGATAGGAATTATGCTGTTTTTTCAAAAATGTATGCAATAATGCAACCCCTTTACCACGAAATGAACTCCTAAAGCGTATAAATATTAGAACTACAAAATCCTTAATATTCCCAAAGACTCTGCTCGAAGTTAAAAATCTCATTATGGATTTTACGTCCTTTTAATAAACGTTTAATTCCGGCCTCTGTTGAATCTCCCGGAATTTGTTGTTTAATGGTTTCTCCATAAACATTGTCTTCTTTAACAATATGGCCGGAGAACCTCCTCATATCAAAGAGGTCAGCCCAGGAAATATGTTGATAGAAGTTATTGGGATTATAGACATCATACTTTGCTAGAATAGGTCTTAAATCAGGATAATAAATCCAAAATAAAGGCATTCTTCCACGGAGTTGACCGGTTTCAGGATCTACAACATCCTGTAAAGGTGCAATCCCAATGATTCGACAATAAAGCTGAGAAGATTCTCTGTCAAAAACCCAATCCTCTTTCAGACGATAAGTCTTTACCGATTGGGGATTAAAATCATTTCTGATGACTTTTTGAATCATGTCCCCTGTTATAGGATCCGGCACCATAATGGTATCTGCTTTCCCGGTCAATTCATTCTTTACCTCTTCGGCTGTCATAGGAGACGTAAATCTGTCATCTACACCTTTGAAAGCAGTCACCTCCCCACTTACAATAGCTTTAATTAAAATATTAATGAGCATAAGGCTATTACCCTCAGCACCATGTCCTGCATAAACAAAAGGGGCATTCATCTTCAATCTTGTATCAATTTCTTCCCAGACTCTTTTCCCCCATACCGCATCTTTCGGACGAATATATTGATATGCCAAAGGAGTACTTCTTTTATTTTCCTGCATTTCCACTGCAGAATTATTCCTTAGTGAAGGGGTGGAATTATAAAGCCCTTCTTCAGCAGCAGTATCTTCTTGTGCACCATCGGAAGAATCTATTAGTGCCCCGGAAAAAGTGTTCACTTGTGCCTTTGTTGAAGAAGTTACAAAAAACACCAAAATAATTAGTCCCAATATTTTAATCCAATCTACACGTTTCATTTCATCTTTTTTATAAAGTTAATACTTTTAATACAACTTAAAGGTAATCCCCGGTAAAGCTCTCGTGGTGCCGTCCGGTCCCTTTGCTCGAATATCGTCAATAAAGATTCTGGTTCCGGGTTTACATCGCTTCATCAGTTTATGCATTTCTGAAGAGAAAACAGCAGAGGAGGTTTTCGCCTCGTAATAATCAGAAAAGCCACTTCCCACAAAACCCATCGTAAAGCTCGTTACTTTAAAGCGAATATCAAAATAAAAATTTTTCAATACGGCTCGAACGCCTTCTTGTGCTTTAAAAACTGCAGATCGCATCCGTCCACCTTCGCTATTACCCACCATAGCAACCGGATCCGGTACCCGCATTACCCGAAATTTCATATTGCCCAGATTGGTATTCTGACCATCTATATTGCCACTCACATGTACGACCGCATCCTTATTTAAATCTGTTACTCTTGCAACATATTTCCCGGTTCCCACTTTCTTCAAAGAGCCTTGCGAGATGCTTACATTCAGATTAGCGGCAGGAACTCCTGCAGCTGCGATACTTATGGGGTTATCCAAACCTACAAAAAGTACGTTCATCTTAGTAGCAGAAACAGATAAGGAGGAGGCGCCAACCATATAAGAGCCTGATGTAGTAAAGGCCTGTACTTTTCCATTCTTATCCTTTAGCTTAACAGCCACATCATAGGAATGTTCTCCGACTCCGCTCGCAATTGTAGAGAAGGTTCCCACGCCATTTTCTACATCAATCGGGTTTCCATTTACTGTAATAGTTGGATCCACCGTAGAGCTATAAGCACCCAACATAATCTTTGCTTCATATTTTTGTCCATCCATCACATATCCAGAATTTGCAGAAACCAATGGCGTATAAGTATCCATTGTAAATTGCTGTGCATTAATTTGTGAATACAAATAATCCAAAACCTGACCTTCTGCATTCTTTACATCACTCTTAAATTTATCTAAGATAGTGATGGCTGCAATGGTAGGAATATCTCCAAAGTTAAATTCTGTCCAACTTTTTTTATTTTTCTTCCCTTTCTTTCCTTCCGGTTCTACAATTCTAAGTGGGAATATTTTTTCCTCGCTCGCCCGGTCATTTTCATCAAAATAACCTAAAAAGTTGGCTCTGACTTCCTTTATTCGTTTTTTCAATTCAGGTCCATTCTTTTTATTAATCATTATCCTTGAAGAGGCATCTAAATCATCAATTCTTTTTATTTTTCCTTCATCGGTATAGCCGCCACTTTGTTGAATAATCTTTTCTTTTAAATCTTCAATGTAAGCATTCATTTCTTTCGACTGCGCTCTTACCTCTTCAGCTTTCGCCTTCAAGGGACCTACTTTTTTAGGATCCTGAGCCATTTGCTTTTCAAATTGCTGATAGATGAGATTATTTTTTTCATCAATCGAGCTATTTGAATGATTGATACTTTGATCTACAATCTTAAAAGCATTTAATATTTCTGCAGATACATTCAAGGCCAACATTGCAATAAGTACAACGTAAAGCAGATTAATCATTTTCTGCCGGGGATGTTTCGGGAGTGACATTGACATGCGCTAAGCGTTAAATCTCTTTATTCAATTATTTTCTATTGTTCTACCGGAAAAATACAGGGATTAATGATTATTCATTGCCGAAAGCATATTCCCATAAACATTATTCAAATTCTCCATGTTCTTAGCCATCAGAGCAATTTGTTCTTTTGTTTTATGCGCATCTGCTACACCTTCGGACATAGCTTCTGATATTTCATTCAAACTTCCATGAAACTGTTTCATCTTTTTCTGATGTTCATCAGCATTCTCTATTTCCAATTCATAGATGGCATTCAGAGAGCTCAAATTATTCGCCATTTTATCCATCTGAGCATAAAATGCTTTACTCTTCTCTGAAGCACCGTTAAAGCTACTCATTGATTCGGCAGCTTCTTTATATGCCTCAGAAACTGCTCCCATAGAATGTGCTGCGGCTTCCGTTTGCTTTGAAAACTCATCCGTTACTGCGACTGTATTGGAAAGCGTTCCCATATCGACAACGGTCTGATTAAACTTTTGAAAATTATCACTCAGTTTCTTCAAGTTTGCAGGCGTAATATCTGCTTCTTCCAGCATATTATCCATTCCTGATAGGGGAGAACCGGTATTGCTTCCGCCCATTCCCTGTGTCAAATCCTTTTGTTTGTACCCTCCGGATTTCATTTCGTCTTCCGGGGAAACGGTGAGATTCGGAAATAGTTTTTCCCAATGATATTCCTTCTCCGGAGGTTGAAAAGCCATTAAAAGGAAAGTGAACGTCTCCGTAATCATTCCAATAACTAGTGCATTTCCCCAGGCGCCTCCCCAATGTTCTATCTTAGCAAGTGCTCCAAATATAACAACGGCAGCACCAATACTAAAAACCACATTTAAAAAGTCTTTCCCTTTCTTGGTTCTCAAAAAATTGGCCATATCTATTCTGTTTTAAAAGTTTTTTTGTTTTTATCATTATTAATTGAAATCCTCAGGTGAACGACCTAAGAATGAAAGAACGGTTCTAAATCCTATATAACATTTCGCACTATCTTGATATTCATATGAACGGGTTCCCACTTTTAGAAACCAACCAACATCTTTCCAGGAGCCGCCTCGAACTACTTTTCTTTTCATTTTAGGAGCGGCACTATCTTTGGCATTAATTTGAATATCAGGATTAAAATCTAACGCAAAGTGATATCCACTCTCAAAATAAGCTGACGAAGTCCATTCTGCTACATTACCGGACATATTATAGAGTCCATAATCATTTGGCCAGTAAGAATCTACTTTCACAGGATACAAAGCCCCATCAGCGGCATAATCTCCTCTTCCGGGTTTGAAGTTAGCCAAAAAACAACCTTTTTTGTTTCTAAGATATGGTCCTCCCCAAGGATAAGGGGCTTCATTTCTCCCCCCTCTGGCAGCATATTCCCATTCTGCTTCCGTAGGTAACCGAAAAGAACCTTGTGAAGGTTTCCCCTGAGAAGCTCTATATCCTGCCCAAAGTTTTGTTCTCCAACGTGTAAATGCTACTGCCTGTTTCCAGTTTACACCCACTACCGGATAATTATCAAAGGCGGGATGAGAAAAATAATATTTTGACATGGGTTCATTGTAAGAATAGGAATAATCTCTAATCCAAGACAACGTATCAGGATAAATAGGGGTATCATCTTTTCTTATAAAAGAAGAGCGAGGATGCTTTCCCCTATCCAAAGCTGCTGCTTTCAAATCATACCACTCAGAGTGATAAATAAGCTTACTTTTATTTATTTCCATTTTTCCCCAAATCCGATCTTCAGGAGTATAATATAGCGCATTCAGTTTTTCCATTGTAGCCGGATCATTATAGTTTATTTCCTGGCTCCAGTCTATGGATTGTGTTCCATCAGGATTGTCTTTTACATACCCCATTAGCTCACGGGCAATAGAATCTCTCACCCAATAAACAAATTGGCGATATTGATTGTTAGTAACCTCGCCGGCATCCATATAAAACCCCTGAACTGTTACAGATTTTGGTCTTGCCGTAAAGGTTGACTTCAAATCTTCACCGCTTCCGCCCATAATAAAATTACCGGCAGGAATGTAAACCATACCATAGGGTTGTACGGACTCATACCCCTCTCTTCCCTGCACGCCTGTAACCTGTCCTTGATATGCATTACTGTTTCCACATCCCGATAATACGCCAATCACTAACCATAATGCCATTATTTGTAGCCAATAGCTCTTCATATATCCTAGTTTCGTTTTTTAGAAGGAATGTATATTACTCAATCTTTGCTCCCGCCAAGTCAGAGAAATAGACAACTTATCCGCCTCTTATACCGACTATAGCACTCATCTCTCAGAGGTTATGCCAATATAAAAGTCACAGTATCAAGTCCCTTTTAGAGGATAAAAGTACTTATTTTTTCTTAATCGAGAAATATTTTCCTTCATAGAATATTTTAAAGGTTAAAACATTCTTATCAAAAACTATTCCTCTTTAACAAAAAGTTAGGAGATCAATCGAAAAAAGTAAAAGTTAACTTTACGCTTCCCTTTTCAGAAACGACTTTAACGCCGACACCATGGAGGGGGCTTTCGGCGTTGGCGCTTTCAAATCCAAACGAAAACCCATGTCTTCCACTGCCTTAGAAGTCGTTTTCCCAAAAGCTGCTATCGCGGTATTATTTTGTTCGAAATTAGGGACACTCTCTTTCAATGCCTTTACTCCGGATGGACTGAAAAATATAATCATATCATATCCATTGGCAACAACCTCGTTCACATCGTTACAAACGGTCTGATACATGATAGCTTTCTTATATTTTACCTTATTTTCCTTCAACCAATTAGGAATATCGTTTCTACTCTGTTCTGAAGAAGGCACGATAAAAGTCTCTTTCGATTTATATTTTTTAATAATCTCCAAAAGATCCTTTGTTCTTCCAGATTCAGGAAAGAAGATTTTACGTTTTCTATATTGAACATATTTTTGTAAATACAACGCCACCGTTTCTCGGGCACAAAAATATTTCATATCAGCAGAAATGTCCACTTTCATCTTCTCACAAATCCTGAAGAAATGATCTATAGCATGACGACTGGTAAATACTACAGCTGTAAAATCATTTATATCTATCTTCTGTTTACGAAAGTCTTTAGCGGTTAGACCTTCTACATGAATAAACTGTTGAAAATCTACACGAACATCAAATTTTTCCTCTACATCATAATATGGAGAACGACCATTGGCCGGCTCAGGTTGAGAAATTAAAATAGAACGAATTTTCTTTCCTTTAACAGCAGGTTGAGCCTCTATATTCATTTTCAAAATATCCAGATTGGTTCACAAATCAATGTCTCATAACTTTAAGTACTCTTTAATAAAATCAGAAAACTTTTTCCAATAATAAGAATCGGCACTATTTCGAGAGCACAAAGGTAAAGAAAAAAATGAAATTTGTTTATTTTAGAAAGCGAACGTACTAAAGGGAAGGTTCTCAAGTATCTGTAAATGAACAGAATGGTTAATAAAAAGAGTGAAATATCCAACATGATATTACCGCCTCCTCTGGCACTAAAAGCAAAAACCAAAATAAAAGGTAATAATACGATACCTAATATTTTATTAATAAGAAAAACGGTGAATATATAGCCATCCATAATTTCCTGAATCTTCAAGATCCAACCCAGAAATCGAAGCATCAAATACTTGATACAATAAATGACGATAAAAAATAAAATAAAAAGAGATACTGCATAAACCGGCGTATCAACTCCCAAAAGTCCTTTATTGATAAGCACCAAAAATAGATAAAGCCCCATAGAAACAGCAAAGAAAATATTCAACATAAATCCCGGAAATGGGGTTTGGTGCAACTGATCTTTTAGCTGACGCCGACTCAGCGTCGGAGAGAAAAAAGCAGTAAACAAATCTCTGAAATATTTTCTGAAGACCGAATGAACAATTGCCAAAAATAAAAAGACACCCAAAAGAATATAAAATAAAACAGTTTCGGCATAAATAACAAGATTACTGCCTTCCCTGGCAGTCATTAGTCTTACCTTGGGCAACTCCTCATTCCCATACATATCATTTTGAGACAACAAGAAATCTAGAAAAGATACCCGGTTCTCAAAATCTTTTAAAACAAAAGGAGGAAAGCTCAGCTTAGGGGAAGTCTCAGCTGTGGTATCCCGCGTCAATGCTGAATTATTAATCAATCCGTTGTTACCGACAGCCACTTCTTTAGTAGCAGTTTTGACCGAATCATTAGCCTGTGCAATGACAGGCTGAAAGGCAAACAACAATATCAGCAGGTATAATAGTTGCTTTATCATTTTATATAGCAATGCTTCTCTGGAAATATAAAAGACAATAGTCTTCATAAACCCTTTACAAAATCTATACCTAATCAATAGTAATAAATCGTTTTGTAAGGATATCTTATTTTGTACAATCTTCGTACCTCTGCCAATAACGTATCTCTGAATATTTTTAAATTCTCTTTGGTGTTGGCAGAAATAAAAACGGCATTGTCATCTGTCTTTTCTTCCCATTTTATAAATAGCTTATTAAGTAAATCTTCCTTTACCGAATCTTCTAATAAATCATCAAAGGCATGCGCTTTATAGGCATCCAGTTTATTAAATACCATAATCACCGGTTTGTCTTCGGCTCTCAATTCCCTTAACGTCTGGTTAACAACTGCAATTTGTTCTTCATGAGCAGGATGAGACAGATCAACAACATGCAGCAGAATATCACTTTCCAGTACCTCATCTAGTGTGGACTTAAAACTTTCCACCAACTGATGCGGAAGCTTTCGGATAAAACCTACCGTATCACTCATAAGAAACGGGGTTCCTTCCAAAACAATTTTCCGGGTAGTGGTATCCAGCGTAGCAAAGAGCTTGTTCTCAGCAAAAACATCAGATTTACTCAATCTCCTCATAATAGTTGATTTTCCTACATTAGTATAGCCAACCAAAGCCACCCTGATAAACTCACCTCTGTTTTTTCTCCGTGTTGCCGCCTGCTTATCTATAGTGGATAATTTTTTCCTTAAGACCGTAATTTTTTTATTCACAATTCGGCGATCTGTTTCAATTTCAGTCTCTCCGGGTCCACGAAGACCAATCCCTCCTTTTTGTCTTTCAAGATGGGTCCACATTCCTTTTAGCCGTGGCATTAAGTGCTGATATTGCGCCAATTCTACTTGTGCCTTTGCTTGAGCCGTCTTAGCCCTTCGGGCAAAAATATCCAAAATCAAATCAGCACGATCTAAGGTTTTTACCTTCACTACTTTTTCAATATTGGAAATCTGTGTAGCTGAAAGTTCATCATCAAACAACACCGTTGTTATCTGGTGCTCTTCCACATAATCCCGAATTTCATACAACTTCCCTTTCCCCACGAATGTACGCACATGCGGATGATCCATTTTTTGAATAAATCTTCTTTTTGTCTCCACACCGGCAGTCATGGCCAGAAAAGCAAGCTCTTCTAAATACTCATTCACTTGTGCTTCTGTCTCATTCCTGCTAATCAATCCTACAAGAACGGCAGTTTCTTTTTTATTTGAAATTTTCTTTTTCTCTATCAAAAGCTTCCCTTTTATAACAAAGGTAAGGTATAGTCATGGTTTTTAAAAGGTCTTAATAGCACGTTCATAGTCTCAAGCTTTTTATTAAATTTGCCTTAGCTATAAAACTTTAAAAGTTACCACAGCATGAGAGCACTTGTATTACATGAATTTGGCGCACCCAACCAATTTAAATTAGAAGATATAGAACAACCTACACCTCAAAAAGGGCAAGTCTTAATAAACATAAAGGCAATAGGAATCAACCCTTTAGATACAAAAGTCCGAAAGGGAAGTAACCGCATTGCGAAAAACATGGACATGCCGGCAGTGATAGGCTGGGATGTCAGTGGAGTAATTGCACATTGTGGGGAGGAAGTAACGGAATTTGCAGTAGGAGATGAAGTTTTTGGTTGCATTGGATTTCCCGGAGCAGGAGGTGCCTATGCAGAATATGCAGTCGCAGACACAAAGGCAATCACTAAGAAACCACAAAACGTTTCTTTTGAAGAAGCTGCAGCCCTCCCAATCGTTGGTGTCACTGCCTACCAAGCTATCAATGAACATCTTCAGGTTCAAAAAGGACAGACTTTATTAATACAAGCGGCGGCTGGCGGAGTAGGACATCTTGCGCTACAGTTTGCCAAAATAAACGGAGCCTATGTTTACGGAACAGCATCTGAAAAAAACAGAAACTTCCTTGTTTCATTGGGAATAGATAAAATGATCAATTACCACAAAGAAAAATTCGAAGATTATGTCAACGGTGCTGACCTGACTTTAGACGCCATGGGCGGCGAAGTGTTATATCGTTCTATTAAATGCACCAAGTCCGGAGGAAAAGTTGTTTGCCTGCCTTCTTCAACAAAAAATGACCCCAAAGCCATCGAACTGGCAAAGGAAAGGAATGTCAGTCTGGAATGGATTATCATGTACGTTAATAGCGCACATTTACAAAAAATGGCTTTTCTCATTTCTGAAGGGAAACTAAAGATTAATATTGATCAAATTTTCCCTTTTGCAGATATGGCAAAAGCACACGAAGCTATTGAATATCAATCTACAAGAGGTAAAATTGTCGTACAGTTGTAATCTGAAATAATGGTATCTGAAATCCAAAAGACGAAAGCTGTGTATGAAGCGATTACTGGTTGTTAATCTTTTCCTAAAAAGCCGCTAAGGATTACATACAGCCATTCATAGCTTTACATTTGTCAACTATATATCGGTTATTTTTTATGTTAAGATTTGAACATAGCACCTTTCTTTATCTCCTTTTTCTGCTCCTCATTATAGGAGCTGTTTTCATTGGCGTATTAGCATGGAAGAGAAAATCCATAAAAAGAATGGGAGATCAAAATCTGGTAAAGAAACTCTTTACAGGATATTCCTCGCGTTTGTTTAAATTAAAATTTTGGATGTTATTTCTCGGATTTGCCTTTATTGCCTTGGGAGCCGCCAATCTCCAAATGGGAAACAGATTGCAAAAAATAACCAAAAAGGGCGTAGATGTCATGGTTGCATTGGATGTCAGCAACAGTATGCTTGCCAAAGACATTAAACCCAATCGTTTAAGAAGAGCCAAACATCTGGTTTCCAAACTCATGGATAAAAATCCAAACGATCGTATTGGGTTGGTTGTTTTCGCGGGTAACGCCTATCTGCAAATGCCTATCACCGTAGATTTTAGCGCTGCCAAAATGTATTTAGATGCTATAACACCAGGAATGATTCCTACTCAGGGAACAGCCATTGATCAGGCCATACAACGTTGTCAGGAGGCTTTTGGAGAAAAGCAGAAATTGCACAAAGCCATTGTTCTTATTTCTGACGGAGAAGACTGGAGCAAAGAGGGAGTGGAGGCTGCAAGTAAAGCACATGATGATGGAACCATTATCAACACCATTGGTGTGGGGTCAACGAAAGGAGCGCCTATCATGAATCCTAAAACCGGGGAATATTTTAAGGATAAAGAAGGGAACTCTGTCATTACGCATTTAAATGAAGACTTATTGAAAAAAATAGCAAAAAAAGGAAATGGAGTTTATGTACACCTTGACAACACAAATAATGCAGTAGCCACTTTGACAAATCAACTAAATAGTATTCAAAAGATGGCTTATGGAGAAAATTTATTTGCAGATTATAAAAGCTATTTTCAATATTTCTTAGCCATTGGATTATTATTTCTGTTTGTCGAACCTTTTGTTCCGGAAACCACCTCAAAAGAAGTAGAAATTGCATAGGAGAGTATTAAAAATGAACAAAAAAAGAGGCCTTCATATTAATAAAAGACTGAAAGGAGAGCAAGTACTGATTTTTTTCCTTTTAGGAATACTTTGCTCATTTCAAACGCAGGCGCAGTCTGCACACAAGCTTTTGCGCAAAGGAAACAAGTTTTATAATGAAAAAAAATATTCTGATGCCGAGGCCAGTTACAAAAAAGCTTTGGTGAAAGACTCCACTTCCGGTATCGGTCTTTTTAATTTAGGAAATACCTTATATTCTGAAAAAAGATATAAAGAGGCAGCGCAAAGATATAATCAAAGCCTTCAAGACGAAAAATCAAATGCAAAAGCGACTGCCGCAGCCAACTATAATATAGGGAATACCTTCATGAAAGGGAAAAAGTGGAAAAATGCCATTGCTGCATATAAAAAAGCGCTTATTGCAAACCCAGAAGACGATCAAGCGCGTTATAATTTAGCGTATGCAAAAACAAAACTGAGAGAACAGCAGAACAAAAATAAGAAGAATCAAAAGAACAAGAATCAAAATAAAAATCAGAAAAACAAAAATAAAGATCAACAGAATAAGCAAAATCAACAAAAGGATCAGAAGGACAAACAGAAGGAACAAAATAAAGACCAGCAACAGAAGAAAAAGCAACAACAAAATAAACAAAATCAGAAAAACCCTGATCAGCAGAAGAAAAAGCAACAACCGCAACCCCGGCAGCGCAAAATGAGCAAAAAAAGAGCAAAGCAACTACTCAAAGCTGCAGCACAACATGAAAAGAAGATCAGAGAAAAAAAGGGAGAAAAGAAAAAAGCAACAAAGGTTTATAACGGGAAGCAGTGGTAAAGGCTAATTTATAGTATTTTTGAGCTATGTCGGATGATACACTTCATACAAATCGGGTTGTTGCACTTTTTGATTTGGATTCCTTTTTCGTCTCAGTAGAACAAAAACTAGATCCTTCCCTAAAAGGGAAACCCCTAATTGTAGGGGGAAGAGGCGACCGCGGAGTTGTAGCCTCTTGCAGTTATGAAACTCGTGCACTAGGTGTGCATTCAGCCATGCCAATGGCTCGTGCTTTAAAACTTTGCCCGGAGGCAGTAGTTATTCCTACCAACCACGCTGCATACGCCAAACATTCCAGGCAGGTAATACAAATCATTGCACAGCAAGTTCCGCTATTTGAGAAAGCGAGCATAGATGAATTCTATATTGATTTTTCGGGAATGGGAACTTTTGAAGAATGTTTTCACCAAGCCTCCGATTTACGACAAAAAATAAAAGAAAAAACACAATTAGTCATTTCTTTTGGTATTTCCATAAACAAGCTGGTTTCTAAAATAGCCGTTGACACTGTCAAACCAAACGGAGAAATAGCCGTCTCCCCTGGAACAGAGAAAGATTTCTTGGCTCCAATGCCTATAGAAAAAATTCCTATGGTAGGCAAAGAAACAGCTTCCAGGTTACACAAAATAGGCATTTTTACTATTCAACAACTAGCGAACAGCTCTCAAGATACCCTTCGGACTTTTTTTGGAAAACAGGGAGAAGCCTTGGTGACCAAAGCCAAGGGAATAGACTTCTCTCCTGTTAGCGACACACGAAAACATAAATCCATCTCAGTAGAAACTACTTTTGAAGAAGACCTGTCGGATACTGCACATCTAATGCAAATACTCCGTAATTTAAATCATAAAAATGCGGTTCAGCTCAGAAAATCCGGATACTTCTCCTCCTGCGTAGCCATAAAAATGAGGTTCAACAATTTTGAAACCATTACCAGGCAGAGAACCATTGACCCAACCACATCAGAGCAAGTGCTTAGGAAACAAATCTTGGCATTATTTGACCAATATTACACTTCCAGTTCATTCGCAGGTAGAAAAATACGTCTTATCGGCATTCGCTATTCCGGCCTAGTTGATGAAGGATTTCAACTCAATCTTTTTGACCACAACCCACAGAAAAACAGATTACAAAAAGCAATAAAACAATTAAAACAAAAATTTGGAGAAAACAGTATCTCTCACGGAGCAGAACTATAAGTAGTTAATCAATTTTCCTGACTTATAAAGTGGTAAAGCCGCAGCTACATCTGATGAGAGGCAATACTCAATATCCTTTTTTACCCCCATACACGCCAGGCGTTTATAGTGAGAAGATTGTTCTACTGCCTTTATCAAATTATTTTCATGTTGCAGATAAAGACTTTCCGCCATGGTGCAGGCATCACAATTTACGTCAAAGCACTCTTTCACTCTATTTACCACCGCTCCGGCAAAGAGTGTATCCTCTACATTTACTCGATCTCGCCAACCGGCGCAAGCCAGAAGAACCGGTTTATCCTGTTGAATTAAATAGGTACAAACAGCCGAAATATTAGGAAAAGATCCTGTAATAATAGTCTGCGCACCTAAGGATTTATGTAGAAGGCGCGTCCCATTGGTTGTTGTTAATACCAAAATCTGATCCTCAATAAAATCCTTTGGATATTCAAGAGGAGAATTGCCGTGATCTAAGCCGGGAGCAGTCTTTCCATCCCGCTCACCGGCAGTAATCCCATTTTTTTCTCTACTCAATGCAACACAATTTTCTACAGTAGCTACCGGATATACAGCTGAAGCACCATTATACAAAGCTGCAGCAATAGTAGATGTTGCACGTAAAACATCTATAATCACCACTATACTTTCTTCAATATTGTATAAGGGTAAGAGCGCCGGAGACGGGCAGACTTCCAATTTTGGTTTAGACGTGGAAGCATAATCAAACATAAATAATAAAACCTCTTTGGTTAATACGAAGTTAGGAAAATATCTGATAAAGTGAGAACTATCCTGATTTTATACAAATCTTTTTGCCATAATCAATTGCAAACCCCACGCTAAACCTGGCCTAAGGTCCCCAATAAATAGCTTTAGGTTCTTTCTTACTTTTTTTTGTCTTCCTAAAAACATTTTCAATACCACTTTCATTATGTAACCGATCTAACGCGGTCACCTCATAAAGGTATTTATCCCCTGCTTCAGCAGAAACATCTATATAAGATTGAATCTTAGATGGCTTCTTGTTCACTATTTTCAAAATATACTTAGGATTATTTCTATCTGGAGTTATTCCTTCCGGAAATCTATATATCACAAACTGTGTCGTCTGATTGGATTGATCACCATCTTTCCAATGCAATTCATTGCCCCGGCTTATTTTCGTCAAACCTAATGGAATGGGAGCCTTTGGAGCAATACTATCAATCCACGGCATACGCGGAGGAATTGCAGGATATTTATAATAATTATTTTTCAAACTATCATTAATTCCTAAAGGATTATCATAAAAAACAGAGGCACTAAAAAAGATGGATCCCTTCACCTCATCATAACTTCTATTAGCCCTAATTTGATGAGGAATTTCATCCGGATTACTCCACGCTCCGCTATTTCCAATTCGATAACTTGCTTGTCCTATATATAGCTGCCGCCCATAAGTGTGATTTGCCCACCATTTGAGTAAAAGCCCGTAAGGAGCTGCATCCAAACCAAAATCCCAATACAATTGTGGCGCAACATAATCAATCCATCCCTTTTTTAACCATAAAAGGATGTTGGCATAAAGGCCATCATAGTTGGTTATTCCTGCATGCGTTCTAGATCCACGGGGTTTCTCTTCGCTATAATTCCGCCACACACCAAAGGGACTAATACCAAATTTTACCCAGGGTTTTTCCTCTTTAATTCCTTTAGCAAGCATTTTAATCACCTTATTCACGTTTTGTCTACGCCAATCAGCTTTATTCAACCCCTTTCCATACTTTTCATAAGCATCCTGGTCAGGAAACTTTTTTCCTGGAAGATGATAAGGATAAAAATAGTCGTCAAAATGGAGTGCATCTACATCATATCGTTTTACAATGTCTTTAATCACCTTCACCAAATAAGTACGCACCTCCGGCAATCCCGGCTTAAAATATTTCTTCTGTCCATACTGCACAAACCAATCAGGATGTTTATGTACAGGACTTCCGGGCGCAAGTTTGTCTTCCTTATTTACATTAAAAACAGCCCTATAAGGATTACACCAGGCATGAAACTCCATTCCTCTTTTATGTGCTTCCCTAATCATGAATTTTAATGGATCATAATATGGATCAGGAGCCTCCCCTTGTTTGCCGGTAAGCCAATAACTCCAAGGTTCATAGGTTGAAGGATAAAAAGCATCCGCAGCCGGTCTAATCTGAACCACTACGGCATTCATTCCTATACGCTTAAGTGTGTCCAAAAGCCGAACATATTCTTTTTGTTGTTGAGCAGTAGATAACCCCGGTTTAGAAGGCCAGTCAATATTAGCAACAGTAGCAATCCAA
>CAZLDH010000032.1:0-21992 GCA_964558275.1 uncultured Chitinophagaceae bacterium
AATTTTAAACTGAAAGGCATGTTTTTTGTTATAAATACATAAGGTGATAGATATAAATGATTATCACTTAAAATGATGAATGGTAAGGTTACAAATGAAAAAACACTTAACTTTACCATTAATAAACCCCAAAATTATGAAAATTCAGAATCTCATATGGTCTATTGGGTTGCTTGTTTTAGCTGGATGCGGTACCACTTACCAAAGCGGAGGGTCGTCAGACGCGGTGTATTTCCCTTCAGGAAGTCAACAGCCTAGTTATACGGTCAACGACAATAATCAAAATACACAAGCTCGCAATCAAAGCACACAAGCCCGCAAAAACAATAGCAATCAACAGGATGATAGTCATTATGTCACTTATGATAATAATGGGGATCAAACTTATTCTGAGGATGGATATTACAATGACGATGGTTATTCTGACTATGAAGAAGGATATGACGACGGCTATACCAATGGCTACTATAGTCGGAGAATCATGATGTTTGACAGACCGGGTGGTTTATTTTCCTATAACTATTATATGATGAATCGTCCTTTTTATGGTGGTAGCTATCTTTGGAATGGATTTGGGTATAACAGTTTGGGCTGGTTTCATAATCCCTATATGTGGCGACCGGGTATAAGCTTAGGATTGGGCTTTGGAAGTCCATATCTCTATGGTGGTTGGTACAGTTCACTATATAATCCTTATTATGGATTTGGTTATCCCTATTATGGTTATGGGGGATATTATGGTGGAAAGTATGGATATAATTATAATCCACCGACAAACAATTATCACCCTAGAAGAACAGCTAATTCTCCGAGTAGGACACATGAAACAAGGAGTGAATCTGCGAGAAGAGCTACCCGCCCCTCTCGTTCAGAAAGTGCAACAACAGAATCTTCACGTTCTGCTCGTCGAAGTAGTGCCAGAACCAATCGTTCTACAAGAAATGACAACAGTAGAACAGCTAACCGTAGAAGAAGTTATAAACCCGATGCGGATGAACATCCAACAAGGGCTAGAAGAAGTACGAACCGAAGAAATGTACAGAAAAAATCGGTTCAGAGAAGAGAATCTCGTTCAAGACAAAGACGTGTTAGAACGAATACCAGACAAAGAAGACAACCAACAAGAACCAGACAAAGAACACAAACAAGAACCAGACAAAGAGTATCCAGACCAACAATACGTCGATCCACGCCAAGTGTAAACAGATCATCTAGTCGGAGTGTATCCCGATCAAGGAGATAATAGTATTAATTTCAAGTAAATATAGCCCCATTGGTATGAATAATAAAAAAATCATATTCCTTTTAATAGGTATTCTATACTTTAATTTGTCCTCTGCTCAAGATATGACAGATGCATTGAGATATAGCTTTTTAAATCCGGGAGGCTCGGCAAGACTGCAGGCTATTGGTGGTGCAGGAGTTTCTTTAGGAGGAGATCCTTCTATGGTCAATACTAATCCGGCGGCTATAGGTATGTTTAAATCAAGTGATTTATCTTTTACAGGTAACCTGAAAATAGCCAATATGAAAGGTGAATATTTGGGACAAACTGCATCTGAAAACAGACTGCATTTTGCAATTCCCCAAATAGAACTAATTATTGCCGGACAAAATAGGAATAGAAATTCCAAGTGGAAAAATTTTAGTTTTGGGATAGGCGTTAACCGTCTGGCAGATTTCAATAAAACTATTTTTTATAAAGGAAACAATGGAAACTCTTCCTTCTCAGATCAATATCTAAATCTTGTGAACGGAGGAATAGATGGAAGCATCTTCACGGATGCCGATAACGATGTCAACTATTTAGCAGATAATTATCATCAAGGAGTCATTCAGGCTTATGACAGCTACCTTATTGATCCTCCGTCAGGGAATAACGATGTATGGACCAGCCTGCCCGGGGGAGTATTAGCACAAGGAAAGAGCTTACACCAAACCAATATTATTACTACGGATGGAGGAATAAATGAATTTAGCTTAGCTTTTGCTGCCAACTATAACAATAAATTATTTATGGGTGGTGGATTATTTATACCGTCTATAAATTTTGATCGAAAAAAAACTTTTAAGGAAACTCCAAAAGGTGGAGACCCTCTCCTGGACTCTTACAGTGTTGAAAACAGATTGCATACAGATGGTGTTGGCGTGGCCGGAAAATTGGGTGCTATTTATCTGATTAATAGCCAATGGCGAGTTGGAGCTTCTGTACATACCTCAACCTATTATAATATGCACGACAGCTATACAACGACAATAACAACAAGTTCAAAGGATATGGGGGTAAAAACTAGCACCACTGCAGACTATACCAATGGTTACCCGGATGAATATGATTACTCATTATCTACTCCCTGGCGTTTTATGGGAGGGGTATCTTATCTCTTTAAAGGGATGGGAGATGCCATTTCAGGAGGTTTCCTTACCCTAGATTATGAATATGTCAACTATGGTGCTTCCAAATTTCACTTTAATGGCGATAACAGCACCGCTGCTGATAAAGAATATGCAAATCAGCTAAATAAAAACATTAAGGAATCTTATAAAGGAGGTTCTAACATTCGTTTGGGAGGAGAGCTCAAATTTAATCTACTCTCTGTTCGTGCTGGATTTTCCTATATGGGCAGTCCTTATGAAGAATCGGATCTCATAGGTAGTCAATTAAAATACAGTCTGGGATTGGGATATCGAAAAAATAATTTTTATGCGGATTTGACTTATACGCTTACAGATAAAGGGGAACATTATGATCAGCCATATACGCTGAATCCGGATTATTTCCCGGGAGGTAATTCCCCTAAACCTGCTTTAGTGTATGGAAATCTCAGCAAGATTTATCTGACGATAGGTTTTAGGCTGTAATATTATTTAAATATTCTCTTATTTTTTCGGCAGATGTTCACTCACAAAAACAGTCCAATCATCTTGTCCATGTCCTTTTTCAATCCATTTATCCATTTCCTGAGCTACAGCTGGAACAACGGTAAGTTTATTTCCCGCTTTTTGGGCTTCCTCCATCATTAATCTGGCATCTTTTCTTGCCATCACTAGTTCCCATGATGCATTTTGGAAACGATCGGAGAGAATCTTTTTTAAACTCCCTTTGGCGACAGCTCCCGGATCCCAGGCATCATATAAATCCTGTACGTCCTTACTTGAGAAACCCATTGATTTTACCAGTTCCAGTGAATCAGAAATCCCCCCATTAATAGCCATTAAGAACTGATTTCCAACGAGTTTCATTCCTGCAGCTTTTCCAACTACATCTCCTAAATTTAGAAGTGTCCCTGTCATTTTTGATAATTCGGGTTCTAATCGGTTGATGACCTGTTGGTCTCCGGAAACCAGCATATTCCCGGTCGCATGAAGTGCATTTGTTGGTCCCATTAAAACAGGCGCATGTTGATAAGTAATTCCTTTCTCTTTCCATTTTTGGGTACGTTCTATAGCTCCATCTACAGAAGTTGTTGTATGATCGACAATAACAGTACCCCTTTCTAAATTCTTCTCCGCCTTGGCAAGCACCTCATTAACAGAAGCATCATCCTTTAAACAAACATGAATGTGTTGAATACCGGATACGGCTTCTTTGACATCAGCACAAACTTCTGCACCGTCCTCAGCTAAGGCTTCCGCTTTTGCAATCGTCCGATTCCAAACGTGTACTTTATCTCCTCTTTTCAGCATGGCCTTTACAAAGGCTGCTCCCAACAAACCAGTTCCTATAAATAGTTTCATAATGATATTTTTTATTAAAGATTCAAATTTAATGTGCAACGCACAATGTCAACAGTTTAAAGCCAAACTTTCTGTTTTCTGCTTTCTGCTTTCTGCTTTCTGCTTTTAGCTTTCGACTTTTAGCTTTCTGTTTACAAATAAGTCAATTTCATATCCGGTTGAATATCCAAAAGTGCATGATACATTAAATCTATAGTATCTTGGACATCCTTTTTACTAACCATTTCTACAGTTGTATGCATGTAACGCAATGGTAAAGAAATCAATGCAGAAGGAATTCCATCGCTGGAATAAGCAAAAGCATCAGTATCTGTTCCTGTAATTCTATTAGCAGCTTGCAATTGATATGGTATATTATTTTTATCGGCACTTTCTCTCAGTGATTTCAATAGCAAGTTATGTACTGCAGGGGCATAACTTAAAACAGGTCCTTTCCCACAGCTATTATCTCCTTCGATTTTTTTATTAATCATGGGAGTTGTTGTATCATGGGTTACGTCTGTCACAATAGCCACATCCGGTTTTATCCTTCTGGAAATCATTTCGGCACCTCTTAGACCAACCTCTTCCTGTACTGCATTGACTACGTACAGACTAAATGGCAATTCCGTCTTATTCTCTTTTAATTTACGTGCTACTTCAGCAATCATAAAACCTCCGGCTCTATTATCTAATGCCCGACATATAAAACGATCATTTGCCAGTTCTTCATAGCCATCTACAAAAGTTGCTACGCTTCCCACATGAATGCCTAATGCTTCCACCTCTTCTTTGGACGTAGCGCCACAATCCAAAAATATATTATCTAATTTTGGAACGGCTTCTTTGGTATCTACTGCATGTTTACGCGTATGAATAGCCGGCCATCCAAAAACTGCTTTCACCGAACCATTATCGGTATGAATATTCACACGCATACCGGGAGCTATTTGATGATCAGAACCGCCGTTTCTGGTGACATACATTAAGCCGTCGTCAGTAATATAATTGACATACCAAGAAATTTCATCTGCATGCGCTTCAATGACTACTTTAAAAGGGGCGCCCGGATTAATAATTCCGGCCACCGATCCGTACGGATCTACAAAATAATCATCAATATAAGGCTTAATATAATCCAGCCATAATTTTTGTCCACCACTTTCATATCCGGTAGGAGCTGCATTGTTAAGATATTTTTCTAAAAAATTTTGTGCATCCTTTGTAAAGATGTCCTGTTTTTTTTCTGTAGGCATGTATTCCATTTTTTTGTGTCTCAAAATTACAATTATCTCATCAAAGTATTGGCACTATAACAGAATAAATTAAAACTTGTTCATGCTTTAATTTAACTTTTAAAATACCTGTGTATTATTGTTATTATCCCTGTATCAAAAAAGCAGCTCCAATCAATACCGGCTGTAGCAACATCATTCCATCCACAGCAGAGAGATAAAAAAAATCGGAATGTTCTCTTTTTGTATGTCTTATCATAAAATAGGTTACTATCGCAGAAAGCGTCATAGCAATGAAAATCATTATTTCTCTGGTGATACTGTAATGTACGAAAGATACCATCAAAAAAATAATTAATGAGAAAATGGTCAGTTGATAGGTGTTTTTCTTTCCAATAAAATTGGGAATGGTACGAATGCCTTCAAAATGATCGCTTTCCATATCCCGGATATCAAAAGGAAGGCACAGAATAAAAATAAATATAAAGCGATGGATAAAAATCAATTCTACTTCATTGGTAATGGCGCTGGAAGATGCCACGGGAAACCAGACTGTAATTAATGTCCATACAAAGGATAAGGTGAGAATTTTTAATAACCCAAAATCTTTTAATCGTTTCTTATTTTTAAGGGGAAGAAAAGGAAAACTATAGACTATGGTAATTGCAGCTATAATGGCCAACACAATATATTTCTGCGGCTTTAAGCCTAAAAAACCAATGATTAATCCAATAGCGCCTATTACATTTAATATCAAATGAATATTTCTATGTTGCAGCGACCAACGAAATCGGTCAGAATGAGGAGACCCGGACTTTTTAATGAAATAATGAATATTATATTGCCCGAGAGTAGCAGAAAATACAGTCAAATAAAAATAAAAAGAATTAAAGGGTAAGTCAAGTAGCAAACTCGTTTCCATACACATAGCTACCGTACAAAACGAAATAAAAATGGCTCCATAAATAATAGTACGGAAAACTGCTTTCATGTGTTTAAATTTGTGGAGACTGAGGCTCTCGAAGTCTCCTTTTTAATCATTTCTCTGTGTTAATAATTATTTTTATTATGTCGGGTTCATGTAACAAATGTAATGTTTTAATAGAGAAAAATCGGCAGCGCCTGTCTTCATGACCCATTAGAATTGAAATTTTGTTTCCTCAATTAAAAAAAGGCTACTACCCTCTTCGAGTAATAGCCTTTTAAAACTACTGTTTTTATATGAAAAATGTATTACAACGTTCTTTGAACGCGTAATTGCCACGCTAAAGAATCAGTCGTTGCTTTTGTGCTGTCAATACCATCTAAATATATGGTATATCCTGCACCTGATTTCAACGTTTTATTCTCTATTTTGTCAATAATGTTGCCAGATTGATCAACCGCTGAAAAAGAATAACTTCCACCACTTTTTGAAAAATACGCAGCTTTTTGTGGATCATTAGCCACATCGGCAAAATTTCTATTTTCGGAGACAGGTGTTTCATTCATGCGAAAAGTAACGCCATTTAAATCGGGGCTTAACTGCAAGAAACGCAGAAATGCGCCACCGGATTGGCCATTTCCCTCTTTTACCGTATTTGGGAAAAGCATCACTTTAACGACAGAGCCGGTATCATACAAAACGGCATTATAACTTACGCCATTTCTTAAAGAATCTTGAATAGAAGCAACAGTTGTGCCGGTGTCCACTGCATTCTTAAAAGCAATAGTGTACATGTTAGGTGGGATGCCATTTCCTACAGACCCTCCATTGGTATAACTCAAAGCATCATCGTTTACTTTTTCACCATTTAAGAAGACGTCTAAATTACCTACTCCCGGTGCGCCATGCAAGATGTATAATCCTGTTCTTGGTTGTGGCGTATAGTCATCATCATTATTCAAACAACTACTTAAAAAACTGACCATACCGATGGCCACAACAATCAGGGATAATTTCCAATAACTTTTTCTCATCTCTTTTCTTTAATTTTAAAATTTAATAATCAATATAACAGACAGACAACAAAAATGATACAAACGTTGCACTGCTTAAGCAAAAAATTAAAATAATTTTATGATTCGGCGCCAAAGTTAATGGAATCATCTCCCTTTTTCAAAATTCTTGCTTCTTTTATATTCTTGGGCGCAACACTAACCGGCGGCAGCGTGGGTTGAGCAGCCGAATTATTTCTAACCTCTTTAATTTTAGGGAGATCGGCAGGAGAATTCAATCCAAAATAGTCCATAAAAGAATCAGAGGTAACATACAATAAGGGCTTTCCGGGCGCCTCTTCTTTACGACCTTTTATTTCTACCAAATCTTTTTCCAAAAGCTTGTGTACGCTGTAATCAGAATTCACCCCGCGTACGTATTCTATTTCCGATTTGGTAATGGGCTGTTTGTAAGCGATGATAGATAAGGTTTCTAAAGAAGCTTTGGACAGTCGCTTGATATATTTATCTCCATTTATTCTGGCAACGGTAGAATGAAACTCCGGTTTAGTCAAGAATTGAAAACCTCCCCCGCTTTCAACAATATTAAAAGAATAGAAATCAGAATTATATTTTTCAATAATTGCTTCGATAGCAGAAGTAACCTGATTGATATTCACCTGATTATCCAAAAAACCTTTGGACTGATTAACATAATCCAGAATTTCAATAGCCGACAACGGACGTTCTGAGGCAAAAATAAGTGCTTCAACCTGTGGTATTATGTCGGATACTTCCATAAAAAGCGATACTCCTTATCCCTCTAAAGCGGCAGCACCACTAACAATTTCGGTAAGCTCAGTAGTAATGGCCGCCTGACGAGCGCGGTTGTAAGTAATTTTTAGGTCTTTCAATAATTCATCAGCATTGTCTGTCGCATTATCCATGGAAGTCATTCGGGCACCATGTTCAGAGGCATTGGCATCCAAAATAGCCTTATACAACTGTGTATTTAGAATTTTCGGCATCAATTCTTCCACTAAAGACTTCTGATCTGGTTCAAAAATAAAATCAGCATTTCTTTCTGATTTATTTTCTTCTTTGTTATTCTGTTCAGGTTCTTCCTGGTTTTTAGGAATGGGTAAAAATGGTTCCACTTTAAATTCCTGAAGAACTGCATTCACAAATTTGCTGTAAATAATTTCAACCTTATCTATTTTCCCATTTATGAATTCCTCTCGGGCATATTGTGAAGCTTCCTGAACCTGTCCAAAAGATAATTCCTGTAGTAATTCACTATAATTGGATTTTATGTTTAATCCTTTTCCGGATTTTTTACCTGCAAAATGAGTATGACGGGCAAAATGTTCTGCTCCTTTCTTTCCAATAGGCAATAAGGTGATATTTCCTTTCGCATATTGTTCCGGATATTTTTCTAAAATATGATGTTTGGCTAATTTTATTAAACTTGCATTATAAGAACCACAAAGACCACGATCAGAAGTCACTAAAATAACAAGAACATTATTTATCGGACGTTCTTCTGCCAAAGACATATCCACATCCCCATCGCTGTTACTGACAATGTGTTGTAACATTTCTTGTAATTTTTCAGCGTAAGGACGCATTTGCTGAATAGCATCTTGCGCACGGCGCAATTTAGCAGCACTTACCATTTTCATGGCTTTCGTAATCTGTTGAATGGAATCTACTGATTTGATTCTATTGCGGACTTCTTTTAACTGGCCGGGCATGTGTGTTTAAAATTAGATTAGTTAAATCACTTTCTTTCTCTCAAAATTTCTGCAAAGTTACAAGCTTTCCTTTATATTTCAAATAATCTCTTTTTAAAAAATTTTAGGAAATTTCTTTAGTGGATACTATCTTTGTGGCAGCTCTTAAAAATAGCTTATCCAGAAAGGCGGAGGGACCGGCCCGGTGAAGCCTTAGCAACCTCTTTGTTAAAATACAACGTAAGGTGCTAATTCCTGATTTAATGATTAGATTTTGTCTGTCATTGGAAAGATAAGTCGATGCTACTTGGATCTGTTCCAACATACTATCTTCTTAAGATTTCTTCCTTTCCGGATATCAATTTTTGTATTTATTAAACTTTAATCATGGATAAAAAAGTAATCAATTTAGGTATATTCGGCTTTGGAACTGTAGGTCAGGGGCTTTTTGAGGTGTTAAATCAAACAAAAGGCATTAGTGCCAGAGTAAAGAAAATTTGTATAAAAAATCCGGATAAAGATCGTTCTATCGATGCGGAATATTTTACAACGAATCGAGATGAAATACTGGAAGATCCAACCATTGATGTTGTTGTAGAGCTCATTAATGATACACAGGCTGCACTGGAGATTGTGACCAAAGCACTGAAGAATAAAAAGGCGGTGGTGAGCGCCAGTAAAAAGATGGTGGCTGAAAATCTGAAAGAACTTTATGATTTACAACAGCAATATCATGTTCCCCTACTCTATGAAGCATCTGTTTGTGCCAGTATTCCCATGATTAGAAATCTGGAAGAATATTATGATAATGATTTGTTGCATGGCGTAGAAGGCATTTGCAATGGTTCAAGCAATTACATTTTAACCAAAGTATCTAAAGATAAAATTGATTTTGATACTGCATTACTGCAGGCTCAGGAAAAAGGTTATGCCGAAACTGATCCAACCTCAGATATTGCCGGATTTGATTCTAAATACAAGACCTGTATCCTTCTGCTACATGCTTTCGGCATCTTTGTAAAACCGGAAGATGTATTTAATTTCGGTATTAACAGGCTGAATAATTTTGATATTCAATATGCCAAACAGCAAGATTGTCAAATAAAATTGCTCTCTATCTGCCACCGTGAAAATGACAAAGTTATTACTTATGTGCTTCCTAAGCTGGTAAGTGAAGATCAAATGCTTGCAGATATTACGGATGAATATAATGGTGTTCGTGTGGAAAGTGCATTTGCCGAAAATCAATTCTTTATTGGAAAAGGTGCAGGAGGTACAGCTACAGGCAGTGCCGTACTCTCTGATATCTCGGCCCTGACTTACAATTATCACTATGAATATAAAAAAATAGCGCAGTCTAGTTCGGTATCACTATCGGATGATTCTGTACTACGAGTGTATTTAAGATATCAGCATAAGGATCACATTAATCTTGCCGATTTTGAGACTATTGAGATCAAATATGAATCCCCGGAGAATCGTTATATTATTGGAGAAATCAATTTGGCTGTTTTGAAAGAAGCAGATTGGTTTAAAAAGAATGAAGATGTTAATTTGATGGTGTGCTAGACCTAATATTTATCCTAGCTATTGTATTTTTTTTATTATCCAAATTTATTTCCTAAATTGCAATATGTTAATACCGTATAAATGAATGACATTTCCATTCTTTATACTTTTAAAGTGTATTATGTATATAAATTTTATCTATTATTAACTTCTATCTTCTTAGATGAGCCTGAAAAAGAACAGCGTTTATGTTATTATCGGAGTAATTATACTACTTGGTATTGTGACCTATTTTTTATTTTTTCAGGGAGAAACGAAACGCTCTGAAATATTTACGAAAGTCAAACAATCCAAATTTGAAATTTGGGTAGTGACCACCGGAGAATTGCGTTCTCGCGAAAAAACCAAAATCAGCATTCCCCAGGGGTTACGCCAAATAGGTGTATATCAGATAAAAATTGCCAAACTGATACCGGAAGGTACGATTGTAAAAAAAGGTGATTTTGTTGCATCTCTTGACAATTCTGAAGTATTGACCAAATTAAACAGTCAACAACTTAATCTCAATCAGCTCGAAGCAAAGTATAAACAAGATAAATTGGATACAATGCTTAAATTACGTGCTGCCAGACAGGAAATTACGAATCTCCGCTATCAATTGAAAGAAAAAGAGCTTGAAAAAGAACAATCTAAATATGAAGCACCGGCTGTCATCCAACAGGTGGAACTTGCCTATAAAAAATCAGAACGTACTTTAAAACAAAAAAAGGAGAACTATAAAGCCCAACAGCTACAGGCAAAAACAAAGATGGAAATAGTAGGTACCGACTTGCAACGAAATAAAAACAAAATTAAGAAAATTGAAGGTATATTAAATAAACTAACCATCACAGCTCCAAGAGGTGGAATGCTGATTTATGAACGCAGCTGGAATGGGGTTAAACAAACGGTAGGATCGACTCTGCGTGTATTTGGAGATGGTACGGTTGCCACGTTGCCAGACCTTTCAAAGATGGAGGTATTAACTTATGTAAACGAAGTAGATATTCAGAAAGTACATACCGGTCAGGAAGTGGAAATTGGCGTCGATGCCATGCCGGGGAAACAACTCAATGGAATAGTAAAAAGCGTAGCCAGTATTGGTCAGCAAAAACCTAATAGTGATGCAAAGGTATTTGAGGTGAAAATAAACGTATTGAGTAAAGATTCTACGCTAAGACCCGGCATGACGACAAGTTGTAAAATTCTTTCAAAAAGATATAAGAACGGTTTACAAATTCCATTGGAAGCCATTCATAATAATCAAAGTAAAAGTTTCGTATTTAAATTAGTAAACACCCATCCGGTCAAACAACAAATAAAAGTGGCTGCGGTCAATGAGACGGATGCGCTCTTATCCAATGGACTTGAAAAGGGAGATAAAGTCTTCCTTTCGCTACCTAAAGATACCTCCGGGTTAAACTGGATTGCACTGAATGCTAAAGACAAAATACCGCTTCAGCCCATTGAAACAGAAGACACTGTCGGACATCATAAAAACACAGAAAAAGCAGATAGCGTTCAACATAAGAAAGAACCAAAGTCTCAGACAAAAAGAAACGCAGTATTGTAATCATGAACTACCATCGCTTTCTTATTAATTTTAAAGTAGGAGTTGAAGCCTTATTAGCCAACAGGTTCAGAGCGATATTAACTTCTCTGGGGATTATCTTTGGCGTCGCCTCTGTGATTGCCATGCTGGCCATTGGAAGCGGAGCAGAAAAACAGATTCTGGAACAAATGAAAGAGGTGGGAGTAAATAATATCATCATTAAACCCAAGCAAGTAAATAATACGGCCAATTCTTCCTCGCAGAATTCATCCAACTCGGAAGAAGATGATTCGAATACGGGGACACAAAAGAAAAGTAATATCAAAAGAAACACCTCGCCGGGATTATCTTTAAAAGATGCAGAAAACATACTGACTGCACTTCCTTCAGTTAATTACATCAGTCCTGAGGTGCAAATACAAACCGAATTTTTGCGACAAGGGAAATCTCTTTCCGGAAATCTGATAGGCGTCAATAATCATTTCTTCGATATTTCAAACGTGCAAACAAATTCCGGGATCTTTTTCAGTGATTATCAGTTAGAACATGCGACATCTGTCTGCATCATTGGACAAAATATCAATACTCGACTGTTCCCAACCACAAATCCGATAGGAGAATATATTAAATGTGGCAGCAACTGGCTAAAAGTAATCGGCGTTTTGAAAGATAAAAATATCAATAAAAAAGACATCAGTAAACTCTCTTTACGGGATATAAACAACGATATTTACATTCCGATAAAAACCATGCTCTTAAGATATAAAAATCGCTCTTTTTCTTCTATAGCAGATATTCAGAAAGAAGTACAAAACCGGGGGAACAGTAGTTCCGGAAATTATAATCAGCTCAATCGGATGGTGGTAAACGTGAATAAAACCCAGCTCATGATACCCACCACCAACCTAATTACCAAACTGTTGCTACGGCGACATCATGATATACATGACTTTGACATTGTGGTTCCCCAACTACTACTGAAGCAGGAACAAAAAACAAAAAGACTTTTCAATATTGTATTGGCTGTTATTGCCTCCATTTCCCTGTTAGTCGGCGGTATAGGAATTATGAATATTATGTTGGCTTCTGTATTGGAAAGAACAAAAGAAATTGGTCTTCGTTTAGCCATTGGCGCCACAAAGAAAGATATTGTTACCCAATTTGTCAGTGAATCCGTTTGTATCAGTATCACGGGAGGAATTATCGGTGTACTACTCGGTATTAGTCTCAGTTATATCATTCAAAAGACTACTGGCATAGAAACAATCGTTTCTCTTTTTTCCGTAGTCATCTCCTTTTCTATTTCTATAGCCATCGGACTAATTTTCGGAATATTCCCGGCTAAAAGAGCTTCCAGGCATGACCCTGTTGTGGCTTTAAGAGTAGATTAGTGAAATAAAAAATAGTTTTAAATTTTTGATATGAACTTTAAAAAACTACTTCTCATTCTATTTATTGGCTTGAATGTTCAAACAGTTTTCGGACAAGATACCTTAGATCTTACTTTAAAAGAAGCATTAAGTATAGCCAGGAAACAAAGTGAATTGGCAAAAAGCATCAGAGCCGATTACAAAAGCCAGATTTATGATTTCAAAGCAGTGAAAGCCTCTCTCTATCCGCAAATTAGCATCAATGGCACTTTACCTAATTATTTTAGACGCATCAATCCTATTACACAACCTAATGGATCAGTTAAATTATTTTCACAAAGTCAGCTAAATGCCGACCTTACTTTAAATATCAGCCAGACCATATTGCCTACCGGTGGAAATGTTTTTATTACCTCCGGCCTCTCCCAATACAATATAATAAATGAAGGGTATAATTATTGGCAAACCTCTCCCCTACGAATAGGAATATCACAACCACTTACTTTATTCAACGCTACAAAATGGAATTTTGAACAGACCAAACTCCGGGCAAAGCAAGCTACTAAAAGCCAATTAGAAGCACTTGAAGACCTGAATGTGCAAGTTACTCAGGCCTATTTTAATCTGTATGTAGCGAAAATGCAATTAGAAAATGCCAAGCAAAATGTAAAAACCAACGACACCTTATATCAAATTTCAAAGGGCAGATATAAAATGGGTAAAATTGCAGAAAACGACTTATTACAAATAGACCTGCAATTGATGAATGCGCGAAACAGTAAAGCCCAAAATGCAGTAAGAGTGGTCACTTCAACCAAGAAGTTAAGAAATTTATTGGGAATGACCGGAAAAGTAGAGTTTAATCCGGCTCCTGTAACCAGCGCTCCCATTTTTGAAGTAGATGTAAATAAGGCGGTGGCGGAAGCGCAAAAGAACAGAAGTGATATTTTAGGTTTTAAAATAGCTGAAAATCAAGCAGAAATGCAGCTAAAAAGAGCACAATCAGAGAAATTCGCCAGTGGAAGCATTTCTGCCAGTTTTGGACTAAACCAAAGTGGAGATACCTTTAAAGATGCATATTATAATCCTTTAAATTCCCAACGAATAAATGTAAGTGTTTCCCTTCCTCTGGTAGGCTGGGGAAAATACAGAGATCAGATCAACAGCAGTAAATATCATCTCAAAAGCATCCGTCAAAACCTTAAATATAACAAACGTGATTTTAAGATACAGATAGAAAATGTTGTCCATCAGTTTAAACAATTACAAAGTCAATTATTTATTTCTGCCAAGGCAGACACCATTGCTCAAAAAAGATATTTCGTAGCCAAGGAACGATATTTATTAGGAAAAATCAGTATTACCGACCTTGGATTAGCACAGAAGGATAAGGATCAGGCACTTATTAATTATGTGATGTCGTTACAACAGTATTGGGTTGCTTATTACAATCTTCGGCGTGCTACTTTATACGATTTTGCGAAAGACCGGGAACTTACCTACTAACACTGAATCAATGTTTCTCAATTTCTCTCGTCAGACTGAATAACACCATCCCGCAATCTGATAATACGATCGGCATATTCTGCAATATCCTCTTCATGCGTAACCAATACTACGGTATTGCCGTCATGGTGGATTTTTGAAAAGATATTCATTATCTCAATAGAAGTTTTGGTATCCAAATTTCCCGTAGGCTCATCGGCAAGAATAATAGAAGGATTATTAATAAGGGCTCTTGCAATAGCCACACGTTGACTTTGACCTCCGGATATTTCATTGGGTTTGTGATGAATCCGATCCCCTAAACCCACTTCTTCCAGTATTGCCTTTGCGCGATCCTCCCGCTCTTCTCGGGCAATTCCGGAATAGACTAAAGGCATGGCTACATTTCCTAAACAACTTAAACGCGGCATCAGATTAAACTGTTGAAAAACAAATCCTATTTCTTTATTCCGTACCTTGGATAAATCATCATCTATCATTTTACTGACATCCTGCTTATTCAGAATATAAATACCGGAAGTGGGCGTATCCAAACAGCCAAGAATATTCATCAGTGTAGATTTTCCTGAACCTGAAGGTCCCATTAAAGCAACATATTCATTCGCTTTAACATCTACATTGAGTCCTTTTAATACCGACAGTTCATTTTTACCGATATAATAGCTCTTTCTTAAATTTTCTACTTGAATAACCGCATCATTCATCATATTTTATTTAAACATTGATATCCTAAAGTGAAGTAAAGATATTAAAAACTTATAAGAATATCTCTTAACTTGTTCTTTAGGTAAAAATATGGGATCAAAAAAAAAATATGGGATCAAAAAAAAGAAATTGGATAAAAACTAAGGTGCGAGGTGCCAACTATAACAAAGTAATTCTTTTACGGGTTCTTATATTTGGCAATTTTACATAATTTTATCAAATACAACCGGTATAATTGGAGAAGGTGATATATATTTGATACGCCGCGGGAACCGAAATAGGAATAAAAACAAAAGTTGGATATGAGTGTAACAAGATTATTTAAAGAATTTATTGACAGCGAGAAATCGGGTGGTTTGGTTTTAATCTTTTGCACCATCCTTTCCTTAATCCTTGCCAATAGTTTTTTTGGAATAGATTATCAAAACTTTTGGAAAACGACCATAGGAAATGAGAGTCTGGAACATTGGATAAATGACGGGTTAATGACCATCTTCTTTTTGCTCATTGGTTTGGAATTGGAAAGGGAAATTTACGTAGGCGAATTGTCCAAAATAAAAGATGCCTTATTACCTATATTTGGAGCCATTGGCGGCATGCTGGTTCCCGCGGGAGTGTATTTACTTTTTAATTATGGCACGGTAACGCAGTCAGGTGCAGGCATCCCAATGGCTACAGATATTGCTTTTGCTTTAGGTGTACTTTCCTTGTTAGGGAAAAGAGTTCCTACTTCTCTAAAAGTATTTCTTGTAGCCCTGGCCGTAATAGATGATTTAGGAGCTATTTTAATCATCGCTATTTTTTACAGCAGTTCATTAATTCTAACAAACCTTTTTATTTCTCTTGGCATTTTTGGCGTACTCATCCTGCTAAATGTGCTGAAAGTCAAAAATATTATACCCTACCTAATTGGCGGCGTGGTCATGTGGTATTTTATGCATCATTCAGGGGTGCATGCTACCATAACAGGAGTCTTGTTGGCTTTTGCCATTCCATTTAAAGGCAAAGGATCTAAACCCTCCCCTTCCCATACATTAGAACATTTTTTACACAAACCTGTTGCTTTTATTATTCTTCCTATTTTTGCGTTGGCCAACACCGCTATTTTTATTAGTGGAAATTTTGGGGAGACGTTGACCCAAACTTATAGTTTAGGCATTGCTTTTGGTTTAATTTTAGGCAAACCAATCGGTATATTTCTATTGACTTTTATTATGCAAAAAATAGGACTTTGTCAATTACCTCCTGATTTGAATTGGAGGAAAATAATAGGTGTTGGATTTTTGGCAGGTATTGGATTTACCATGTCTATTTTTATCACCTTACTTGCTTTTGAAGATGAAATGATTATTAACAATGCAAAGTTAATTATTCTACTAAGCTCAATGATTGCAGGAATCATTGGTTTTCTCTCTATCAAAGCCGGGTTGAAAAAATCATCTTTAGCCCATGCTTAAAGCTTATAAACTCTGGCTATTCGGATAAAAGAATATGGCTAAATATGCACTTTCAGTATATCAAGACGGCGTAGAAAGTACTGTTTTTTTATTTCCTGTTCTATTCATCATTTGAATAATGAAAGCAAAAAGAATAACTCCTATGCAGCCTACTACATTCAACCACAAGAAAGAAATAATATCAGCCAGGTAAATAAATATGATTATTGCTTCTGTTATTAATGCTGCGATAAAAACAGGTGTCCCTCTAAGTTTTTTGATGTAAAATGCGACAAGAAAGATGCCTAAAATGGTTCCATAAAACAGAGATCCTAAAATGTTTACAGCTTCAATTAAACTTCCCATTTTATTAGCAAATTGTGCTACCAGAATACTTAGAATTCCCCAGAGTAAGGTGCTCCATCTGGAAACATTTAGATAATGTTTATCACTGGCATCCGACTTTACCAAGCGTTTGTAAATATCATTGACAGTAGTTCCCGATAAGGAATTGAGTGCGGAGGCAATGGAGCCCCAGGCTGCAAGGAAAATAATCGCAATCAATAATCCAATTAATCCCTTAGGCAGGTTTTGAAGTACAAAATATAAGAAAATATAATTGGTGTCATTTGTATCTGCTGAAGGATCGGCTTTTGTAATAACTTGTTTCGCATCGGCTCGGAGTTTTTGGCTCTCATGCATAGAGGTTTGCAGTTCTGATTGCCAATGATTTGTAGCATTCTCTTTATCCGAGTGCATGGCAGTCAGCAAGTTTTCTACCTGCATCCTTTTTTTATTTGTCAGCGCATCATAATCCTGCTGTATATCTTTTAGTTCATTTGCATAGGGTGACTGATAGACTTGCTCTACCTGAGCCTTGTTAAAAAGAACAGGAGCATTATAAAATTGATAAAAAACGATAAGAAGCGCTCCTATAAGCAAAATCAGAAATTGCATGGGTACTTTTACAAATCCATTCAACAGAAGGCCTGTTCTGCTTTCCTTAATGGATTTTCCTGTAATATAGCGTCCCACTTGAGATTGATCGGTGCCAAAATAAGATAAGGCGAGAAAGAAACCGCCAATAATGCCACTCCAAATATTATATTTATCCGTCCAGCTAAAGTCTGTAACAATGACATTAAGTTTATCTAATTTTCCTGAAACATGCAATGCATCTGTGAAGCTAACATCCTGCGGAAGCAAATGAACAACCATATAACCGGTAAGAAACATGCCGGCGGCAATAATAAAAAACTGCAATTTTTGTGTTTGAGCTACTGCTTTTGCACCACCAGTAACGGTGTAAATAATAAGCAGCCCACCCATAAATAAATTAGTCCAATAAATATTCCAGCCCATCAGTGAAGATAAAATAATAGCAGGAGCATAAATACTGATGCCCGTGGAAAGTGAACGTTGTAATAAGAATAAAAAGGAGGTTAATACACGCGTTTTAACATCAAAGCGTTTTTCTAAATATTCATAAGCAGTAAAAACTTTAAGTCGATGAAAAATAGGAACGAAGGTAACACAGAGTACAACCATAGCCAGTGGAAGTCCAAAATAGTATTGTACAAAGCGCATCCCGTCGGTATAAGCTTGTCCGGGACCGGACAAAAAAGTGATGGCGCTCGCCTGCGTTCCTATAATCGAAAATAAAATCACGTACCAAGCCATGGATCTGTTTCCAAGATAATAGGAATCCATGTTCTGCTGTCCCCGCCCTTTTATAAGCCCGTAAACAACAATTCCCCCAAGTGTAAGTACCAATATTACCCAATCTAAAGTACTCATGAAAAATATTGGGTGAAGAAATAGAAAAATATCATTAATAAGACCAACCAAACCACGATGGCAATGTAGAAAGCAGACCAACTTTTAAAAATTGGTGGTTTGTCAATATCGTGGTTTTGCTCTTTCATCCATCAAAATTTATATTGCTTCATTGCCCTAATGAGCCAGTAGATTGGCAAACAATCTATATGCTCCGGGAATCCCTGCCGGCAATTCTCTGAAGAATGCCAATCCTGTATATACAAATTTACCTTTGCCGTAATCACTGATAATCAATGAACCATCCAGAGCCGCTTCATTCGGGTCGTGCATGGCTAATGGGGTACGGTAATGTGTATCTACATTGTCCACAAAATACAATCCTCTTTCCTGAATCCAGCCTTCAAAATCCTTTTTTGTGATTTTATTAGGATTATTAAAAACAGCTGCATCAGGTAATAAGAATTTTACAGGAGAAAATTCATTGGTTACTCTTTTTCTGGTAATGTCAAAGGGATATGGCCCGGGATGTGCATCCACCAATCCATAGTTTTTATTATATTGCACCACCAGTACTCCACCTTTATTTACATATTCCATCAATTCGTCTTGTGCATATTTTAATGCTTTGCGTGTGTTATAAGCTCTAATCCCTATGACAACAGCATCAAATTTTTTCAAATTATCGGCACTTAACTCATTGTCTTTCAAGAGATTTACCTTATATCCCATTTGTCTCAGAGCTTCCGGTACTTTATCTCCTGACCCCATAATATATCCAATCTGATGGCCTTGGGTTTTTAAAGTCATAGAAGCTACTTTTGCTTCCGAAGGAGGAAATACAGTTATGCTGGGAATATAACCGTGGTTCATCACTTTTATCCCTCTTTTATAGACTTTTCCATCTACCTTTAACTCGACGGAAATAGTATCACTGGCAGATGATTCTATTTTATTTTTGGGTTTCAGGGTAAAATAAATTGTTTTTTCTGCGCCCTTTTTATCTAATTGAAAAGATATATTATTATTGGGTACATCAAGGTATGCAGGTACTTTCAAATGGGCAATTCCCTGAATATTCTTTTTAAATCCTTTCAGATGAACAGCAACTTGTTGGGGCTTTTGAGAAGTAAAAATATAGACTTCATCAGAAATATTAGCAGTAACGGGAGGAGCTATCAATAATCGGTTTTCAATTTCTCCATTGACCGGACTTACATATCTATAATGTACAGGAAGAGAAACCGACATTGCATTACCGGCAATGTCTAAATGAAATATAGCCTTTAATTTAGGCGGATTTTTGGGTAATCCTACTAATTGCTGATTCGGAATTTGATAATAGCCCGAAAAATGTCGTTTTTTGAGCCAATAAGGTTGTGAAATAGAACTATTTCTTGCTACTTCAACCTGAAAAGTATCTTTCGTTAGGCTATAAGTCGATAGCTTTTTGTTCAAGGGAATATCCTTATTCAGCAAAGTAAGCGATTTTAGTTTAGCCGAAACTGAACTCCTGTTGACCGCCTCCATATTCACCTTAATATCTTCTCCTGCTATAACATACGGATTGCTGGAGTAGGCATCCAGATAGATACCGCTACATGCTAATATTATATTATTTATTTCCTTGATTTTCTGTTTCTTCCAATAGTTATTTTCTATTTTACTTATAGCCTTTTTTATCTGGAATAAATCCGGAATAATTGCTTCCGGATGGGTCATATCAAAACGTTGAATAGTTTGCGTAATTCGTTTGCCAATCTTCTTTCCGCCCTTTATTCCGGCCCAGGAAGTATTAACGCCATCTAACAGACTTTGTTGAGGTTCAGAGCCTGTAATCGTTTTAAAGTAGGCAATTTCATGACCATAATTTGGTGCCGTGCCAAAGCCTTGGCTTTTATGCATGGATCGGCCATCTGCAGCTATTTCTCCATAGCTTTTTCCCAACAACGGGTTATAACCGCTTATATCAATGTGAAATTGATTTGAATCAGTTGTATTAGTACCTCCGAATTGGTAAGTATTCCATAACACACGTTTAGGCTGCCAGGGATCTACATATTTTAGCTGTTCCGGAAATTTTGTTGCATCTCCCGCAATCTCATAAGCTTCATGTGCAATAATAGCTGAAGCCCAATGGTTTCCATGCCCTGCTCTTTTATCTTCAGGAAATCTACAAATGATGACATCCGGTCTAAATTTACGAATAATCCACACTGCGTCTTTCAAAATGCGCTGATGTCCCCAAAAAGCAAAAGTCTCTTTAGCTGTTTTGGAATATCCAAAATCCAATGCGCTGCTAAAAAACTGTTCCGCTCCGTCATTTTGTCTTGCAGCCAGCAATTCCTCTGTACGAATCAAGCCGATATACGCCCCCTGTTCATTTCCTACTAAATTTTGCCCGCCATCTCCTCGTGTTAATGAGAGATAGGCTGTCCTGTAATGTTTTTCATTATCCAGATAGGCAAGCAACTGCGTATTTTCATCATCAGGATGAGCTGCCAGATACAATACCCGACCTAAGGTATTCAGTTTCTCAAGTTGTAATTTAATTTTGGCAGCATCACTTCCATGAATCTGTTGAGCCCAAACAAATTGACCGGATAAAAGGAATAAGCAGAGGGTTAAAAAAGATTTATACATATTGGGAATTAATTATTTCAAGTTTTTGATATGCTTATAATGTTGATCATATTCCACTTCATAAGCAGAACCTTTTGCTTTTTCAGCCGATTTTTTAGCTGCAGCAATAGCTTTTTTATGTTGACCTAATTTCTGATAAATTTGCGCTTTCGCCCAATATAAATGAAAGGCTTTAGGATTCTCTTTAATGGCCAGACTTATATATTTCAGTGCATCATCCAATTTTTGATTGGTCTCCAGATAATAATCTGCAGCTGTAGCATAAGGTGGCTTGTCACTCTTTAATTTTTTATCCAAATAAGCCATAATTCTGTCATTGTTATGCGCTTCTATCGGAACAACCAATCTTGTGTCTTCCCAGTTAAGCACAAGATTACAGGAGTTATTGGTTATATTCTCTATGCTTATGCTAAAAGTCTCATAATTGTGCTGAAGGTGTTGTACTTCTGTACTAAATCTTAAGACATCCTCCGATTTTTTGTATCCGGAAGCCCCCCAATTATCTGTACCCTTATTAAAAATAATTGTCCATTTATTTTCACCGGGAATCGTATATAATGCATAACTACCGGCTTTTATTTCCTGACCGTCTATATACACATCCTCCCCAAATGTTATTTTAGTGGCTTGGTTAGCTCCTGTTCTCCATAATTCTCCATACGGAAGTAACTGTCCAAAAATAGTACGTCCTCGCATTGAAGGGCGGCTATATTCCAATTTTATAAAGGAAGTAGAAAATGCCTGGTTGACGGAAACGGAGGGACTTGCTTGTGGCATGTGAAAATCCTGGGCATTGACGCTAAGTTGTAAGCATAGTAAAATAACGGAAACCAATAATATTCTTTTCATTTTAT